>JBJEWF010000023.1:0-5802 GCA_051884915.1 Kiritimatiellia bacterium
GAAACTCCTCCGCCCTCAAGGAGTGGGTCGCCCGCTTCGGCTACTGGATGCTTGGGCGTTAGCCCGTCTGCCATAGCCTTCGGCGACGAGAACCGCTTGATGCGGGCCGTTCGAGATGGGCGGTCTATGGGCTTTTGATGCCATTAGGTTCAAATCTGGTTGAGGCGTCCAGGGCGAGTTGCGGAAGGTTTTGCCCATCGCGCCTTTCTTATGGTCTGCTTCCTTCCGCCCACAGGAACTGCCTTCCGGTACCGTGCCGGTTTTTAGCGAAGTTACATTGGACCCGATTTGCGGACTTTGTGGGTGTTGCTTTTGCCCGGTGTTCGTCCATCCTCATGGGGATGGTGCCGGCGTCCTTTTTTCTTCCTTCAAGGGTATGATTTTTTCTTCTTTTAACTGCGTCACGAGATATTACAATTTCCCGCCCCCAACTTTTCGCAATTAGCCCTTGCCTCGAAAACAGGGTTTTGATAAAATAGCAATTGTTTCGTCCCCATGTGGGCGCTTAGCTCAGTTGGTTAGAGCACTACCTTCACACGGTAGGGGTCACTGGTCCGAGTCCAGTAGCGCCCACCATTCCGTTTGGCGGACTTGGGAGAACTCTCGCATTCAGGCGAGAGTTTTTTGTTTCATCCAGTCCCCATGTCCTCATCTTTTCTAGGGATTTCGGATATTCTCAACCCCAAAGTGAAGTCACGATTCTTCTCAGGTGTGGTCATCGAGAGGTCTTTCAGGAGGTATGGCCCCACTCGTTATCCCGCCATCTTTTTGCACGGACCTTCATGGAGGTATGCACACCTATCTTGACCCCGATAACGAACTGATGCCGAGGTAGACCAGGGACATTTGGCGCACTGGATCTCTGCCGTTTCAACCGGATCCGAAGACTTCATTCCGGTGATGTCCAGTTTGTTCAGTTTGGCGGACACGCCGACGATGCCACCAAACACCGGAACGCCGCCAAGCAGTCAAGAGCAGCCATCTCCAGAAACTTCTTCAGCATGTCGAATATCCCTCTGCCATATCATAACGCCCTCATCCCGTTCAACCGTGCAATCGCGAAGCAGACCGAACCGCTTACGCCTTCAACGCAATTGTCTCATTGCGGCGTCGCCATATAGCGACCCCCTCACGGAGGCCATTGTGCGAAAACGTCAAGCCATTCGGCAGACGCCGGGGATCGCTCCATGCGGCGCGATGCGCCACATGCGGAAAACGACACGTCCCGCGCCGACGGAGGCCGACACGGGGCGGACGTATGCGTGAGTGCGGAGAGACGCCTACCTCCTGCTATGTAAAGCGACAGGTCACGGTCCGGCGAACGGCCTTTCGCGCCGAGATCGTTTCCGTTGCGCGTCACGGCAAGTCGCACCATCGCCGATCTGCGCCATCTGGTTCGCGTCGCAGAAGATCTTCTGCGTCTCCCGCGCGCAGGAGGCGCCGTCCGTAAAACCGACTCGCCCCAGCGCCTAGGGCAACAAGGAAAGAGCCAGCAGTCCCGTGCTATACCCCTTCTTCAGTTTGAGACGCAGACGAAGAGCCTTGGTCTCGACCGGAGAGGGGAATCTGGCGATGCAGACGCGATCCTTGGCCACGGGCGTTGTACAGTCGACGGATCTCCAGTCGCCTGACGCGCTCTGGTACTCAACCGTCCAGGAATCCGGCACGCGCGTGGAGCCATGTCCTTCATCGTCGTACCAGTAGACTTGGACTCCGGTGAGCGGCCGCGCATTCGGCAGTTCAAGGGCAATCCACTCCTCCGTGCCGCGATGCGGCCAGAAGGTAAAGCGCGGCACGGTTGCGTCTCCGCTCGACGTCGGCTCTTGCTCTTCCAACAGGGCATCGAGATTCTCCCTGCCGTTCTGGAACGAAGCCGACAGCTTGGGCTTCTCCGGAACGACGGGCTTGGGAATGGACCGACCACACGAGGGCGGCACGAACGCAAACGGGACATCGCAAGGTTCAATGGCGACACGAACGGAATTGACGCCTTTTGCCAGGACGCGTTCGGTTCCATCCTTCTGGCAGATAGAGACGACAAGTTCGCGTTCGCCCGAACGCCCGACATGCTGTTCAAAAGAATATTCGCGTCCGGCCAGCGGCACGCACGACAGACGAAAATCTTCGGTGGCAAAAGGCTCGAAAGACAGCGTCCGCAAATCTTTCGACAAGCCGATTCCACAGCGATAGAGATAGAACGGATTCAACCAGGCGCTATGGAAGTAGTCCCAGGCCGTCCCGCAGCGGGCCCCGTCTTCAGGGCGGAAATGCTCGGCGGCTCGCGGAACCGTCCGGTCGCCGTATGCCCAGTGGCTCTCGCTCCATGCGTCGAAGAATTCCAGCCATTTCATGCGCAGGTCGGCTTTGGCCCGCGCCGCCTCGCCAAAAGCGGCCGCGTAGAGTCCGTTGGCATAATGCCACATGGGTCCGTTCCAGCAGCACCCTTTCGCGGCCGGTTGGTCGGGCGTTGCCGCCGGCGGCGTGACGATGCCACTTGCGCCAAAGTACATCGGACATTTCTTCGCACAGGTCGTCGCCGGGAAATCGTCCCAGAACCACGCGCGGTCGGTCAGCTTGTCGAAGGCGCGCAGATATTCGGCGTCCGTGACCAGACCCCAAAGATACGGGGCAAAACTGTCATAGCAGGCCGCCTGGTCCGCGAGGCGATAAGTCGTTGGATCCGCCGCCAGGAAGAGTCCGAGGTTCGCATCCCAGTGCCGCGTGCGGATGATGTCAAGATAGGACGCGGCCTGTCGTTCAAGGGTGTCTGCCTCGTCCGTCTTGCCAAGAATGGACGCCAGTCGTGCGGTACCGAGCAAATCGCCGATCATGTAGACCGCCGTGTCCAGGCGCACAAGTTTGGCGATGGAGAAGCCTTTTTTCGGCCCGAACCCGTGGTCATGCCGATAGTCGAACGGAGGATCGGTGAACTGATAGAAGTTCGGCTGATACTCGGCGCCAACCGGCCAGCTGCTCTGCTGCACGGGGAGCGTCGGCGCACCTCTTGTCGTCGCCTCGGCATACGCCTTCACGGCGGGATAGACGGCGGCGGCAAAATCCCGGGAAGGATGGTTCTTGAGGAGATCGGCTATCGCATGGCCTGTGAACTGAATGTAGTTGCGGTAGCCCTTCACCGATTCGCACCAGTTGAGAGCATGGTCGCGCACCGCGGCGGGATCGCGTTTCCACCGGGATTCGGCAATCTGGACCGGGACCGGAAGCCCGATCACGCAATTGAACCAACCGCCATTGGGGCTTTCGTAGATCGCCTGACGCGGGTATTCGTGATCGGGAATGACATGTCGCGCCGTATGCGTGCCGCGCTTCACCACGAACCAGCGATAGAAATACATGCGCCGGAGATCGGGATTGGGCGTCTCGAGACGCGGCACGTTCGCGGCGTACCACTCGTCGAATGCCCGGGCATTGTCGACAAAGGGATCGGCGGCGCTCAGCGCCCCGTCCGCCCGTGACAGCGCGTCTTCCGCGGAAATCGGCGAAAAGGAGAGCACATAGCGCAGCGTCGACTCGCCATGGGCGGGAATCTCAAGAGACGTGGCGCGTCCGTCGAATGTCGCCTTCGCGCAGACGTAGGTGACGCGCTCGGTCAAACGAAACATCGCGCAGGTGGAAAATCCCCAGGCCCGCGCAGGGGCGCCAACGCATGGCAGGCCGCCGGCAGTCTTGAGCGACAGGCGATAGACGCGCGGAACGGGTCCCGTGTTCTTGAGCGTCAATTCCGCGACAAAGGTGTTGTTGGTGAGGATCGCCTTGCGTTCCTTGACGACCGTCGCCCCGACATGGCATCCTTCCGTCTCGGAAACTCCGGTGGGACAGCCGCGATAGTAGGTTGTCATGCCGGCCGGCGTCCAGCGATTGCGAATCGGCACCAACGTCACCCTCGTCGTTCCCTCATGGACAACTGGCACCAGCGCATTGACGAGGCCACGGACCTCATGGACGACGTGAAGCAAGCCCGACAGGCCTGGACTTGGCTTCCCGATCAGCTCAAACGGCACCTCGCCCGACCAATACGATTTGGCATCGCCATTCAGCGACGTGTACCCGTGACCTTGCGGCCCCCCTGTCCAGACCTCCGGCCCGACCAGATCCGTACGATAGGCCGAAACCAGTTCGTCGTTGACGCGTTGCGGCATTTCCGCCGGGCAGGCCGCCGCCAGCCCGACGACGCCGGCCGCAACCGCATGAATCAACCTCTGCATCCAACTCTCCCTTCAACTAATATATGACATCCATGAAACCGGACTTGCCCGCAAGCCAACCCGACATGTCGACATTATACCTTATACCATACTCCTTTGGCGCATGGGAACCTTTAGCGTATGACAACCACGAGACCGGACTTGCTCAGGCAAAGGCGAAGTTCATGGCCCTCGACAACGGGTTTGGCCTTGATTGCCGGCGGAAGCCCCTCGACGGACCAATTGGCGAGGTCGGCCACGCTGAGGCTGGTCGCCTGGACAATCGTCCTCGCGACAGGAAGCGGCACTGTGGAAAAATCGGCTTGTGACACCTGGATGGTACCACCTCCTGGCAATTCTGCCGGGCCCTCAACGACAATCGGATGATCCAGGTCGGTGACAACTCGCGCGCCATCGGCCAATGTCAGATCTCCCGAGAGGGATGGCGCATTCGTAATGACGCCTGTCACGGTCAGCCCAAACGTCGAAATCGCGCCAGGCCCTTCGACCCAGGCGGATGTCACGCTGGCCGCCACGTTCAGGGTCGCTCCCTCGGCCGACATCAGATGGACATTTTCGGCCTTGACCAGTCCCGGAACGCCCCGATCGCGATAGGTTTGCATTTCCGCTTCCGTCAACGCCCGCTTCATGACCGCGACCTCATCCACCCACCCCTTGAAGTTGCTCTGATAAATCAGATGCCCGGCAATCGTAAACGATTCTGCCGCCACATTAGGGGTGACGACAACGCCACCGGACGTCAGAATCGGGCCATTCGTCAAGCACATCCCCTCCGCCCACAGCGCATGGTAGCCTTTCCCCTCGTCGGCATTCCACGCCATTGTCGTCGCCACGGAATGCCAGCCCTTGACAAGCGAATCGCCAGTGGGCAGCGACGCCGTGAAGTAGTTCGAGTCGTTCCAGACGAAATGCCGCAGAGTTGTCGCGTTGGCAGCCTGCATGACGTTGCATTTGTAGGTTTCGGCTTTGCCTATCGTGACAATCGCTTGCGAACCGAATGATTCGCTGCCGCCCTTGACGTGTGCGAGGAGGGTGTTGTCCGTCTTGCCCGTCGGAAGCGATGCCGGGAAGACGCCGACATTGTTCGTCAGATAGGTCGTGCCATCGAAATAGACGCATCCTCCAAAGCGGCCTTCTGGGACAAAGGCCGGCGCGCCTCCTTTCAAAAGATCGGCGTTGCCCTGACAGCTGAAATCCTTCGCCAGCGTTTCAGCCGAGCGGAACGGATAATAGACGGCCAGGTCGGGATCGACCACGAAATTCTCAATCTCTCCGGCCGCGGCCACATAACCGCGGCAGTCCGAAGCCAGCGTGCCGTTCTGGATCGTCGCGCCCGAATACGGGATAAGGACCCTGCAGGACGCGGTCTTGCCGCCAAGATCGAGAACGGCACCCGTCCGCACAATGACGATGTCGGCGATCCGTTGCCCTTCGGCCGGCGCGAGCGACAGCATTCCCTCCGCGACTTCCAAGGTCCGGGACACTGCAAAGTCGACGTTCGTGACGGCAAAACCCTTGGCGCCTCTTTTTGGTAATGTGGCAAAGTCTGGGATGAGACGGGCTGAAAACTGACGCTGAC
>JBJEWF010000024.1:0-24728 GCA_051884915.1 Kiritimatiellia bacterium
TTACGTCCAATTGCTGTCAGGCGGTGACCACATCGCCAAGTGGCAAACTCGGGAAGCCCGATTGAGCGTCAATCGCCCCCGTTCGCCGCGGCCGTGCCGAATCGGCCGCGCGCGCGGCGGTTCCGCCTTGGGCAAGATTGCGTTGTCCGGCGGACGATTTATGCTATAATGGCCGACATGCGACACGCAGATCTGATAGCGGGCGGGCTGGCGGTCCTCGCGGCGGTTCTCGGCATGGGGACTGCGGCGGGCGGCGAAGTGCGCGCCGAGGCGTACGACATCGGCGCGGACATGGCGGAGAAGGCATTCTGGAAATCCGATCCCGTTCTGTTCGTCAAGCGCCATGAGCGGCAGGGCTTCCAGTTCACCTCGGGAGCGCGCGACGGCGCGGACACGCGGCTGGACGGGGGCGTGACGTACAAGGGGCTGCCGGTGTGCGAGACCAAAGTCGCCTTCGGCGAAGCGGGCGGCATTGCGCGCGTCGAACTGCTGCTGTTCACGACGGCCGGCACGGAAGCGCTGGTGGAGACGACGACGGCGGAGGGGCGCCGCATCCGCCACCGGGAGCGCAGGGAGAAGAGCCTTTCGCGGGAGGCGTTCACGGAGCTGGTCAAGACGGTCCGCGCGGACCTGACGGCGGGCGGCCGCCCGCCGGAGCAGAAGCGGGAGCCGCAGCAGGCCCCGCACGTCGTCCAGAAGTCCCAGACCTGGCCGAAGACCGGCATCCCGACGGTGGCGACGCTGACGTGGAACTACGAAATGAAGGGCAAGGACGCCTCTTCGTTCAAGGCGTCCTTCGTGCGGCTGGCCGTGGACGGGCCCGAGCGGCTTGCCGCCGCCGGTTCCGGCCAGACGGCGGTCGGTTCGGCCAACGCCGCCAAGGGCGCGCGGAAGATCGTCGAGAACGTGGTGCGCGATCCGCGCGGCGACGTGTTCGTCGACAACGTGCCGATGGTCGACCAGGGGCAGAAGGGATATTGCGCGGCGGCGGCCTCCGAGCGCGTGCTCCGCTACTACGGCGTGGAGGTCGACGAACACGAAATCGCCCAGGCGGCGGGAACGTCGGCCGAGGACGGAACGACGACCCGGGGCATGAAGGATTCCGTGCAGGCCATCGGCCGCCGGTACAAGCTGGGGACGGTCGTCGCATACGGCGATTTCGAGAAACCGGTCGGGGAGCGCATCGACGGGCTGGTGAAAGAGGTCGAGAACTACAACAAGGCGGCCAAGAAGCTCCGGAAGAAGGAGATCGCGGAGGACGTCTACGTCACCCGGCGGGGGAACGTGGTGTCCTACAGCCCGATGGCCGCGGACAAGGCGATGGAGCCGGAAGTCCTGCTGGAGATGAAGGTGAACGGGCCGCAGAAGGCCAAATACAGGAAGTTCATGAAGGACGTCCGCGACCAGGTGAACAAGGGCATTCCGCTGTTCTGGGGCGTGACGCTGGGGACCTATCCGGAGCCGGAGATTCCGCAGGCGAGCGGCGGGCACATGCGCCTGATCGTCGGCTACAACGACAAGAAGAGGGAAATCCTCTATTCGGACAGCTGGGGTGCGGGACACGAGCTCAAGCGCATGCCGGCCGACTGGGCCTGGACGATTTCGCATTGTCTCATGTACATGAAACCCCTGCGGTAGGCGCGGGGGTCGGGGTAAAGGAGAACGACGCATGGATCTGGCGATTCTGGTCAACGAATTCGACGTCAGGGGCCGTCTGGTCACGCTGGTCCCGTTTGGCAACGGCAACATCAACGACACGTTCCTGGCGGTGTTCCGCAACACGTTCACGGAGACGCAGGTGGTGCTGCAGCGCGTGAACAGGAAGGTCTTCCCGCAGCCGGAGGCCATCATGCGGAACATGCACGCCATCACGCTCCATTGCCATGAGAAGCTGGAGGCGGACGCGAAGACGGACAAGGACGACCGCGTGTGGCAGATGCCGCAGATCGTCAAGACGAAGTCCGGCGCGGACTACGTGACGGACGAGCAGGGCGAGGTCTGGCGCGTGATCACGCGCATCCTCTCCGCACACGCCTTCGACACGGCCCAGAATCCCGAGCACGCGCTGGAATGCGGGGCGGCCCTCGGGCACTTCCACTATCTGGTGTCGGACATGGATCCGGCGTCGATCGTCGACCCGCTGCCGGGGTTCCACATCACCTCGGGCTATCTGGCGCAGTACGACGCCACGCTCCAGGACGCGGGCGCGCGCGCGATCCTGGGCGCCTCGATGGAGGCCCGGCGGCTGGCGAAATACGTCGAGGAGCGCCGCGAGTTCGCGGTTTCGCTGGAAAAGGCCGAGGCGCGCGGCGAGATCAGGAAGCGCATGTTCCACGGCGACCCGAAGGTGAACAACATCATGATCGACGACTTCACCGGGAAGGGGACGGCGATGATCGACCTGGACACGGTGTCGCCGGGGCTGATGCACGTCGACGTGGGCGACGCCGTCCGGTCCATCTGCAATCCGGCGGGCGAAGAGGAGCTCAACCTCGGCAAGGTCTCGTTCGACGAGAATCTGTTCCAGGCCTTCATGCGCGGCTATTTGAAGGAGGCGGGCGCGTTTCTCACGGACGCCGAGCGGTCCTACCTGTACGACGCCATCCGCCTGCTGCCGTTCGAGCTGGGGCTTCGCTTCTTCCAGGACTATCTGGCGGGGGACCGGTACTTCAAGGTCCGCCAGCCCGGACAGAACCTCAACCGCGCCCGCGTCCAGTTCCGCCTGTGCGAGGCGATCGAGGCCCGCGAGCGTTCCATCCGCAACTTGCTGGAGAGACTGTGATCCCGGCCGACGGCCGGGAGGGAAAGGACGACGGAGAATGGAAATGAAAACGGCACTGCTTCTTGGAATGGCCGTCTGCGGCGCGTCCGCGGTTTCGGCGCTGGACGTGGCGGCCTGGCGCGGCGAGACGGTTTCGGCGTTTCTGCCGGCCGGCGAGACGGCGGGGGCGGCCCCTGCGGGATTCGTGGTGAAGACGGGCGTGGCGCGCGAGGTCAAGTACGCGCCGAAGCCGAACGCCGCGGAACGTCTTGCCGTGGCGGACCGCGTGGAGTGGAATTCGGCGGCCCGGGGGCCGAAGGTCGTCCAGATCCAGGTCCCCGCGTCGGCGAAGCCCGGCGTCTATGCGATTGGCGACGTGAACGTCCGCGTGGTCGATCGCGTGCTGCCGCCGGCGAAGGAGTGGAAGTACTACCTCGATTTCTGGCAGCATCCGTGGGCCGTGTCGCGCGCGGCGGGCGTGGAACCGTTCTCGGCGGCGCACTACGCGGCGATGGCGCCGCTGTGGAAGCTGCTCGCCTCGGCGGGCCAGAAGACGCTGACCGTGACGCTCGTCGACCTGCCCTGGAACCACCAGTGCCAGGACGGATACGGGTCGATGGTGCGGTACACGCGCCGCGCGGACGGCACGACGGCCCTCGACTGGTCGCTCTTCGACGCGTACGTCGCCTTCGGCCGGGCCTGCGGTCTGGGGCCTGACATCGCCTGCTATACGATGTGCCCGTGGGGGTACAAGGTGAGCTGGTACGATGAGGCCGGCAGGATGCAGAAGGCGGAGGCGAAACCGGGCACGCCGTTCTTCAGGGACTACTGGGGACCGTTCCTCGCGGCTTTCGCCGAACACCTCAAGGCGAAGGGCTGGTTCAAGGACGTCCTCATCGCGCTGGACGAGCGCACGCCCGAGGATCTGCGCCATACCGTGGATTTCCTCCGGGAAAAGGCGCCGGGCATGCGGATCGCCATGGCGGGCAACCGCAAGCCGAGCGATTTCAAGGGCATCGCCATCGACAGCTATTCGCAGTCCCTCGGCCACGTGAACCCCGACTTCCTCGCCGAAGTTCCGCAGCGCCGGCGCGAGGGCAAGGTGACCACGTACTACATCTGCTGCGGCCCCGCCAAACCCAATACGTTCATGGACAGCGAACTCGACGAGGCGTTCTGGTGCGGCGCCTATCCGGCGATGTGCGGGCTGGACGGCCTGCTGCGCTGGGCCTACAATTCCTGGCCGCTGGACGCCTGCGCGGACGCCTCCTACGGCAACTGGCGTTCGGGCGACACGTTCGTCGTGTATCCGGACGGTTCGCCGTCGATGCGTTTTCTGGAGCTGCTGAACGGCATCCAGCAGGCCGAGAAGTTCAACCTTCTCAAGGCGCAGGGCGTCCGCAGGGACGAACTGGAGGCCCTGGCGGCGAAGTACGACCTCAAGGCCGCGCTTGCCAAGGAGGCGGGCGCGTTCAGGGCGCTCGTCCAGGAGACGAAGGACGTGCTGAACCGGTAGATGCCCGGCGCAGCCGGATACCCGCTTTTCAAACGAGGATCGCAATGAAGAAGACAAACGACAACGTGACCGCCGTCATCGAACTCAAGATCACGCCGGCGAAGGATACGGGATTCGCGAAGATCGCCCGGCGCGTGGCGAAATTCCCGCAGGTCGACGCCTGCTTTCTGATGAGCGGGGCCTACGACCTGCTGGTGTTCGTGAGCGGGCGGTCGCTGCAGGAAGTGGCGCACTTCGTCTCCGCGGAGCTGTCCACGATTGATGGCGTCCTCTCGACGGCGACGCATTTCATGCTCAAGACCTACAAGGCGAAGGGTCTGCTGGCCGAGTTCGCCGATGACACCCGTCTGCCGGTCGTCTGATGGCGCGCACGTTCATAGCCCGCCATGTGGCGGAACTTCCCAAAAGCGGCATCCGGAAGTTCTTCGACATCGTCGCGCAGCGCAAGGACGTCGTGTCCCTGGGCGTCGGCGAGCCGGATTTCGACACGCCGTGGCACATTTCCCGCGCGGCCGTGACCTGTCTTGAGGACGGGGGAACGCACTACACGTCCAACCTGGGAACGCCGGAGCTGCGCCAGGCGATTGCCGGCTACGTCGCCCGCCGGTTCGAGGCGTCCTACGACTGGAAGCGGGAGATCCTGGTCACCGTGGGCGTTTCGGAGGCGATTGATCTGGCGATTCGCGCCATCACGGAACCGGGGGACGAAATCCTCTACCACGAGCCCTGCTTCGTCTCGTACTCGCCGATCATGAAAATGGCGCATGGCGTGCCGGTTGCCGTGGAGACGCGCGCGGCGGACGATTTCCGGCTGACCGTCGCCGCGCTCGAAAGCAAGGTCACGCCCCGGACGAAGGCGCTGCTGCTGAACTTCCCGTGCAATCCGACGGGCGCGACGCTGACGAAGGGCGACATGCGCGCAATCGCCAGGTTCGTCCTCAAGCACGACATCCTGCTGCTGGCGGACGAGGTCTACGGCGAACTCGTCTATACGCCTGGCGCCAGACCGCTCTCCTTCGCGTCGATTCCGGAATTGAAGGACCACCTGGTTCTGCTCAACGGATTCTCGAAGAGCTGGGCCATGACGGGCTACCGCCTGGGCTACGCCTGCGGCCCCCGCGAGGTCGTCGACACGATGATGAAGATCCACCAGTACGGCATCATGAGCGCGCCGACGCTGGCGCAGGCCGCGGGCGTCGAGGCGATGGCGCGGGGCGACGACGACGTGGCCCGCATGCGGGCCGAATACAGGCGCCGCCGCGATTTCCTCGTCGCCGAGCTGAATGGCATGGGGCTGACGACGTTCCTGCCGCGGGGGGCGTTCTACGTGTTCCCCGACATCCGCGCGACGGGACTTTCGTCGGAGGCGTTCTGCGTCCGCCTGCTGGACGAGCACGCCGTCGCCTGCGTGCCCGGATCCGCCTTCGGCGCGTGCGGGGAGGGATTCGTCCGCATGAGCTACGCGACGTCCTACGAAAAGATCCGGCTGGCCATGGCGCGTCTGCGGCAGTTCGTGCGGGATCTGAAGACGTAGACGGCCGGCGTTGCGCGAGATTTGCGGGGATGCTATAATGTCCCGTGTTTTTTTGTCTTGAGGAGAATGCAATGGCTAACGATGCAATCGCGCAGAAAGCGCAAAACTTCACGAACCGCGGGCGCCAGGCGCTGGAAGGCGGCATGTACGCGCTCGCCGTCGAGATGCTGATGCAGGCGATCGAACTGGTCCCCGACGCGCTGGAGACGCGTCGTCTGCTGCGCGCCGCCCAGATCGCGAACGTCCGCCAGAATCCGCCCGGATTCGGCGCCAAGATGAAGTGCATGATGGCGCGCGGTAAGGTCCTGTCGCTGGCGAAGAAGGCCCAGGGCGCCGCGGCCATGGCCGAAGCCGAGAAGCTGCTCGCCGTCAATCCGCTCGATCCGGACAACATCGACGCCGCCGTGAAGGCCGCCGAGGCCGCCGGCAAGCCGGAGGCCGCCGCGATTTCCGTCGAGGCCGCCTATTCCTGCAATCAGGGCGACGCCAATCTGCTGGAGCGCATCGCGACCTACTACATGATGGCCAAGCGCTTCGACAAGGCGCGCGACGCCTACGTGAAGCTGCAGAAGCTCAAGCCGGGCGACCAGCGCGTCATCCAGCTCCTCAAGAACGCGGAAGCGCAGGCGACGATCTCCAGCGGCTGGAGCGACAACGTCGGCAAGAAGGGCGGCTTCCAGGGCATCATCGCGAACAAGGAGCAGGCGAAGAAGCTCGATCAGGCCAACAAGGCGGTGATCACGGGCGAGGACGCCGAGGCCCTCATCGCCGAGAAGAAGGCGCAGATCGAGAAGGAACCCGGCAACATGAACTTCTACCGGGCGCTGGCGCGCATCTTCATGCAGAACAAGCGCTTCCCGGAAGCCATCCAGACGCTGCAGCAGGCGCAGGCGATCAACTCCGCCGACCCGGAACTCGACCGCATGCTCTCCGCCGTGACGGCCCAGAACTTCGAATTCCAGATCGAGGAGCTGCGCAAGCAGGGCCGGACGGACGAGGCCGAGGCGATGGAGGTGGAGAAGAACCAGTTCGTGTTCGACGATCTCGCCACCCGCGTGGAGCGCTATCCGAACGACCTGCATCTGCGCTTCGAGCTTGGCGTCCAGTACTACACGTACGGCGAGAGCGACGCGTCGTTCTACGACGAGGCCGTGCAGCATCTCCAGCTCGCGCAGAAGTCGCCGAAGGACCGCCTGGAGGCGCTCTACTACCTGGCGATGTGCTTCCTCAAGAAGGGGCAGACGGACATGGCGGTCATGCAGCTCGAAACGGCGCGCGACCAGCTGCCGACGATGGACGACCTCAAGAAGCGCGTCGTCTACCGGCTGGGCCTTTGCGCCGAGGAGGCGAAGGACTACGAAAAGGCGTATGCGTACTACAAGGACGTCTATTCGGCGGACGTCACGTTCGGCGACCTGAACGCGCGCATGCTGAATATCGGCCGCCTGCTGAAGGAGGCGAAGGGCTGAACCCCGTGGAAGTGGTCGGCGGCATCATCCGGCGGGGGGACCGGTTCCTGGTCGGCCGACGGGCCGAGGGGAAGTATCTGGCCGGATTCTGGGAGTTCGTCGGCGGCAAGATCGAACCGGGGGAGACGCCCGCGCAGGCGCTCGTCCGCGAGTGCCGCGAGGAAATCGCGCTTCCGGTCGTCAACGTGAGGGAACGGACGTCCGTCACGCATGCGTACCCCGACCGCACGGTCCATCTCGTGCTCATGGACTGCGAGCCGGCGCCCGGCGCGGAGCCGCGGAATCTGGAGCACGCCGAACTTGGCTGGTTCACGGCCGCGGAACTGCGGAAGCTGCCGTTCTGTCCGGCGGACGTCGGTCTGCTCCCCGTCCTGTTCCCGTCCGGCTGACGGGATGCCGGAATCCAGTTGCGGCGAGCGCGGAAACATGGAGAAAGGATGGTGCAGCATGAGGCGTGCCGTGGTTCTGTTGGCGGCGGGCGTGGCGTTGGCCGTTTCGGCCGAAAGCGCGACGGCCGGGAAGATCGCGGCGAAATGCCGGGTGACGGCCCGCGACCGGTGGCATGGCGGCGAGCGGACGGTCTTCGAGCTGAACGGCTGCGAGACGTGGGTCGTGGAGCCGGAGAAGCCGGCGGCGGGGAATCCGTGGGCGTGGATCATGGAATGGCCGGGGGCTTTCGCCAAGCGGACGGGCGCGCCGGCGCTGATTGCGGCGGGCTATCGCGTGGTGACGTTCCGGCCGGGCTTCTACAAGGAGGGCGCGTTCGTCTCCCGGCCCGGCAACATGAACGACAGGCGGCTCGTGGAGAGCCGCGCGTTCCAGACGTTCGTGGTCGAGGAACTCGGTTTGGCGCCGAAGGCGAACCTGATCGGCATGAGCTGGGGCGGATTCTATTCCATCCGCTACGCCTCGACCTATCCCGACTGCGTCGCGCGCATCTACCTGGACGCGCCGCTGCTGGACTTTACGACGCTCGCCGGCTATTCGCAGGGCGGCTGGGGCCTCGCCGACACCTACAAGATCGACTGCCGGACCTACGTCGGCAGGGACGACCCGCGCCAGCCGGTCAACCGCGCCGAACCGATCGCCAAGGCGGGCATCCCGATTCTGCTGCTCTACGGCGGCGCCGACGCCGTGGTGCCGCCGGGTCCGAACTGCGAGCGCTTCGCGGCGGCATTCAAGGCTTTCGGCGGCACGATCAGAATTCAGAAGCGCGGCGGGTACGGACACCATCCGCACGGCCTGGAAGTCGACGAACAGCAGCAGTTTGTCGATTTCTTCAACGGGAAGTGATGTGTCGCCGGTCGATTCCGGTGGCGATCCGCGAGTGACGCGCACCTGCCGGGAAGCGGCATCCCGGCATTTCCCGCTTGTGGTATAATTGGGGCGTTGCAGCGAGAAAGAGGACGAGAAATGGCTCTCAGGAAAATTTCGGGCGGCGTCTGCGCCGCAAAGGGATTCAGGGCGGCCGGCGTGCCCGCGAAGATCAAGTACGAAGGCCGTAACGACGTGGCGCTGATCGTCGCCGACGCGCCGTGTGCGGCGGCGGCGATGTTCACGACGAATGCCGTGGCGGCGGCGCCGGTCGTCTACGACCGCGCGGTGGCGAAGGGCGGTCGCGCCCAGGCGATTCTCGCGAACAGCGGCTGCGCCAACGCCTGCACGGGCGAGCGGGGGCGCCGGGACGCCGAACTCGCCGCCTTGGCGACGGCGGGCGAACTGGGGATCGATCCCCGGCACGTGTTCGTGGCGTCGACGGGCGTGATCGGACGGCCCCTGCCCATGGACCGCCTGCTGGCGGGCATGAAGGCCGCGGCCGGAAGTCTGGCGCGCTCGTCCGCGGCGGGACTCGCCGCGGAGAAGGCCGTGATGACGACGGACACGAAGCCGAAGCAGGCGGCGGTCCGGGTGGTGATCGACGGCAAGACGGTGACGGTCGGCGGCATGTGCAAGGGCTCCGGCATGATCGAGCCCAACATGGCGACGATGCTCGGCTTCATCACCACCGACGCGGCCGTGACGCCGGCGATGCTGCGCCGGGCGCTGAAGCTGGCGGTGTCCGCAAGCTTCAACCGCGTCGTCGTGGACGGCGACGAGTCGACGAACGACAGCGTGTTCCTGCTGGCGTCCGGCCAGGCGGGGAACGGGCTCATCGACCGGGCCGGCGCGGCGTTCGACCTGTTCGTCGAGGCGCTGACGGCCGTGGGCGTCGCGCTGGCGAAGCAGATGGCGGCCGACGGCGAGGGCGCGACCAAGTTCGTGGAGGTGCGCGTGAAGCACGCGAAGACGCCGCGCGACGCCGCGCGCGCGGCGCGCGCCGTCGCCAAGAGTCCGCTGGCGAAGACCTCCTGGTTCGGCAAGGACCCCAACTGGGGCCGCGTGCTCGCGGCGGTCGGCTATTCCGGCGCCGCGGTGGACGACCGCACGGCGGAGGTGTTCTACGGCAAGACCTGGGCCTATCGCAGGGGGCAGGTGGCCGACGCGGCGCAACTCGCCAGACTCGAAAGGGAAATGGCCGGCGCCGAACTCGTGGTGACGGTCGATCTGCATCTCGGCGAGGCGGCGGCCACGGTCTACACGTGCGATTTCTCGCTCGACTACGTGCACATCAACGCCGACTACACGACCTGATTGCCCATGGCGGATCCCGTCTTCACAGTTGCGCAGCTGACGCTGTCCGTGCGGAAGAATCTCCTTGCGAACAACGCGAAACTGGCGGGCGTATGGATTGAAGGGGAGATTTCCGGGAACAGGCTCTACGCGTCGGGGCACCGCTATTTCACGCTGAAGGACAAGGACGCCGCCATCAGCTGCGTGCTCTTCGCCTTCGCGATGAAGGGCTGCGACGAGGCGTTCAGGGCGCTGCTGGCGCAGGGCGAGTCGAAGGTCGACGGCGTCAAGGTCCTCGTCCAGGGCGAACTGGACCTGAACATGCGGCGCGGACAGTATTCGTTCAAGGTCGGCCGCGTGCGGGTCGCGGGCGTCGGCGACAGGATGGCGCAGTTCAACGCGCTCAAGGCCCGGCTGGAGGCGGAAGGGCTGAACAAGCTCGACCATCCGGAACTGCGCCGGGCGATTCCGTTCCTGCCCCACCGCATCGCGATCGTCACCTCTCCGGCGGGCGCGGTCATCCACGACATGTGTGACGTGCTGCTGCGCCGCTTCCCCAACGTGGAAATCCGGCTCTTTCCCGTCAAGGTGCAGGGCGAGGGGGCCGTCGCGTCGATTGCCGGGGGCATCGCGTTCTTCCAGACGGACGCGTGGGCGCCGGACGTTCTCATCGTCGGGCGCGGCGGCGGGTCGGTCGAGGACCTGTGGGCGTTCAACGAGGAGCCGGTCGTCCGCGCCGTGGCGGCCTCGCGGATTCCCGTGATTTCGGCCGTGGGACACGAGTCGGACACGACGCTGTGCGACCATGTGGCGGATCTGCGCGCCGGGACGCCGTCGATCGCGGCCGAGCGCGCGGTGCCCGTGAAGGCGGAACTGGTGGCGCGCGTGGCGGATCTGGCGAAACGCCTGGGCCATGCGGCGCAGCAGCGCGTGGACACGCATGCCCAGCACCTGGACTATCTGGCCGACAAGCTGGAGCGGCTGCCCCTGCATCGCCTGGAGCGGCTGGCCCTGCGGTTCGCTTCGGCCCGGCAGCGGCTGGCCGAGGCGCCGCAGGCGCGGGTCTCCGCCCTGGCGCTCGGCCTGGAACGGGCGGCGGGACGGCTGGCGCCGGCCGCGGCGGCGTCTCTGGCCGTCTGCGAACGGCGGCTGCAGGCCGCCGCCGCGCGGCTGCGGCCGCGGATGGACGCGGCGTTTCTGTCGGCGACGGCCAGCGTCCGCGAACAGGCGGCGAAACTGGCGCTGCTGGATCCGTTCGCCGTGCTGGAGCGCGGCTATTCGATCACGACGGACGCCGGGGGGCGTGTCGTCCGCAGGACGTCCGGCGTCGCGTCGGGCGACGTCCTGGTCACGCGGCTCGCCGACGGCGTGGTTCGTTCGACCGTCGACTGACGGCGCCGCCGTGCCCGGCGTGCCGCAAATTTCCGTCCCCGCGAAACCGATTTTTGATACAATACTCGAACCTATGGACATTCTCAGGAAAATATTCGGAACGAAGAACGCGCGCGAACTGAAGCGGATCAGGCCGATTGTCGCGGAGATCAACCGCATTGAGGCGGAATACCAGGCGAAGAATCTTTCCGACGCCGATTTCCCGCGCATGACGGCGGAATTCAAGAAGCGCGTGGCCGGCGGCGAGACGCTGGACCACATCCTGCCCGAGGCCTTCGCGCTCGTCAAGAACGCCTGCCGCCATCTTGTGGGAACGACGGAAGAGGTTTGCGGGCACGTTCTGACCTGGGACATGGTGCCGTTCGACTGCCAGCTGGTGGGCGGCATCGTGCTGCACCAGGGCAAGATCGCGGAAATGCAGACGGGCGAGGGCAAGACGCTGGTCGCCACGCTGCCGCTCTACCTCAACGCCCTGTTGGGCAAGAACGTGCAGCTGGTGACCGTGAACGACTATCTGGCGCGGCGCGATGCCACGTGGATGGGGCATCTCTACCGGTACCTCGGCCTGACCGTCGGCTGCATCCAGAACTCGATGGACTCCGCCCAGCGCCGCGAGCAGTACCTGTGCGACATCACGTACGGCACGAACAGCGAGTTCGGTTTCGACTACCTGCGCGACAACGGCATGGCCGTCGAACCCGAGCAGGTCGTGCAGAACGGCCACCATTTCGCGATTGTCGACGAAGTGGACTCCATCCTGATCGACGAGGCGCGCACGCCGCTGATCATCAGCGGACCCGCCACGGTCTCGACCGCCCACCAGTACGTGTCCATGCGCCCGCTGGTGGACGCGATGGTCCGCGCGCAGACCAAGCAGTGCAACGAATTCATCGCCGAGGCGAAGAAGCGCCTCGCGGAAGGCGACGAATGGGGCTGCAAGTTCAAGCTCTACCAGGTCTACCATTCGCTGCCGAAGCACAAGCAGATGCTGCACATGTTCGAGGACGCGGCCATCCGCAAGCTCCACGAGGACGTGGAGATGCAGATGCTTTCGGAGATGTACAAGGAGAAGGCGCGCGAACTGCGGGCGGAACTTTTCTTCACGATCGACGAGCGCAACCGCGAAGTGGCGCTGACGGACAAGGGCTGCGACAAGATGAACCCGCAGGACCCGTCGATGTTCGTCATCCCCGATCTGGCGGGCGTGATGAGCCAGCTGGACGGCGACAAGACGATGCCGCCCGAGCAGAAAGCCGAGCGCAAGCGGCTGGCCCAGGCGGACTTCATGGAGCGTTCGGAGCGCGTCCACGTGGTGGACCAGCTGCTGCGCGCCTACTGCCTGTACGAGCGCGACGTGGACTACGTCGTCCAGGAGAACCACGTCTACATCGTCGACGAATTCACGGGACGCATCCTGCCGGGCCGCCGCTGGAGCGACGGTCTGCACCAGGCCGTGGAGGCGAAGGAGGGGGTCGAGATCGAAAAGGAAAGCCAGACGCTGGCGACGATCACGATCCAGAACTATTTCCGCCTCTACGCGAAACTGGCGGGCATGACCGGCACGGCGGAAACGGAAGCGCGCGAGTTCAAGGACATCTACAAGCTGGGCGTCGTGGCGATTCCGACGAATCGCCCGATCCGCCGAATCGACGGCAACGACCAGATCTACCGCACGCAACGCGAGAAATACAAGGCGATTGTCGCGGAGGTGCAGAAGCGCCACGCGGCGGGGCAGCCGGTGCTGCTCGGCACGGTGACGGTCGACACGTCCGAAATCCTCTCCCGGCTCCTCAAGGCGGCGAAGATTCCGCATGAGGTGCTCAACGCGAAGAACCATGCGCGCGAGGCCGAGATCGTGATGCTGGCCGGCCAGCCGGGCGCGGTCACGATCGCGACGAACATGGCCGGCCGCGGAACCGACATCAAGCTCGGACCCGGCGTCGTGACGCTGCCGCCGGACGTCGTGAAGGGGTCGCTGTCGCTCAAGGACCGGCTGCCGGGGACGAAGGACACGATCCAGCAGATCCTGGAGGCGCATCCCCAGGGACTCTACGTGATCGGCTCCGAACGCCACGAGTCGCGGCGCATCGACCGCCAGCTTCGCGGCCGGTGTTCGCGCCAGGGCGATCCGGGCGGTTCGCAGTTCTACATCTCGCTCGAAGACAACCTGATGCGCCTCTTCGGTTCGCAGAAGATCAGCGGCATCATGCAGCGCCTCGGCATGAAGGAAGGCGAGGTGATGGAGCACCGCTGGCTCAACAAGAGCGTCGAGACGGCGCAGCGCCGCGTGGAACAGCAGCACTACGCCATCCGCAAGCGGACGCTTGAGTTCGACGACGTGATGAACAAGCAGCGGTCCATCGTCTACGAGCTGCGCGGATCGGTGCTGTCGGGAACGCCGGAGTTCGTCCACCGGACGGTTCTGGACGTGTTCGACGATCTGGTGATGATGCAGTGCGAACGCTGCCTGTCCGACCCGAAGGGGTCCGGCGTGGAGGAATTCCGGGGGTGGCTGAGCGCCACCTTCCCCGTGACGGTCGAGGCGGAGGCCTTGAAGCCCTTCCTCGGCGAGCCCGGCAAGGCGTGCGAGTACGTGTTCAAGTTCGTGCAGGAGGCCTACGAGGCCAAATGCGCGAGCGAAGATCCCGCCACGCTGCCGCACATGGAGCGGGGCGTCTTCCTGCAGTGCATCGACCGCGAATGGCAGGACTACCTGCGGGCCATGGACGATCTGCGCCACAACGTGAACCTGCGCTCGTACGGCCAGCGCGATCCGCTGATCGAGTACAAGCGCGAGGCGTTCGACATGTTCGAGAACCTGATGAACACCATCAAGACGGGCGTGGCGAATCTGGAGTTCCGGGCGTCGACGGCGCAGAACATGCGCCGCATGATGGTGGCGCGGATCGTCGCGGAGGCGAACGCCAAGGCCCAGGCGGCTTTCGAGAAGGGGGCTTCGCCCGAGGAGGCCCGGAAGATCGCCGAAGAGGTGCTGTCGGCCGCGAACATCCGCGTCGTCCAGGGACCGCCTCCCGGGGAGACGCCGCCGGCGGGAGGCGCGGCCGCGGAAGCCGAGGCGCCGGCCCCCGAGGCGCCGGCCCCGCGGGAACCGTCGGGTCCCAAGCGCGTCGAGGACGTGTTCGCGAGCATGATGAGCCAGATGTCGGGCCGCGAAGTCAAGGTGGTTCGCCGCCCGCCGCCGCCGGACGGCAGCGGACTGCCGGGACGGAACGACCCGTGCCCCTGCGGAAGCGGGAAGAAATACAAGAAATGCTGTGGACGCGGTCAGGTTTGAGTCTGCCGGCCGGCCCGCCCGGGCGCCGCGCGCGGCAGACCGCGCAAGTTTGGGTTCAGTAGTCGGTTCGCGGCAGACAGGCCGCAGAAGGAGCGGGTGAGTTGGCCAACGAATTTCTCGTATTCGACCGCGTCACGAAGCGTTTCGGCGCGCTGACGGCCGTCAACGACGTTTCGATCTCCATCAAAAAGGGCGAATTCTTCTCCCTGCTCGGTCCGTCGGGGTGCGGCAAGACGACTTTGCTGCGCATGCTTGGCGGGTTCGAGCGTCCGGATTCGGGCCGCATCTACCTGAACGGGAAGGACATCACGGACGCGCCGCCGAACCAGCGCCGCGTCCATACGGTCTTCCAGAACTACGCGCTGTTCCCGACAATGACGATCTGGGACAACATTGCCTTCTCCCTCCGGCTGGCGAAAAAGCCGAAAGCGGAGATCGAAGAGTCGGTCGACGCGATTCTTGAGATGATCCGGATGACCGACCACGCCTGGAAATACCCCAGCCAGCTTTCCGGCGGGCAGAAGCAGCGCGTGGCGATCGCCCGCGCGCTTGTCGACCGGCCGCAGGTGCTGCTGCTGGACGAGCCTCTGGCCGCGCTCGACCTGAAACTGCGCCAGCACATGCTGCTCGAACTGGACACGATCCACGACCAGGTCGGCATCACGTTCATGTACGTGACGCACGACCAGGGCGAGGCGATGTCGCTGTCGGACCGCATCGCCGTCATGAACCGCGGCAGGGTCGAGCAGCTGGATACGCCGGCGAAGATCTACGAGGCGCCGGTGTCCAGCTTCGTGGCGTCGTTCATCGGCGACACGAATTTCTTCGCGGGCGGAATCGTCTCCACGGAAGGGGACTACTGCACGATCGACTGCCCGGGCTTCGCCTCGATCAGGGCGTTCAACGACAAGAACCTCGCGGTCGGCCAGAAGGTCCACCTGTCGGTGCGGCCCGAGAAGATCCGCGTGACCCTGCAGCCGCCGCCGCCGGAGAAGGGGGCGGGAATCAACGTGTTCCAGAGTCGGGTGACGGACGTCATCTACCAGGGCGTCTACACGAAATACTGGCTCAAGAGCGGGGACCGCAGCGTCAGTGCGCTGAAGCCCCACTCGCGGTTCCTGCTGGACCAGGAGCCCATCACCTGGAACGACCGGGCGTACATGTGGTGGCACCCGGACGACGGCTACATGATCGAGAACTTCAGCGAATCGGACGAGGCGCTCGTTCAGCCGCCGCCGGCCGCAAAGGCGGGTCTGCCATGAAAAAGGGTCTGCGCGGCCGTTTGCCGGAATGGCTGGTGACGATTCCGTCTTTCGTGTGGCTGCTGCTCTTCTTCGCGGCGCCCACGCTGATCGTGCTGTCTTTCACGTTCCACGGCCACACGCCCAACGGCGGCGTGGCCGACGGGTGGTCGATGGAGACGTGGCGGGCGCTGGTGGATCCCGACTATCCCGCAATCGTCTGGCGGACGATCCGCCTGGCCTTTGAAGTGACGGTCTGGTGCATCCTTCTCGCGCTGCCCTGTTCCTACGCCATCGCGCGGATGAACAAGAAATTGCGCGCAATCGTGGCGGGGCTGATCATGCTGCCGTTCTGGACGAGTTTCGTCGTCCGCGTCTTTGCCTGGAAGACCATGCTGCATCCGGACGGCTGGCTGCAGACGTGCTACACGGGATTCGTCCAGCTGCGCGTCTGGCTGTTCGACTGGCTGCCCGGCTTCCTCCAGTCGTTCTTCATCCGGCTCGGGCTGGCCGCGCGGGGGCCGACGGACCTGTCGACGGCGACGATTCTCGATTCGGAACTGGCCGTGGTGCTCGTCTCCGTCTACACGTTTCTGCCGTTCGCCATCATGCCGATCTACTCGGCGGCCGAGAAGTTCGACTTCTCGCTCATGGAGGCGGCGCGCGACCTGGGCGCCAAAAGCTTCTACGCCTACCGGAAGATCTTCATCCCCGGCGTCAAGCAGGGAATCGTTTCGGCCATCCTGATGGTCTTCATCCCGGCGATCGGTTCGTACGTGATTCCGCAGATGCTCGGCGGGACGAACTGCATCCTGATCGGCAACAAGATCTTCATGCGGGCCATCCAGAACCGCAACATCCCCCATGCGTCCGCGCTCGCGGCGCTCATGGCGATTTCCGTTCTCGTGCCGCTGGGCTGCGCCATGTGGTGGAAGCGGCGCCAGAATGCGCGCGACCGGAAACGGCTGGCGGACGAAACGGCCCGCCGCATGCAGGGAGGCGTCGCATGAAAAAGTCGTTCTTCGCCCGCATCGTCCTGGCGCTCGTGCTGCTGTTCCTGTACGTGCCCATCGTCTTCGTGGTGGCGTACGGTTTCATCCCCAACGGGATCTCCATGCAGTTTACGGGGGCCGACGGCGCGTTCCTCGGCCTGACGACCAAATGGTATCAGCAGATCTTCACCTCGGCCCCTTCCGCGCGAAAGCTGCTGGACAGTTTCTGGCTGTCCGTGGAGATCGCCGGTCTGGCCACGCTGGCGTCCTGCGTGCTGGGAACGACGTCCGCGCTGGCGCTCCACCGGTGGCGGGGACGGCTGCAGGGTCTGCATTACGCGCTCGTGTACACGCCGCTGATCATGCCGGACATTCTCATCGGCATTTCGCTTCTGATGCTGTTTGTCGCCTGCCACGTGGAATGCGGCTTCTGGACGATCTTCATCGCCCATGTCACGTTCTGCGTGTCGTACGTGACGATGACGGTGCTGGCCCGTCTGCAGGATTTCGACAGCGCGGTGATCGAGGCGGCCTACGACCTGGGGGCGGGACCGTTCTACACGTTCTTCAAGGTCGAGCTTCCGATTCTGATGCCGGGCATCGTGGCGGGCGGCCTTCTGGCGTTCACGCTTTCGATTGACGACGTCATCATCACCTCGTTCGTCAACGGCGCCGGGACGAACACCTTCCCGACGTACGTCAGCTCGATGGTCAAGCATTCCAAGAATCTGCCCACGGTCTTCGCCCTCTCGACGCTGATGCTGATTGGCACCTGTCTGCTGGTCGGGGCGTCGAAGCTGATCGTCAATCTGCGCCAGAAGAAAATTGCCTGACGGGGAAACATGAACAAGGTCTTTCTTGATTTCAAGCGCGACTACGCGACAGTCCACCGCCACCCCTGGGTGTTTTCCGGCGCCGTCAGGCAAGTCGAAGGGGAGCCGGGAAGAGGCACGACGGTCCAGGTCTGCAGCGCGACGGGCGACGTCCTCGGGTACGGCAGCTATTCGCCGGACAGCCAGATCCGGGTCCGCATGCTGTCCTTTGGCGCGGGCCAGGCGCCCGACGGCGCGTATGTGAAGCGGCTTGTCGCGGCGGCCGTGGCGCGGCGCGCGGATTTCCGGACGAACGGATTCACCAACGCCTTCCGCCTGATCAACGCGGAGAGCGACGGCCTGCCGGGAGTGGTCGCGGACGAGTACGATGGCTGGGTGGTCGTCCAGCTGGCCAGCGCGGGCGCCGAATACTGGAAGGAGACCCTTGTCGAAGCCCTGACTTCCGCGGTGCCGGGATGCCGGGGGGTCTACAATCGCAGCGACGTGGACGCGCGGCGGCGGGAAGGGCTTGGCGAGGCGACGGGCGTGCTGGCCGGCGCGGAACCGCCCGGGGAAATCCCGATCCACGAAGGGAAAATCCGCTATCTGGTGAACGTCCGGACGGGACACAAGACCGGCTTCTACCTCGACCAGCGCCGCGCGCGCGCCGTCGTCGGCTCGTTCGCCAAAGACGCGGACATGCTGAACTGCTTCTCCTATACGGGCGGTTTCGGGCTGGCGGCGCGGGCGGGCGGCGCCCGGCGCGTGACGCATCTTGACGTGTCGGCGGACGCGTTGGCGCTGGCGGCGAGGAACACGGCGCTTTGCGAGCCGGCCGCGGCGGCGAGCGAATTCGTCGAGGCGGACGTCTTCCGGCAGCTCCGCCTGTACCGCGACCAGGGCCGGACGTTCGATTTGATCGTCCTGGACCCGCCGAAGTTCGCGGACACGAAAGCGGGCCTGATGCGGGCTTCGCGCGGATACAAGGACATCAATCTGCTGGCGATGAAACTGCTGCGCCCCAACGGCGTTCTCGCCACGTTCTCATGTTCGGGCGCGATGACGGCGGACCTCTTCGGCAGAATCTGCGCGGAGGCGGCCTTTGACGCCCGGCGCGACTTCCAGGTGCTGGCGCGGACGCGTCAGGACGTGGACCATCCGGTTGGCCTGAACTTCCCCGAGGGTCTCTACCTGAAAGGGCTCGTGCTGCGGGCCGTCGGGTGAGGCGTCCGGCCCTCCCGGAGGCCCGGACGTTTTCGCCGACGGTCAACGTGGACGGGGAGGGGCGAGGGACGGTTCGATCACCTGCGAGACATAGGCCTCGGTCGCCTGCGCGATTCCGGGGCTTTTCGATTCGCGCGGGCCGGCGACGTTCAGGACAAGTGGCTTTCCCCCGTTTTTCCTGCACACCTTGTCGAGCCATTCCGCCACTTTGAGAACGCCCTTGGCGGTTGCGGGCGCTGCGGGATTGTCGACGAAGAACGGCTTGCGGGCGTTCATGCAGTACTGCCGCGTCCGCAGCGTGCCGCCTTCGAGCGCGGGCGAAAAGGCGAGAATCAGCGTTGCGTCCGAATGCTCGGCGTTCCAGCGGGTGCGCACGCGGTAGTCGTCGGAATCCGACTCGGTCATGCCGGCGAACTTCAGCGGGACGATGCCGTCCTCCGCCTTGCGCCCGTTGGGCACCATCCCGCCGTAGGGAAAGCCGAGTTTGAGCGCCGCTTCAAGCGCGCCCCTGTCAACGCCGGTCTGTCCGCCGGAGACGATTTTCGCTATCGACATGGTTCCTCTCCCTAAAACGCAGATTGCATCCGAACGCGCCTAGTATACCAAAACGGCCGGGTTGAACGCGGTGGCGGCGAGGCCTTGCCGCCCGCCGCCGGGCCGCGGCCAAAAATGGCTCACCCCCTGGCGCCGCGGGGCTTTTCGCACGCGCGATTTTGGTATAATATGCCGCAGACGATATGGAGAACGGCATGCAGATGCGTTGCGGCGCGTGGGAACTGGCGCAGGAAATCGGGCGCGGCGCCTATGGCGTGGTCTACCGGGCCGTCGGGCCGAACGGCGCGGGCGCGGCCGTGAAGGTCTGCCGGCGCGACGACGTCGGGGACGAGCGGTGCGGGCGCGAGCTGCGCGGCGCCCGGCTCTACCGGTCGATTCCGCCGCAGGAGGGTTTGGTCCGCATGC
The DNA here is from genome assembly GCA_051884915.1 of Kiritimatiellia bacterium. GTDB lineage: Bacteria > Verrucomicrobiota > Kiritimatiellia > RFP12 > UBA1067 > RUG572. The sequence goes on from JBJEWF010000024.1 coordinate 19,807, forward strand.
GGGAACTCGTCGAGACGGACTGGGGCTTCTACACGGTCATGGATCTCGCGGACGACGAGTTCGGCGACGCGCCGGAACGGTCGGCGGACTACCGGCCGAAGACGCTCGCCCGCGTGATCGCGGGCGAAAAGGCCCTGCCGCTCAAGGCGTGCGTCCGGCTTGCCCTGTCGCTTGCGAAGGGCCTTGCCGCGCTGCAGCGCCACCATCTGCTGCACCGCGACATCAAGCCCGGCAACGTCATCTACGTCGGCGGGAAGCCCGTCCTTTCAGATCCGGGTCTGCTCGTCGAGGAGTCCAACGCGGTTTCGCTCGTCGGGACGCCGGGGTACGTTCCGCCGGAGCGGTTCACCGAGGCCGCCAGCGACGTTTACAGCCTCGGGTTCACGCTCAAGGCCGCGAGTTTCGGCCGGCAGGTCGAGGAGCTTGACAAGGGCCCGGCGCTGGAGGCCGACACGGGCACGGCGTTCTTTCCCGCGTGGTGGCGCATCCTCAACAAGGCGACCGAGGCGACGCCGTCGCGCCGCTACCAGTCGGCCAAGGCCCTGCTCAAGGACCTCGGGAAGCTGCGCTTCAAGATGGGGCTGGCCCGGTGTTCGCGCGCCTTATACGTGGTGCTGGGCGGCGTGTTCGCGGCAGTCATTGCCTACGTGTGCGTGTTGGAACGCGACAGAAAACGGTTAGAAACCGAAATCAAACCGATGAGGCAAATCGTCACGATCATGAAAAAGCTCAATGAAGCGTCGGTGGAAGACGACGCGACGTGGGTTTCGTTTTCGGGATCTTATTTCTGCCGCACGGACGAATCGCACCGACAGCGGTTGCGGCGGGCCGATGAGCTGGATCCTGTCCGCGCCGCGGAGATGCGCGACATTCTCGAAAAGATGCAAGAAATAGACCGGAAAGGCGAAGCGAACAACCGCCGGATTCGAGCTTTGCAGGAAGAAAAGAAAGCGGCCGGGTCCGGGCAGAAAGCCTCCGAGATTTACAATCAGGCAGAGATGCTGGCGATGGAGAACGAGAAACTCGTGAAAGCGTGGCTTTCCCTTGCCGAGAAGTTTACGCTGACGGAAGATGCCGTCAAGTTGAACAAATGACCTACCGCTATTTCAACAACGCGGCGACGCGCTCCAGCGTCCTCAAGGCGGTTGCCGACACCGCGAACGAGGCGGCGTGGCAACGGCTCTTCGACCTCTACGCCGGCTTCATCTTTTCGATTGCGCGCTCGAAGGGCCTCAAGTACGAGGATGCGGACAACGTCGTGCAGACCGTCTTCGCCGACCTCGCGCGGAATCTGCCGACGTTCCGGTACGACCGCGCCAAGGGCCGGTTCCGCTCGTACCTCACGGGGCTGGTCCATTGGCGCGCCATGGACCGGCTGAAGGCCGGCAAACGCGATGCCGACCTCAAAGCGGCGTTTCAGGAGGAGGCGAAGGCGACGGCCACTCCGGCGGACGAGGCGTTTGCCGAACAGGAATGGCAGAGGGCGGCGCTGGAGGAGGCGCTGCGCCGCATCCGGCCCGGCGTCCGCCCGGAGCACTACGCGGCGTTTGTGGCGAGCAGCGTCGAAGGACAGGATACGGACACCGTCCTGCGGCTTTACGGGCTGTCCCGCGACAACCTCTACCAGATCCGCAAGCGCCTCACCGTGAAGCTGCGCGAAGCGGTCGCGGCGGTTCTGGCGGAGATGGACGCGCCTCCCGAAGGGCCGATCTGATTTACCGCGAAAGGCGCATTCGGTGGCGCCTGTCTTCGGTCGTGATCGCCTCGGCGATGGCCGAAATCAGGCCGTTTTTGTTGTCCAGATCGAGCCAGGCCCACTGCCCGTTCGGGTTGAGCTCAAGGAACCAGAGTTCGCCGTTCTTTCGGATGAAGTCGAACCGGCCGAACCGGTAGCCCGTCTCGGCCATGAAGCCGCGAATGGCGGATTGTTCGGAAAGGGTCAGATCGCAGGGCGTCCATTTGGAATCGTCTTCGAGCGTGGCCCTGCGCACATCCATGGAAATTTCGGCGCCGCCGCGGGGATAACGGTAGGCAAAGAGAAGTCCGTTCACGTAAACGACCGTGACTTCGTCCTCGCCGACGATCTTCTCCTGAAGAAACCAGGGGTAGGCCAGGTCCAGCTGCCGGGGGTCCACTTCCTTGACGAAGAAGACCTTCCCTTTGCCGATGGGCGTTCCGGTGATGGATTTCGCAACCCATCGGCCCTTTGCCAGGTCGTTCGGCAATGCGCCGTGGAACATGTGCCAGGGCGCGACGTTGAAATAGTTTTCGGCGGCCAGCAGCTGGCGAAGCTTGCCGTAGTGGACATTGCGGTTGTGGAGAAGCGCGGTCAGATTGCGCGATTCGCATTCGCGGTAGAAATCGTTGAATAGCGCCTCCGTTTCTTCCCGGCGCCAGTTTTCGAGGCATCCGCCCTTTGGCACGTCGATTTCCTCGAAGTACATGGGCTTGCGAAGATAGAACGAGGTGATCGTGCGCGAGGTGATGGTTGCGGAAGACTTGACGTTGACGATCTCGAACCCGCGTCCGGAGAAGTCCCAGACGTAGTCTTCAGGCTTGTCGATGTTGAATCTGAAGACCGGGCTATCCTGTAAATGGGGGAGCAGAAGATCGGTTGTCGTGTCTTGGCTGCAGGTGCAGATGAAAATCATGGGCAAGCCCCTTTCTGAAGTGAAACGGGAGGTGGCGGACAATGCCACCTCCCAGGCTCGAAGGCAGGAGAGACTTCAGCGGTCCCAGGTACTGCTATCGTCCAAGCGCTCGAATGTGTAGGTGAAGTTAGTCGACAGACCGACCGTTTCAGATCTGTTGACGGTCGTGATGTCGGTCGCAATGTCTTGCGGTGTCATTTTGTTGTTTCCTTTCAGTTTTTGGTTAACCAATGTGGCGGGCACTCGCCCGCTACACCGACATATACGAAGGTTTGTCCGGAATCTGACAAACGATTTTTTCGTCGCCGAGCTCGACGAGCGCCGGATCGTGGCTCACGAGCAGGACGATGCGCCCGGCCGCAAGCCGGCGGAGGCGTTTCCCGAAGGCTGCGCGCGCGGCGGCGTCGAGATGGTTGGTCGCCTCGTCGAGCACGAGCAGGCCGGGTTTACGGATGAGTGCGCGGGCGATCGCGAGGCGCTGTTTCTCGCCGCCGGAAAGGGACTGCCCCCGCAGGCCGACGCGCGTCTCCAGCCCGTCGGGGAGGCGCTCGACCAGATCGTCGAGTCCGCTGGACGCCAGCGCCGCTTTGATGTCCGTCTCCGTAAACGCCGGATCGCGCAAGGTGATGTTGTCCCGGATCGTGCCGGAGAAGAGCAGACTGTCCTGGAAGACGATGCCAAGCTGCTCGCGGAAGTCGGCGGCGTCAATCGACTCGACGGGCGCGCCATTGACGAACACGTCGCCGGACTGCGGCTTCAGCGCCCCCGTCGCCAGCTTGAGCAGGGTAGTTTTGCCCGCACCGTTGTCTCCGGACAGGGCGACGATCCGGCCCGCGCGGAAAGTCGCCGAAAAGTCCCGGACGACGGGTTTTTCGGCCGCACCCGGATAGGCGAAGGTTACGTGGCGGAACTCGATGTCCGCGATTTTGCCGATTTTCCTGCCGCCGTGGCGCGGCGGGCGAAGAGAGCGGATTTCGTCGAGCGAATCGATTCCTTCGCGGAGCGTGGCCGTTTCGGGCAGCAGCGAAACGATGCCTTGGACGGACTGCATTGCCGCGAGGAAGAGCATCTGGTAGACGACCACGTCGCCGACGGGAATCGTTCCTTGAACGGCGAGCGTCCCGGCGATGCCGAGCACCGCGACTTCGCCGCCGACGAGAATGGCGCCGAGCAGCGCGCCGAACGCGACCGTGAGGCCGTCCATGCGGCCGTTCCCGTCCTTGAGGGCGGCGAGCGATGCCTGCGGTTCGTCGGCGAAACGCGCCCCCGCGTGGAGCGTCTGCAGGAATGGCAGCGTGAAGAAGAAGGAGAACAGCGCCGAGAACGACTCGTCGCTTCGTTTCCTCACGGTATGCGAGTTGGCGGCGAAGCGCTTTGCAAACGGCAGGAAGAGGGCAATGGTAATCGGCATGAAGGCCACGAAAGCGAGACTCAATGTCGCCGCGCGCGCGTGGAGGGCGATTCCGGCGGACGCCATCGTCACGACGGCGGCGAGCAGACGGGGGTAGAGTCCGCTGACAAAACCGCCGACCGCGTAGGCGTCACGCGTCAGTTTGGCGACGATATCGCCGTTGGCGAGTGCCGAAAGCCGGTTCGGCGACAACTCCATGACGGCGTTGAGCGTCTGGAACTGCAGCTTCAACTCGATGCGCCGCGCGCACGACAGGACGAGCCGCTGAAGGCAGGGCGACGCGATGGCCCGCGCGAGCAGAAGCGCGGCGAGCGCGGCAAACGGCGCGACGGGCGGCTGACCGCCGATGAGCGCATCGATGAAGCGTCCGGTCGCGAACGGGACGGCGATGTCCGCGACGGTCAGCGCAACTAAAAGCGGCGAATAGACGCATACGACCACCGGTGCGGAGAGGAGAACGGACGCGAGAAATCGTGTCCGCCGGAATGTCGCCTGGCCGTTTGGGCGTTCCTTGAGGTCTTTGTCCGTTGCCATGCTAACGACATATACGTTGCGTCCCCGCAAATCTGACAGGGCATCGATTAGTGTTTCCCTGGCCGGCAGCTTATTGGATCTGTCGAGCCTTATTGGGGGGCGAGCGGGGTTTGATATGCTCTTTTCGGCGTTTCCCGTGTTTTGTCAGATTTGCCGGCCTTCGTCGTATATTCGGATGCCATATCGGCAGTTCCGGCTGAGAGAGCCCGGACAGGCCTGCGAGCGGGAATTTTCGCGAGGTTTCCGCTTGCAGACCTGAATTTGTGATATACCCCGAGTTTGCCACTTGGCGATGTGGTCACCGCCTGACAGCAATTGGACGTAAT
>JBJEWF010000025.1:0-24657 GCA_051884915.1 Kiritimatiellia bacterium
TATATCACAAGAGGCTTAGTGTATCAATGGTACTGTATAGATAAACTCTGACCCTCTTTTCTTTTCAAATCGAACATCAAACACACGAGCCCCGACAGATCGAATCCGCCTTGTTTTTATTTCGCTCAATGAGAATACGCTCCACCTCGCGTGATGACGGATGGGCAGCCGGATTACCTCCATTCCTCTCGATCCAGGCCTTTTGCAGACGGGTGACCACCATTGGATTGATGCCGCATTTCCCCAGTTGCGCCTGCGCATCGTATGCAGGTCTTACAAGCTCTGTCCCATACTTACTACGCAATACAAGGATTGCGTCGCGTTCAAGAGAAAGACGCCCCGCCTCCTCTTCTATCAGGAAAGCTAAAATTCGCTTTTCATGCTGCTTGATAAAACCGCAGAAGATATGGTCGTTCTCGGTCAACGTTTCGCCGCCTGCGAGCCTATCCGTCGACCGCCCAAGCCGCACATCTTTTTTACCTTCGATGCGGCCCTCAATGCCCCCCCTCCTCTTGAGAACAAGAAAGACAACAACCGCAACTGCGCAACACGCTGCACAAGCGACAATTACGCCACCCAAACTCATACGGCGACCCCCAGAAAGTGCTTCATCTCGCGCTCGGAATCCTCGAAGACGCTCTTTTGCGACCTGGCATCCTTGAGTCCGTTCTCAAGCTCCACCTTTCGCGCCTGGGCCTTAGACAGCTCCTTTTTCGCCTTGGCAAGTTCACCTTTCCGCTTATCGCAATGCTCCTTAAATCCCTTGATCAAGTTCTCGAACTCTTTTTCAAAGGTCTGCGTGAACATGTCCTCAAGCGTTGAGTAACAGGTATCGACATTCCCCCGAACAGCTGGTTCAACAGCGCCAACTACCATATCCGTAACGTCACCTACCGAAGTGCCGGTGAAAAACCTCTTGATGCGCCCAGGAACCATGTCATATAACGCATCGCCATCCACATCAATGCCGTCAATTGCAGACTGGACATTGTCTCGTACATCTACAGTAACAGAGCTAATGACGACACGATCCATAATCCCCGCCTCAACCGCACCATCGTTAAGTTCATCACGGATGTCCATCAGCTTCTTCCTAAGATCACCCTTGATCTTGAATGCCTCGTTGCGCACCTCTCGGAATGCAATTCTCTTAGCCGAGCTTAACGCTGTCGGCACACGAGCACGGATAGAGGATTCCGAACCGCCGCAAGCTTCTGTCGCCGAATGCACTTTCTGAAGAATCTGTTCCGCCGCATCACCCAAACGATCCTCCAAGTCCCCCAGGCGTTCGGACAGATAGTTATCGAACTCTTCACGTTTGTTCTCGGATGTCTGGTCTATCTTCTTCTCGTATTTTTCGTACTTGTCAATCTCATTGGTGATCTCCCCGGCGGATTTGTCGCAATCGGGAATCAGCCTTTCAAACGACGCGATATCCGCCTCGTTCTCGGCAATGGCAGATCTGTAGACGCCCATCAACAGACCGCAGCCCTTGTTAATGCGCACAGACCCTTCCTTGGAGAACAACTTTTCGGCAAGCTTGACCTCAAGGTTGTCAGGATCACCAGGGAAGTCCTCCGGGATATTGGTTTCAATCTGATAAATCTCATCATCGGTCAATTCAAAACCGGCGGCCTGTTTCTTCTGAATCAGCACGGCCAAGGACGAATAAGAGCAGATTGTTTCCCTCGGGCCGAACAAACCGAGATCCTTGTACTTCTCTTCCTGCCCGTATTTCCGAATCGCACTCTTCGCGCTTGCATAATTCGGATCACTATCGATTTTGTTTTGGACGAAAACACGCGCTTCGCTCGCAGTCGACGGGAAGTACGACTGGAAGAATTCGACGTCTGACGCACTCGCCCCTCGTGTTTCAAGGACGTAAACAACGGCATGCGCTTCGCGCACCCACTTTGCCGTTTCACGAGAATTGATCTCGTTCGCGTCGTTCAGTCCGGGAGTGTCAACGATTTGCAGTCCCTCAAGCGCCGGATGATCAATCGAGATCGTTACAGACTTGATGAACGGGGTGTATTTGCCAAGCCCGTTCATCGGATCTGAAATCACGCTCGGCAACTCTTCCTTGAGCTGATACCCGACAATGGGTTCTCTTCTCGGAGAGCAGATGTAGCTATTCTTCTGGACACCTTTGCGGGCGCATACTTCAAGGCGGTCACTCAGCGCCTTGCGCTCTTCCTCGCTGTAGGAATCAAAAATCTGCTTCCACTCGTCCTTGTCGTAAAACTCGGCCTCAAACTTCGGCGCACCCTTTGCATGCCGAATAAAAGTGAGCTTCGCCGTCATCGGTGTGTCAAAAGCTGGAAGCACGGAGTCCCCGAAGATCAGCGAGTTGAGGAGCGTCGACTTACCGGCCTTGACGCCGCCGCAAACTGCAATGGTGTAGACCCCCTTCCTCAATCCGTCCAGCTCCGCACGGAGCGACTCCTTTGTCACCAACGTACCGTCGGCTTCATTTCCAACGGGAAGTACGCCCGATTCGACAATCTTGTCAAATCCCGCGTCAACCTTCTTCCAGTATTTCTCGATTTCTTCTTTGAGTGCCATAACGACCTCCCTTTAATTTAAGATATACCCAGTAATAAAAAGCTGCTTCGTGTCGACGGTATTTTTTAGGTACACCATCGAATCCTTTGGTATAGTCCCATTGCCAATATCAAAGCGAAAGAACACAACATCTGCATCGGCCACAGCCTCCTCGCTGATCTGCCTGTCCTCTTCATCAAGACTATCATACCCCGGCGTGTCGATGACTTCAAAATCACTCCAATCGGCGTCAGGTAGCTTCACCGTGAAAACCTCACGACTGGCAGAAACTTTCGCCGACCGTAGAACGTACTCATCACGGCTATAAGTCTTTCCGGTTGAATCCGTGATGATGACCCCATCCACTGAGGTGTCACCGGTAAAAATTGTTTTGCAGCACGTTGTCCGGGCTGAATCCACAGATGCGATTTCTTTTCCGATAAGAGAATTGATGAACTGAGATTTTCCGCAGCTAAATTTCCCTGCCACGGCAATTCGCAATTGACGCTCTGAATATTCTGAAAGCGACTTAAATTCGTTTTCGAGACGCGCAAGCGCCTCGTTAAGACTTTCCGGCAGGGTTACACCAAGCTTATCCGCCACGGAGACAACGTTCTGAAACGCCGTCCTGATCTTGACGACGGCCTCTATCCGCCTACGAACATCGTCGTTCATTTTTCACAAGCCTTCAATTCCTTCTGCAAAAGCGCGAGCGCATTGGCAAATCCATCAAGCCCGCTCGTTGTCTTCTCTCTCTCCTCCGCAATTTCTGTTTCGGTTTTTTCTTTTGCAGCCTCGAGGATTTCCTTCACCTTTTTCCGGCACTCCTTTCGGAAGTCCTCGGGGAACTGCTCGTTCAGTCTTTCGATAAGCGTCTCTTCCGCCTCGTCGCAATCCGACTTGTAGTCTACCTGCTCCTCAAGGTCATAAGTTCCGCGGTATGAGGAGATGATCCTTCGACTGACGGGTTCCAACAATGCGACGCACTTAGTCGCAGTCTTGGAATCGCCCCAAGGAGCATCCTCGAAGCAGGAGAGGATCGCCGACTTTAGCGAAACTCGCTCTTTCGCCGACAGCTTATACGCCTTTCCGGGTGCGCCGAGAGATACTTTCCAATCCTTAAAGAATATCCCCGTCCCCTCAAGCTCCTCCCGATCCATCATATAAGACGCATTCTCCGCCGTACACGCCGCCGCCTGATCGACAAGCAGATCGGTAACGTTTGAAACAACACCTCGAAGTTCGCCTCCGGTGTTGTCCTGTTCCGTAGTCAGCGCCTTCTTGGCCTTCATCACGTGCTTTCGCGCCTTGGAAACGACATCCGCGATCTCGGCGGCGACAACCGCGTTTTTCGCCGCCCGCTTCTTCTTCAGAATCGTCTGGTACTGACCGGACAGGCTGTCGATGACGGAAAAAAGCTTCTCCCGCATTTCGTCAATCGACTTCAGTACGTTAGCCCGAATCGCGTCCGGCTTTGAAAGTATCGTTGTGGATGTCGGCAAAAGCGACGAGTACGGCAGTATGCCGTCGTACCTGATGCCATTGCGGTCACACTCGCCGGCTATTGAGGCCATGATGACCTCTCGCGCCGACGGCGGCTTAGAGTCCGCCTTGTTGACGATAATGAAGATCCTCTGCCGCCCAAGCTTCGTGATCTCCTTGAGATACTTCATCGAATCCTTGGCAATCGTTCCGTTATTCATCTCAAGGATAAAGAAAACAACGTCGGACTCCTTCACCGCAAGACGGCTGATGGCATCATCGGAAACCGTGCTGTCCGCCGTTTCAACCGGATCGAATCCCGGCGTGTCCACAACGGAAAATGTACGCCATTCGGGATCTGGCACAAATACCGTATACTGGGCAATACTCTTCGACGCCTTTGCCGAACGCTCACGATACTGTTTCAGCGTACACGGATGACCCGCTCCATTGATTATCTTTATCTTCTTTTCGTCTTTTGGATTGCCCGTGAAAACTGTTTTACAGCGTGTTGTGCGCTCGGCCTGAACCGGAGCAACCTCTTCTCCCACCAACGAATTGACAAAACTCGACTTTCCGCAGCTGAACTTTCCGGCGAGGGCTATAACAATCTTATCATCACCATTGCTCTTCAGCTCAGAAACCAAGCGGCGGAATGCCTCCTTTGTTTCTCCAGGCAGGGTTTGAGGCACGCATCCAAGTCTCGCCAAGGTTTCGATGGCCTTGGCAACGCACTTCGCGGCTTTTTGAGCGATCTCACAAACGTCAGAAGACACTACGCCCTTTGGCCTTTTACTCCCCTTTTGCATACGCGCGAAGTCCCTCAATCTCAGACTGCATTTCTGCATGAACCTTGCGGATTCGCTCTGCATCTTCATGGCGGAGCTGCCGCTGTCTTTCCAGTCCCCGCTTTACCTCTTCCATGCGAATGCGAAGCGGGGCGATCACTTCCTGACGATACGGGGCTGCAAGATCAGCAACAACGCGATCCGCAATACTCCATGCGGAGGAGCGCGCCACCTCATCAAAAGATGAGGACTTGAATTTCTCAGCGACGATGTCACCGACTGTTTCAAGAGGATTGATCTCCTTGATAATCGTCGCAATACCACCTAAAGCCTTAGTGATAAAACTCGGCTTTTTCGCCGCTTCTTCCGCCACAGTCTTCGCTGCGGCCTTGGCCACTCGTGCCGCAGCAGCCTTTGCACCGGCTTTTGCTGTCTGCTGTCCAACGGCCCCGGCTACCGCTTCGCCAGCATTTGCCGCCACCCCCGCTCCTGGGCAGAAGAAGGCGGTGGCGACCGAAGTCGCCCCCATGACTGACAAATCACGAACTCTATCTATGTTGGCCATAGCGCTATTTAGACGATCATCAATTGATGCAACTATGCCGGGACCTGGGACAAACGATTTTACACTCGCCTGACAGAATGAAGTTACCTCGTTCTTAATACGTTCAAGCATCTCGCTAATCGCCATCCTTCGAGTATCAGTGTCCGTAGCGGATGTAACCAAACTCTTGCAAGACATCATTACATCAAAGAGGCGCGACTGAAGCTTATCTGTCAACTCGGATAATTCACGCTTTTTTTGGACCTCCTCCTCTGCAATCATGGACAACTTGACATTCGCCTCGCTGATCGCTTTTTCGTATTGTGAGGCATCAAGGGATAGCGCACCGGCACGTTCCGATAGAATTGCTACCATTTCGCCAGCAATACGATGAAATTCCTTACTCTCACGCTCTGCGATAAGCTCCGGAAGATTCTTGAAGAAATTCGTCTCCATAAACGAAACGAACTCATTGTTGATGTCTTCACGAGAAACCGCCAGCACCCTCTTGTTAATCTCCGTCTCACTAATCGGAAGGTGACCATCACGGCACAAACCCTCAAGTTGCCGAACAATCTCACCCCGAATTCCCGCTACCGCATCTGGACTCTTGATATCGCTCTTCGTCAAAAGGAACACAAGCCTTGTGGCAAACGGTTTCAAATGCGGTGAACAGATAAAATCAATGACGGACTTCTTAACCGTGCCATCATCGACCGGGATACACACAACTGCCGCATCCATCATTGACAAATATGAATATGTCAAATCGGCCTCTTCCCTTCCTATACTGTCGATACCAGGCGTATCGACAAACAACATGCCCTCATGCAGAACATCTCCCGGTGGGACCTGAACGACAGCATCTCCATCGGCATCGCCATTTATGATATCGCAAATCGCCATGAAATCGACTGGCTCACGACATCCTGCCTGATCTCTGAAATATTTCGGAGCATTCAACCCCGCAACCGGCTCAATAATACAAATCGATTTCGTAGTCGGCTTTATGTCAACTGGCAAGTTAGTGCCAAGCAAAGCATTAATTATGCTTGTCTTCCCAGAACTGAATGGCCCGACGAACCCAATTTTTGCAGCAGGGAACCCAAGGGCATCCTTCATAACTTCCGCGACTGACGCGAGATCGTATTTTGCAATTACATTTTCAAGATATTGACGATCAACTTTCATGGCTCACTCCTTATAAAACATCATTCCCGGGAGAAAAGGGTCTGACCTTATTGATACAGCATTATTGACACAGTAACTCATACCAGCTTGTACGCCTGTTGCGGCGAGTTCGGGTGGTCGGGATCAGTCTGAACGACAAGCCCCTTCTCGCGCATCGGTGCGAGGTAGTATCGGTTGAAGGGGCAAACAGGGGCAGAGCCGATTGACATAGTAGGGTTGACACAGTAGCTCAGGACGATTTGTCTTTCTGCTGCGGGGATGGGGACTTGTCCCTATTCGCCCAGGCAGGCCTTCAAGAGTTCGGGCGAGAGAATCTTGCGCGTGTCGTCGTCCACGAGCGAGAAGCGGTTGCCGTCGTTCGGCGTGGAGAGGTAGTTCCACACGCACCAGGGGATGCCCCATTCCTTGCAGGTCGCGACGACATCGCGCATATAGGCCACACGGCTTGCTGGCGGCGCATGGCGGATCGTGCCGAATTCGCCGTTCCAGAGAATCTTGTCGGGATGCCGCTGCGTGAACACGTGCGCACCGTGCATGTTGTCGCGGACGGTCTGCCGCCCGATTTCCGTCACGCCCGCATAGCCGCCGTCTTTGGAACCGTGCAGCCGGTGGTAGTCGCGGTAGCGTTCAACGTCCTTCGTGGGATACTCGAGTACGCGATTGTAGTAGAGCGGTCCCGCCTGCAACACCCCGCGCTGGTGGGTAAATTCAAACGGCGCGTACATGTGGAACGTGTAGACGACACGTTCGTCGTCCCAGATCTTCAGTTTGTCCAGCGTGCCGGCGGAGTTCCAGCACGTCGAACCGATGACGACCCAACGCGCGGGATTCCGTTCGCGGATTGCCTTCAGCGTGCGGTCGGCGAGACGATTCCATTTCCCGGGATCGACGTTGCGCACCTCGTTGAGCAGTTCGAACGCAAGACCGGGCTTGTCATGGTAGCGGCGTTCGATCTCCAGCCACAACGCGAGAAAACGCCCTTGCAGACCCGGATCGTCCAGCAGTTCGACTTCTTCCCGGATGTCGCAGTAGTTGCCAACGGCCTTGTGGAGATTGAGCACCACGTTGAGCCCGTGCTTCTCGCACCAGCCGATGAAATCGTCGATTTTGCGGAAGGTCCGCTCCCGGTACGTTCCCGGCGACTCCTCCAGGACAATCTGGTCGAAACCAAGGCGGACATGGTCGAACCCCATCGACTTGATGTTCGCGACGTCCGCTTCCGTGATATACGAATCGAAGTGCTCCAAGTCGCCAATGGTAATCGGCAGCCGGTGGTTCTGCGGCAACACGTTGAACCGCTTGTAGTTCGTCAACCAGCCGCCGATGCCCATGCCGCGCGAAAACCCCGGCCAGGGCCTCGCCTCGGCGCCCAGCGCCCACGCCACCACCGCCAATAGACAGAACAGACGACTCATCTTCACTTCCACTCCTCTTTCATTTGCCCCATTCCACCGGAAAACCGCCGGCGAACCGCCGCACGTCCACGCCTGCCGCCCGTGCCGGACGGCCAGACACCCGCCGGCGTCCAAGCGCCATGCGAACGAGTGCCATTCGGTTCACCACGCCATCTTTTCGTTTCCGCCGCCTTCATCGCGTTTGGAAATCCCGAACTTGCCAGGCCTGCCACTACCGGAACAGGAGCAGCATACCCTGCGGAACGTAGACGAGTTTGACGGCCGTCGCCGTCGTCTGCACCCGCCAGTTCTTCAGCCCCACCGCCGCCGTATCGATCGCGGGCTCGCCCGTGACGGCGCGTGCCACGGCAATTTCATACTCGTCGCCGGCCCGTCCCTGCGGGGCGCTCGCGTCCGCGCAGGCGATCTTCGCCGTCGGGGCAAAGGCGAGCGTGCCATCGACGGCGAGTTTCCGTCCTGCGGCAATGTCCGCCGCCGAAATGGTCCAGACGTTCGTGACCGTCAAATCGCCATTCGCCACCGCAGGGCATCCCGCGAGATTGCCCTGCGAGAACGCATTGCCATTGAGGTCGAAGACCGTATCCGGCGCACACGCCAGATTGTCGAAAAGCGGCAGCAGGTCTCCGGCCACCTCGGCCGAGTAGTCCTCCGTGTCGACGGTGAAGAGGCGTCCGCTGCCGCCATCGTCCAGTTTGACGAAGTGGGCGACGTTCGTTTCGCCCGCAACGGGGTTGGGGTCGTAGGAAAGCCCCAACCCGTCGAAACACGCGCTCGGCGTCTGACCGGAATACCAGTTGGCGGAAAGCGAGTAGATGAGAATTGGATTCGGACCCGGCTGCAGCGTTGTCGTAATGACGTTCGTTCCGCTTTCGCGAAACAGCGACCAGCTGCCGTTGAGCCGGATCGCGCCGCGGTACTGCAGATGCATCGCCAACTGCCAGGTGACGGGCTCTTCGGACCGGTTCCAGAGGTAGCCCTGATAGATGACGCCCGTCGCACGCCGGATGCCGTTGGAGACGATGTTGTCATAGCCCGTGAAGATCTTCACGGCCCCTGCGCGCGAGTAGACGGCATCGGCCATGTTCGTCGACATGCGGCCCGGCGCGAAATCAGCGTCTCCCTGGCACCAGCAACTCTGCCCGCTCGCGTCTCCCTTGGACATGTCCGCGCACGTCCATTCCCAGAGTCCGGCATGGCCGTAGACCTTGGGCGCCAGCTGCAGCGTTCCGCCTGCGAGGGAGGTCGTGCCCGTCACGCGCACCGGCGTTTCCAGCATGAGCGCGCCGTCGCCGGTTTTCACGATCCCCTCCATCGTCGTCCGCGGCGTTTCGCCAAGCGGCAGGTTGCCGCCCGCGACCGAAGCCGTCCCCGAACCGGCGAACGTCATTTTCGGCAGCGGCTGCGCGTAGGAGCCGCAGAGCCGCAGATTCGCTCCGTCCTGGAACGTGATCGACTGCGCGGCCGGAAAGAACGGCGAATTGTCCAGCAGCGCCACGCCGCTGTGTTCGGTCGCGATCGTGCCGGTCGTGTCCGCCATGACGGTGACGTCTCCCGAATAGGCGCTGTCCGGCGCGTCCGACAGGTTGAGCCAGCCGGGGCCGATGGCAAGCGTGCCCGACCCTCCGATGTTGCCGGCGATGTTGAAGACGTTCGTGCCCGACGCCCGCCACGCCAGGCGACAGGACCGGACCGCCATCACAGGGCCATCCCAGCGGTAGGAATCCATCCGCGTCTTGAGGGCGTGCCGCGCACTTCCGAGATCGGCGTCGATCAGATTGAGGGTTGCGCCATTCGCCTTGCAGGAGTAGCGGATGTCCAGATTGGCATTGGTCACCGTCAACACGCACGGATTCTCGGACGGATAGAATCCCAAGGGGCCGCTCTCGCAGTGGAGCGTCGTGTAGGTCGGCGCCCACTTCTGCTGCTGACCCAAGAAGCAGATCGTGCCGCCGTTGGTCACCATGCAATCGAGTTGAGTCTGCTTGTAGAGGCCGTCGTTCAGGCAACTCAGCACGTGCCCGCCCAGGTCGATCGTCCCTTTCAGTTTGACGCGTTGGGTGTTGGAATCGATCGCGGCGTCCGAAAGAAACCGGAACGTCGAATTGGCGGCCGTATAGTTTCTGCCGCCATCCACGAGACGCGCGAACTTGGCGGGCTGGCCCTCGGCAGGTTTGCCGGAGAAGACGTACGTCTTGCCAGACGCCAGAACCGCCGACCAGTCGTTGGTCACGCAGGCATCCAGCAGCGTGGCCCCGTCGTTGATGAAGACGGTGCCCGCGCCGTTCGCGCCCACGTCATAGGGATTGGCGACCACGAATTCGCCCTCGTCGATCGTGAAGTCGCCAGTATAGGACGACAGCGGCGTGGCCGTCAGGCGGCCCGGACCGACCTTGACGATGTTCGTGACGCCATCGGACACCATCTCGGCGTCCAACGTGCCGCCCTCCTCGCCGACAGACACCTTCAGCACGCCCGGTACGGACGTGGCGTCATAACTCACCTCTCCCCGCGCGACAGACCCTGCCAGCGTCAAGGCAACCGCACAGACAAGTTCCACTCGGTTCATCATCCCGTCTCCTCCCCATCTGGAGATTCCACCCGCGCCGGGCCATCCGACACACCGTCATCTCCGGCTGAAGTATAGCACAAATCCCCCCGCCCCCAAAAAGGAATTCTTCAAAGAAGCGGACGGCATGCCGCCAAGGGGGGGGGGGGAGGAAGAGAGGCGAGAAGAGGGAATCACGACGCCCAGTCGGCGTCGTACTGCGCTGACTTGACCGTATGGCCCTCGGGATCGATCACGCCGACGAACGTCACGCCGCTGCCCGCATTGCCCAGCCCCGTATTCTGCTTGAAGACGAGCAGATAGTTGCGGTAGTGCGTCTTGTCCAGAGTCGGGCAGCGCGGCGCGCTCTCGAAGAACCGGGTCGTCGCCTCGCAGTCGCGCCCCAGTCCGAACACGTAGAGCTTGGCGCAGATTCCCTTGTTGTAGTAGGTGGAGGGATCGTTCGCGTCCAGTCCGCTCACGTTGTAGGTCGAGGCGTAGTCCAGGCCCAGGTCGCGGTAGATCGTCGCGCAGGCGGCGGGATTGAGGACGGCCACGGCGGAGCCGTTCGTCAGCACCACGGGATAGCACGCGCTCAAGTCGGGACGATGGCCGGGACCGCCGCCCGTCGAATGGAGGCCCATTTGCGTATAGTATTTGCTGGAAGACCAATTCAGGGTGCTGGCCTGCGCGTTTGAATAGTTGTGGCGGGAGACGATGCTCACGCCCGCCTCTTTCAGGGCCGCCACGTCCGTCTCCGTCAAATAATACAGGCAGAGTTTGGCCGGCGTCGTCGTGCCGCGCGACGTGGTCGCCGTCGCCAGCGACTCCAGCCCGACGTTCCCCTCATGGGCGTCGGCAATCGCCGCGATCTCCCCCGTGGTGGCGCCGTCGGCATTCTCGACAACCGCCGTGGCCTTCACGCCGCAATAGATTCCCGGCACCACGCCGCCCTGGCCGTTGTACCAGTTGGCCTGGACCTGGTAGGTGCCCTCGCTGCCCGTCGGATCGCCGCCGCCCTGCGCGCAGTCGACCAGCGATTCCGCGTAGGCGAACATGCCGCGCGAAGTTTCGCCGTCGAGCCGGGCGATTTCCGTATGGATGGTCCGCGCGATGTTCTTGAGGTTGGCGACGTTGATCTTCCGCGCGGCGTCCTTGCGCAAATCGGCGAACTTGCCGATTGCCAAAACCGTGATGATGGCGACGATGGCGACGATCAGCACAAGCTCGATGAGCGTAAAACCGGATCTCGACGATGGTTTCATGACGAAACGGACTCCTTGTTGGTATTGGTGGTAGATGTGTGGACGAAAACGCGCGCTCGAAGAGCGAGCCCTTCGACCGGATGAAACGCCGACACGGGACGGCCGGTTCACGCGGCCGGGAAGAAAAAGAAACGGACGCGCCCCGTCCAGGCGCGTCCGGTCCCGCTTGTTCCCGCCGCAGGGTCGGTCAGCGGATGGCCTCGCGGGCAACCCGCGTCGTGAAGCCGCAGGGGTCCAGCACGCCGCGGAAGTCGAGGCGGCCCGCCGGCGTCGACGTGTCCACATGGAACAGGAGGATGTACTGGCGGTAGTATTTGGAAACGGGATAGGTCGCGTAGGGCACGCTCTCAAGGCCCGCCAGCCCGTTCCCGATCAACGTGGCGTCGGAGCCCAGGCCGAAAGCCAGCAGCGCGCCGCCCGTCGCGTTCATCTGCGCGATCGCCTTGTCCTCGTCGGTCGCCATGCCGGACGCATCCGTCACGTCCGTCGTGTCGAGCAGTTTCTGGCCGCAGTCGCGGTAGATGTCGCGCCCGTTCTTCGTGAACGGCGAAATCGCGCACACGATCATGCCGTTCGTCACGGCGCGCGCGATGCACGCGCTCTTGTGCGGATCGAGAACCGTCGTCGCGTCCGCCGAAATGCGCACCTGATCGTCGCCCACCTCCGGGAGCGTCGCCAGCATGTCGCCCGTGACGTGGCGCATCACGTACTTGAAGCCGCGATTGGCCAGGCGCGTGACTTCAGCCCCGCTCAAGCTGTACGGCACGAATACGTTCCCCCCTTCGGCGCCCGGGCCATACAGACGCGGCGTCAGACCCGCGTTGTCCTCGGACCGGTCGATGCCCTCGATGGATCCCGCGCCCCGGTAACAGTAATCGGCCGCCCGCAACGTCCGCTGGACGCCGGCTCCGTTGCCCTCCATCGTCGCGACGCCGCCCCGATCCGTCAGCAACGAGTCGAGATAGTCGATCTGCCCGTTGGGGGTGACCGCCAGAAACGCATCGACCGCCCGGGAGATGGCCGACTGGTTGGCCAGCGACACCGTTCGCGCGGACCGTTCGCGCAGATTGCCGATCCGCATCACCGCCAGCGACGACACAATGGCGATCAGCGCGACGACCATGATCAATTCAATCAGCGTAAAACCTTTTTTCATCTTCTTTCTCCTTTTCTCCTCGCCTGGATCGGTTTCCCGGACCTTCCGGTTCCCGCGTGCCGGCACATCCTATCAAACCGACCGCGAAGTTGTGTAAACTGCATGTAAATTCTACTTGACGACGGCCGTGACGTCGTCCTTCGGCGCATGGTCCTTCAGGGGCTTGTGGACGCCCATCGAATCGCGGCCGTCGGCGGCCGGATGGGCGGACAGCGCCTTCATCAGCTCCTCGCTGATCTTGCCGCCCTCCATCGGGGTCAGAATCACGTGCGGCTTGATGAGAACGACCAGTTCCGTCCGGACCTTGCTCTTCTCCGTGCCCCGGAACAGCCAGCCGAGAAGCGGCATGGAGCCCAGGACGGGCGTTCGCCAGTACGTCTCGGAATCCGACTCCTTGATCAGGCCGCCGGCCATGATCGTCATGCCGTCCTTGGCGACGAAGGTCCCGACGATCGAACGGGACTCCACGTACTGGATGGCGCGCTCCTCCCCCGTGCCGCCATTCACGGGAATGCTCACGCTCTTCGTCGGATCGACCAGCGAGTTCTCCTGGAGGACGCGCAGCGTCACCGTCTTGTCCGCATTGATGTTCGGCGTGATGAGCAGCATGTCGCCGATTTCCCGCTTCTCGATTTCCACGGTCGGCGAGCCCTGGACGACGACGCCGTCCGTCGTCGTGGTGTCGGCCTTTGTCCACCCCGTCACGAGCGGATACTGGGATCCGCTGAAAATCCGGGACACCTCGTTGTTGGCCGTCAGCAGCGTCGGCGTGGCCAGCACTTTCGCCTTGCCGTCCTTCTGCATCATCTCGATTTCCGCTTTCACGTGGTCGCTCACGACGGCGAAGGACATGGTCGGGTCGACGGCGGTCTTGCTGGCCAGCAGCGTCTTCGCGACCAGGTTCCGGAGATCCCCGCCATCATGCCCCAGCGCGTGCGTGGCCGCGCCGTCCTGAAGCCCCGCGTCGAAATCCCGGATCGTCCACTTCACGCCCGCGTCGAAATCGTCCGTCACGTTGAGTTCGAGCACCTTGACTTCGAGCAGGACCATGGGCGTCGGCACGTCGATCCGCCTGATCAGATCGCGGATGGCGTCCATCACGGTCGCGTCGCTCGTGCGCACGAACAGCATGTTCGTCTTGCGGCTGATCGTCACGAAGATGTTCGCCGCCTGGACGGTCGCCTTCCCGTAGACGGACTCGTAGAGATTCGTGTCGGCGCGGATGAACGCCTGGTCGATTTTCTTCGCCTCGCTGGCGGTCAGCCCCTGGACGCGGGAGGCCCGCCGCAGAAAATCCCACTGCCCGTTCTGCCGCTGCGCGACGCCGCCGCGGCTGTAGGAGAAAATGCCGTTTCCGCGGCCGCCCGACGCCACGTTGGCGTCCGGCGCGTCCATTTGCAGAAAGGTCGATCCGCCGTTGTCCGCCATCATCTGGAACCGGCGGAACCGGCGGGAGAGGTCGTTTTCGGCGTCCTCGTCGAGGTCCTCTTCCCCCAATGAAAGCATCGTCCGTTCGGGATAGAGCCCGTAGATGACGCTGGCCGCCTCCACGACGTTGGGATACAGGAGGGTGAACGATTCCGTCTTCTCCTCCCGGAACGAGCTCAGGTTCTGGGCGTATTCCTCCATTGTCGTCACGCGCAGGACGTCGCTCCCCGATTCGCGGCGGAACCAAAGTCCCGTGGTCCGGCAGATCTCCTCCACCGCCGTCGCCGCCGTCACGTTCCGCAGCAGGACGGACACCTCCTTCTTCGCCGTCTGCTCGGACGCCGAGATGTTGACGCCCGACTGGTCGGAAATCAGGCGCAGAATCTGCTCCAGCGGAACCCGCGTGGCCTCCAGATAGCGCAGGAATTCGGGCGGCATGTCCGCAGGCGCGGACAAGGCCTGGAACGTCCCGGAAACGAAAAGCGGTTCGGCCCCCGCGGCCGTTTCGAGTTCGACGCCCTTCGCCGTGATGGACCGCACGCGCAACGTCACGGGCACGCCGTCGACCGTCTCCGTGAACCGCGCGCCCTTGCGGATGGGCCTCGCCGCCTCGTTCGGCGTTCCGAGCAAGGCCACGCCCTCCCCGTCGCGCCCGACGACCAGCGCCCGCAGCTGCACGTCGCTCACGTCCGCCGCCCGGACTTTCAGCCGATCCGCCATCTTCTCCGTCGGCCGCGTCGGATCCACCGGCCGCCCATACGCGATTCCGGCATCCAGCAGCGCCAGCAGGCCGCCCAGCAAGACCATTTTCTTCATTTTCATGTCCTCAATCCGACTTCCCTTGTTGAACCTGTGCCGCCCGCCACCGTCAGCCCGTGGCCGCAAGCGAGAAAATCGCCAGGAAAAAGGCGATGTAGACGAACCCGACAATCGTCCCCGTGACGACGATCAGCACCGGCTCGATCAGCACGCTGAAGCGCTTGATGGCGACGCCCAGCATCATCTCGTGGAAGCGGGCCGTCTCGCCAAAGGTCTCCGCCAGCGACCCCGTCACCTCGCCCACGGCCGCCATGCGCGCGAGCATCGGGCGAAACTCCACGGCGGCCTGAAGGGCCGTGGCCAGAGCGGCGCCCCGCATGACCTCGTCATGGGCGGTTTCCAGGCGCCGCCGGAGACGCCGGTTCGCCATCAGCTTCGCCGCCACGTCGAGCGCATCGAGCAGGCTCACGCCGCTGGCGATCATCGTCTGCATCGCCCGCGAGAGAACGGCCGTGCCGGACAGACGGAGGATGTTCCCGCTCACGGGAAGCTTCAGCAGCAGGACGTCCTCCAGCTCGCGTCCCTTCGCGCTCGCGCGCACGGCGAACCAGCCCGCGACCAGAACCGCGAAACCCGCCAGCAGCTGAAGGCCGTTGGCCACCAGCCAGTCGGAAATGTCCACCAGCAGCTGGGTCGTCTGCGGCAAGGTCGCGCCGCTCGCCAGCAGGAAAGCCGAGATCTTGGGAATCACGAAGACCACGAGAAAGGCGGAAACCGCAATCGTCATCAGAACCGCCAGGCAGGGATAGATGAGCGCGTTGACGACCAGCGTCCGCAGACTGCGGCGGGCTTCCAGCTGCTCCGCCGCGCGCGTCAGCGCCAGATCCAGTTCGCCCGACTGTTCGCCGACGCGCGCCAGCCGGATCGCCAGCTCGCCAAAGCGTTTCGCCTGCTCGGCCAGCGCGTCTCCCAGCGAAGACCCCGCGAGCACGCGGTCGCGGACCTGCCGCCAGGCCCGGCAGCTCCGCGGATTGCTCCCCTGTTCGCCCGTCGTCTGCAAAGCCGACAGCAGCGACACGCCGCTCCGCAGCATGGCGGCCATCTGCCGCAAGCCCATCTCGACGTCAAACGACGTCATGGGCACGAGCCAGGCGGGGTGGAAGGGCGGCGGCAGCGCGTCCCGTTCCTTCGCCGCCTCGACGGCCAGCACGAGCAGGCCCTCCGCCCGCAGCTGCGCCGCCGCGCCCGCCGCCGAATCCGCCTCGCGCAGCAGGATCCGGCGGTTGCCCGCGGCGTCTTTGACCGTGACCGAGAAGAAGCCCATTCGATCAGCAACCTCCCCCGATCGTCCGCGCCGCTTCCGCAACCGTCGTTTCGCCCGACAGGCACTTGGCGCGGGCGTCGCCGGCCAGTCCCCGCATGCCCTTCCGCCGGGCCCAGGCGTAAAGTTCGTGCTCCGGCACGCGCGCGGCGATCAGGGAGGCGCATTCGCGGTCGGGCTGGAACAGCTCGAAAAGACCCTTGCGCCCGCGATAGCCGCGCCCCGCGCAGCACAGGCACCCCTTCGGGCGATAGACGGTTCGCCCCGCCAGCGCCGGATCGCCGAAGACGGCCGCTTCGGTCGCCGTCATGGGATAGGCTTCGCGGCAGTTCGGGCACAGCGCGCGCACCAGCCGCTGCGCCGCGGCGAGCCGCAGCGTGGCCGCCGTCAGATGCGGGGCCAGGCCCATGTCCGACAGGCGCGTCACCGCGCTGACCGCATCGTTCGTGTGGAGCGTGGACAGCACGAGATGGCCGGTCAGCGCCGCCTTGACGGCGGTATCCAGCGATTCCTGGTCGCGGATTTCGCCAATCATGATCACGTCGGGATCGTGGCGCAGCAACGAACGGAGCGCCCGCGCGAAGTTGACTTTGTCCGCGCTGTCGACCTCGGCCTGGCCGACCCCGGGAATGTCATACTCGATGGGGTCCTCCACGGTCAGGATGTTCAGCGCCCGGCGTTCGAGGAGCAGGCGGATCGCCGCATAGAGCGTCGTCGTCTTGCCGCTTCCCGTCGGACCGGTCAGCAGGACGAGCCCATGCGGCTGGGCGAGAATGCGCTCGAACGAAGCCCGGTCCTCGGCGGAAAGCCCCAGCCGGTCCAGCGTCAGGCGCTCGCCATCCGTCTCCAGCAGACGCAGCGTCAGGCGTTCGCCGTGGCGGACCGGCAGGGTCGCCATGCGCACGTCCAGCGGCGGAATGCGGCCGGCGCCCTGCATGCGCCACGTGAACGCGCCGTCCTGCGGCGCCCGCCGTTCCGCGATGTCGAGTCCGGCCAGGACCTTGAGGCGGCTCGTCACGGGCGCCTGGAGGGCGGCCGGAAGCACGGTCACGTCCTCCAGCTCGCCATCGGTGCGGAACCGCACGCGCAGGCCCTCCCGCGCCGGATCGAAATGGATGTCGGACGCATGGCGCAAGGCGGCCGAACGGAGGAGATGGTCGACCAGGGCCACGGGATCGTCGGGCGATGCCGTCGACACGGCCGCCGACGGCCGGTTTTCGCCGTAGAGCCTGAGCAGTTCCGTGCGCAGCTGCGCCACGTCCGCACGCGAGGCCACGACCTCCATCCCCGTCTCCCGCCGGACAAGCGCGCGCGTCGGCGCGTCGGCGGGATCGGCCATCGCCACGGCCAGCTTGCCGTCGACGACCGAGAGCGGCAGGACCAGCCGGCGCAGCGCGAACGCGGCCGGAAGCTTCACGGCGCATGCGGGGTCGATCAAGACGGTGGAAAGATCGAGAACTCCGTCCATCATCCCTCCTGTCCGAAGCGGACGCGACGGCGCAGCGTGTCGGGATTGCGCGACAGCGAGAGCGCCGCCGTCTCGCCGATCCGGCCCTTGAGCAGAAGTTCGGCCAGCGACTGGTCGAGCGTCGTCATGCCAAGCTTCCGCCCCGTCTCCAGAACCGAATAGATCTGTGCGGAGCGGCCCGTGGCAATCAGGTTCGCCACGGCCGTCGTGTTCACCAAAAGCTCGTACGCCGCCACCCGGCCGCCGGCGACCGCCGGCAGCAGATGCTGGGCGAAAATGCCGCGCAGCACCAAAGCCAGCTGATGGCGGATGGCGGTCTGCTCGTCCGCCGGGAAGACGGACACGAGGCGCTCGACCGCCCCCGCGCAATCGCCGGCGTGCAGCGTGGCAAAGACGAGATGGCCCGTCTCGGCGGCGGTGATCGCCGTGCGGATCGTAGCGAGATCGCGGACCTCGCCCACGAGAATCACGTCGGGATCCTGGCGCAGCGCCTCCACCAGCGCGTCGTTGAAACTCTTCGCGTCGCGGCCGATCTGGCGCTGGCTGACGAGGCACTTCCGGGTTCGGTGGACGTATTCGATCGGATCCTCCACCGTGATGATATGGCCCTGACGCGTCCGGTTGATCCGGTCGATCAGCGTGGCAAGCGTCGTCGACTTGCCGCTTCCCGTCGGCCCCGTGACGATCACGAGTCCGTCGGAGCAGGCGCAGAACTCGCCGAGGCGGGGCGGAAGGCCCAGTTCATCCAGCGTCCGGAACCCCGAATCCAAACGGCGTATCGCAACGGCCGTCCGGCCGGCGTCCCGAAAGAGGTTGAAGCGGTAGCGGCAGCCGCCCGCGGACGTGATGGCGCCGTCGATCGCGCCCTCGCGCAGCAGGGTCAGCCGAACGCGCTCCGTTCCGTCCGGACACCCGACCGGAAGCGTCTCAAGCCCCAGCTCCATCGCCACGGCGTCCACCTGGTCTTCCGTCAGCGCCTCGAACGCCGGATGCGGAACGAGAAGGCCCTGCATGCGGAAACGGGGGACGATGCCGCAGGCCAGGTGGATGTCGCTCGCCTTCGTCGCCTCGCACTGGGCGAACAGCTTGTCCAGCATCGCGCTCAGAGCCATAGCGTCACCTCCCACCGGCACGTCCGATCCCCGGCCGTCAACGACAGCGCTTCCGGCACCACGGCCATTTTCCGCCGGGCGAACGCCTCCAGCGCCGTCACGAGATCCGGATAGTCCGCCTCGACGGCAAACCTGCGCGCGGCCGGCACGGGCCGAATCCCCGTCGCTTCGAGCACCGCGGCCCCGCGGCTCGATTCCGCCGCGGCGGCAGCCGGTCCGCCTTCCGCCGTCGCGTCGTCCACGCGGACGATTCGCACGCCGGCTCCCGTCAGCACGGAAACCGCCTGCTGCAGACGGCGGGCGACCGCCGTCTGCGCATCGCCCTCGACGGCCGGCTCGGCGGGTTTCTCGGCCTGCGCGGCCGTCCGCTCCTTTTCCGCCTCGGCCGTGCGCGCCAGCAGGTCGCGCCTCTCGACGGGAAACGCGTCCGGATCGGGCAGCCGGCGGCATTCCTCCGCCAGGTCCGCGATCCGGCGCGCCAGCGGCATCCGCCAGAAGTAGACGTAGCCGCCGATCAGAACCAGCGGCAGAACAACGGCGGCAAAAACCTTGTCCTTCTTCCTAATTTCCATCATTACCTGAACTGCCCTTCCGGATCGAATTCCAATTGGCAGACGAACGCCGCCGTGCCCCCGGACGCGGCCGCGCCCACGCGCACCGGGCGAACATGCCAGGCGCTCTTCGGCGCCTTCAGGGCCTCCGCAAGGCGGACGCAGACGCGTCCCGCCGCATCGGCGGAAAGCGCCACGCCGGAAAGTTCCGCCGCAAACGCGCCCGTCGCCTTGACGGACTTGACGACCGCATCGTCCTGGCAGGCCGCCGGAATCGCCGCCAGCAGCATCTGCCACGCCACCCGCAGCGTGTCCACGTTCTGCTGGATCCGGGCATGGGCCAGCCGCGCGGTCCGCACCCGCTGCGTGTCCTGCCGCACGTTCGCCAGTTTCTGCGACAGCCGGTCTTTCTCCGCCTGAAGGCCGCGCCGGACGCCGACCTCCCCGGCCAGCTCCCTTTCCCGCGCCGCGAGCGACCAGGCGTCCCAGGCCAGCCCGCCGAACAGCAGGACGACGAGCACGGCAATCAGGACCTGCCGGCCCCCGACGCCCGGACCGCCCCCGCCGCGCGCGTCGATCCACGGCAGCATGTCCAGCGTCTCGCCGGCCGCGGATTCGGGAACGGCCGTCACCGCGCGGACCGGCCGGCCGGCCTTCCGGCCTTCCTGCACGGCGCGCACGAGATCGCTTTTGCGGATCTGCACGACGTCATAGACGCGACGCGACGTCTCGACGCCGCCGACCAGTTTCCACGCCATCGAACCGTCAAACCGCGAAATGCCGCTGAACGGCTCGATTTCAAACGCCAGCGCCGCCGCCAGTTCGTCGGCGGACAGATCCGCGACCTGGGCGGCCGGCAGATTGACGCGCTGGCGAAAGCACGCCGGCGTCGGCAGAACCTGTTCTGGAAGAATCTTCTTCATGTCTCTCAATCCAGGCGAATCCTCATCTGCACCGCCCGCCCGCCTGGCGGAACGACCACGCGCTGCACGGCCCTTTTCACGTTTTCGCCGTCCCTCACCACCACGGTGCAGACGCCCGGCGGCAGCCCTTCGCACGTGTAGGTCGCCGTCGCGCCCGAAGCCTGCGCCGAAACGACCGCCCCCGTAATCGCACCGCCACACGGCATGTACCATGCCACCGTCGAACCCGCCACGTCCACGTCTTCCGCAACGCTCGAAAACGCGGCCGTCACGAACAGCGTGTTGCGCATCGCGCCCGGAACCAGCAGGCAGACCGCGTCCCGGGCGAATGCGTCCGCGGGAGCGACCAGCCCGTCCGGCCGCGCGTCCGACCCCCAGTGCCCGACCGCGCCGACGACCGCGCCGGCCACGACAGCCGAGCCGTTCGTCGCCGTCAGACGCGCAAAGCCCGCGCCGTCCGGCGTTTCCATCGGGTTGCCCCACGGGTCGGCAAGACGCTCTCCGCCAAAGGGAAGGCGCAGATAGGGTCCCCGCCAGCCGCAGGGAATCGAAAGGGAAGGATCGGCAAGGCTCTCCGCATCGGCTCCCGCGACCAGATTCGAGACCGTGGCCGGCCGCAGCGCGAATTCGGGCACGCCGGCGGGCCGTTTCCAGAGTTCCGACAGGGTCTGGACGGCCTCGCCCCACCGGTTCGTCTCCTCCCGAGCGACCGGCAGACGTCCCATGTCGACCAGGAAACCCGCCGGTTCGCCGTCCGGCTGCTCGCGCCAGACGGCCGCTTGAATCGCTTCGAGCTGCCGGTTGGCCATCTGGTGCAATTTGTCCTGCCGAATCCCCCCCAGTTCACGGACGGCCAGATGGGTCAGCAGCGCCAGAATCGTCAACACCACCACCAATTCGATCAGCGAGAATCCCTGCTTCACTGTTCCTCCCCCTCGTCGACGTCGTTGCGGGAGAAGAAGAGAACGAGGTCGTCCCCCCGTTCCGTCCGGTTCACTCCGTCGATCAGCCCGGCCTGGCGGCAAAGACGGCGCTTCCGGCTCGACCAGGTCGTGGCCCACCAGTTCGTCGAATTGACATCGAAACAGGGCGTTTCGAGGATGCCGTTCGGACCGGCCGAAACAAGGCGCCCGTAGGCGAATCGGACCTGATCCGACACCTCCGCCACATTGGTAAACGCCTGGGGCGGCGGAATCTGGATCACGTAGGGATTGCCCCAGGGGTCGAGCAGGGCGGGTTCGCCGACAAATCCGTAGACGGAGGCCTTCGCCTTGTCCTTGAACGCGTCCGGCAGGCGGAGATGCTCCAATCGCGGAAAGAAATGCCGCTCCTCGAACGTCGGATCGCCCCGGAACCGGCGGGCGTCCTTCGCGGGGAATTCGGCCGCCCGCGCCATCACGTAGGGCCCGCGCCAGCCGCGCCGGCACGTCTCGTCCCAACTCGTGAAGACTTCGGAACGGGCGCGCCCTTCCGCCTGGCATTGCGCCGGCGACGCCCCGTCGTCAAGACGGATGCCGCGCGTCTGCGCCAACCGGGACGCGCCCGAAACGATCTTGCTGCCGAACAGGTTCGTCGCAATGTAGAGGTTGGCGATCCGCAGGTAGGCCGGCGAAAAGCCCGGAATCCCCGACATGTCCCGAAGATAGCCGTGCTCGGGGGAGAGGAAGGCCGACTGCAGCGTCGCGAGATCGGCTTCGGCCGCCTGAATGCGCGCCGCCTCGACGGCCCGTCCGCACCGCATCGCGGCAAGCGACGCGACAACGGCCAGAATCGCCACGACAAGGACCACCTCGACGAGGGTAAAGGCCTGCCGGAGCGGGCGGCGCAGACGGCGCATTCTGAAAGACACGGACATCATTTGCTGAAACGCATCTCGCCCGGTTCAGGTTCATTCCCAAACCGCGCGAAAACGGCGAAAATTCTACCACAACCGGGCGATTCGTATGTAAACTGCATGTAAATTCCCGGCCGCGCGCCACGATCTTCCGGTGCGGGACGGACGGGAGACGTCTCGTCCCCGGACCAGGCGGGAACGGCCAAAGCCTTGCGCGCAGAAGCGAAAGCGGGAAACCTTATTCCCACTCGATGGTGGCGGGCGGTTTCGGAGTGATGTCCCAAACCACGCGATTGACGCCCTTCACCTTGGTCGCGATCTTCTCGGCGACCATCGTGACGAACGCGAACGGCAGTTCAACGACGCCGGCCTTGACGAACTGCGAGGTCGAAATGGCCCGGATGCCGATCACGTAGCCGAACGTACGGGCGCCGTTCCTGACGCCAACGGACTTGACGTCCGTCATGACGGCGAAGAACTGCTGCGCCTTCCTGTCGAGCTTGGCCTTGGCCATCTCGTCGCGGAAAATGAAATCCGCCCGGCGGAGAATGTCCAGTTTCTCCTTCGTGAGTTCGCCAATGCAGCGGACCGCGAGCCCGGGACCGGGGAACGGCTGGCGCATGACCATCTCTGCCGGTATGCCCAGCAACTTGCCGACCTTGCGGACCTCGTCCTTGTAGAGGTACTTCACGGGCTCGACGAGTCCCTTGAAGATGATGTCCTTCGGCAACCCGCCCACATTGTGGTGGGCCTTGACGGCCTTGTGCCCGCCCACGCCCGACTCGATGATGTCCGGATAGATCGTGCCCTGGCCCAGAAACTCGATGTCGCCGAGCTTCTTCTTGAGATCGCGCGCGACATCCGCAAAGACCCTGATGAATTCGCCGCCGATGATCTTGCGCTTCCGTTCCGGGTCGGTCACGCCCTTGGCCTTGTCGAGAAAACGCTTTTCGGCGTCGACCTGAATGAGATTGATGCCGAACTTTCCCCTGAAGACCTTCCTGACCTCTTTCGCCTCGTTCAGGCGCATGCACCCGTGGTCGACGAAGACGCACGTGAGCTGCTTGCCGATGGCCTTGTGGAGAAGAACCGCGCAAACGGACGAATCCACGCCGCCGGACATGGCGAGAAGAACCCGCTTGTCGCCAACCCGGGCCCGGATGGCCGCAATCTCCTCCTGAATGTACTTCTTCGCGTTGAACGCTTTGCCGATGCGGGCCACACGCTCCTTTTCCGCCTGATTCATTCCAATCTCCCTTGTTTCAGTTACACCACAACACGGGGACTGTCCCCAGCCGCAATACACGGGGGCCTGTCCCCTCCGGCACACATGGGGTCTGTCCCCTCCGACACACGTGGGGACTGTCCCCATTCGGCGCGCACCGGACCTACTCCGATCACCCCTACTTCAGACGCGCCATGACACGGGGACTGTCCCCAGCCGCAATACACGGGGGCCTGTCCCCTCCGGCACACATGGGGTCTGTCCCCTCCGACACACGTGGGGACTGTCCCCATTCGGCGCGCACCGGACCTACTCCGATCACTACTTCAGACACGCCACGACGTGGGGACTGTCCCCAGCCGCAATACACGGGGGTCTGTCCCCTCCGGTACACATGGGGTCTGTCCCCATTGGCGTTCCGATGAAACGCGCACCGCCCACGGCTCGCGAAGGGGGATGCGACGCGTCCTTCTCCGCCCCGGCGCTTACTTCACCGGGCCAAAGCAACCCTTCGAGAAATTGAAGAAGACGAACCAGGGCAGGAAGCCCGTGTCGTTGATGCAGACGAGACCGAACTGGAGCGAAGCCTCCTTCGCCCTGCACACGCACGCGACCTGCGCGCCGTTGCGGACGGACCCGGCCTGGCTATAACCAACGGCGTACTGGCAGCCGGACTTGACCTGCTTGGTCTTGCTGTAGCAGAGCGAGACTTGGGCGCCCTTGATGGATTCGGCTTCGGACGCGAAGCCCAGCACGCAGCCCGAGACGTCCTTGGTCACAACCTCTCCGGGGTTACCCGCCCACCAGCTCCAGATGAACTCGGCCCTGGCCGTCGCCACTCCCATCATCACTGCGCAAAGCGCAATCGTCAGCTTTTTCATTGTGGTTCTCCTGTTGTGAGGTTCTAAAACCCGAACTGCGCGTAGTATAGCATACTCGGCCGTACGGGGCAACCGGCATCCGGATCCACCCTTATCCCGGATTTTCCGGGATAAGGTGTGAAATTTCCCGTCTTTGACCGGCAGCACAAAATATTGTACAATGTCCGGCATCGAAGCCAAAGGAGATGAAGCCATGCCGAAAGTCCGCGATATGCCCCTGCGCCG
>JBJEWF010000026.1:0-24434 GCA_051884915.1 Kiritimatiellia bacterium
TCGGTGATAAGCTACACCCTCTTCGCCGCCGTCTACGGCTGGGAGCCGATTTTCAAGATGCCGGCCTACGCCTTCGAGAACGGCATGCGCCTGATCCCCTATTTCGTCCTGGCGCTGGTCGTCACGTTCGGCGTCCGCTTCTACATCAGCGTCTTCCGCGGCGTGGAACGCTGGTTCTCGGCCCGCCCGTGGCCGGTGGAGGGCCGCGTGGCGGCGGGCGGCCTTCTGGTGGGCGCGATCGGGTTCGTCTGTCCGGACATCCTGGGTTCCAGCTATTCGATCATCCAGGCGTCCTTCACGGCGGGCGAGTCGGATCTGTTCGCCCACTACGGAACGCTCACGATTCTCGGCTTCCTCTCCTTCTTCTTCATCAAGGCCCTGGCGACGGCCTTTACCGTCGGTTCGGGCGGTTCGGGCGGCGTGTTCGCGCCGGCGCTCGTCTGCGGCGGCTCCCTGGGCGCGGCGACGGGACTCTTCTTCAAGCAGGTCCTGCCGACGAGCGTCGGCATCCATCCGGCGGCCTTTGCGCTCGTCGGCATGGCGGCCTTTCTCGCCAGCGCGATCCGCGTCCCGCTGACCGCGGTTGTGATGGTGGCCGAGATCTCCGGCAACCATGAGCTGCTGCTGCCCACGATGTGGGCGTGCGGAATCTCCTTCTGGCTGAACAACGGCTGGTCGCTCTACCGCAGCCAGGTCCACTGCCGCGACTCCTCCCCCCTGCACTGAGGCGCGAAACGCCACGCGCGCGCGGCGGCGATTTTCCCCCTCGGTCCCCCTCCACGCGGGACGCGGCGGTGATTTTCCCCCTCCACGCGGGACGCGGCGGCGCGTCGCCGGATATGCTATAATGTTCGCGACTATGGACATCATGGACGGAAAACGGGTCAACTTGGACGTCTCGAAACGCGATTTCAAGTACTATATTTTCGATTGGGACGACAATATCCTCCACATGCCGACGCGGATCCATCTGGAGAAGCGGCAGGCCGACGGGACGTGGGCGCCGGTTTCCGTTTCGACCAGCACGTTCGCGCTGGTGCGCTCGGACGAGGAGAACTACCGGATGCCGCGCGAAGGCGGGCGCGACGCGGCTTTCCGCGATTTCCAGGACCCCTCCGACGCCCGGCAGAACGACCTGTCGTTCATCCGGGACACGCGCGCGGCGCTGGCGAAGATCAAGGCGGGCCAGTCCCCCGCGCCCTCTTTCGAGACGCTGCGCAAGACACTGCGCGAGGGCCGGATTTTCGCGATCGTGACGGCGCGCGGACACGCGCCGCGGACGATCCGCGAGGCCGTCCGAATTTTCATCGACGACGTCCTGACGGCGGCGGAACGCGAGGAGATGATGGCCAATCTGCGCGGCTACCGGGCCGTCTTCGACCATGTCCGGTCGTTCGGCACGGACGAGGAGGAGCTGGGCTACTACCTGTCGATGTGCCGCTACCATGCGGTGACGAATCCCGGTTTCAGGGAGCAGATGGCGGAGGACGCCGATTTCGGCTCGCGCCTCGCGGAGACGCCGTCGGAGAAGAAGCCGGAACTGGCGAAGGAGTTCGCCATCCGCGATTTCGTCGACCACCTCTTCCGCACGCTGAAGCGGACCGGGGGGCCGGGGCGGAGTCTGGTGGCCGTGGGGTTCTCGGACGACGATTCGGCCAACGTGAAGGCCGTGTCGGACTACATCGCGAAGGAGCTGTCGCGCGCCTACAACGGATTCAAGTTTGTCGTCTACGACACGAGCGACAGTCTGCGGGACGGTTCCGAGCGCAAAGTCACCGTTGCGGGACAGATGAACCTGCCGGGCTTCTGAAGGGCAAAGACGGAAAAACGGAAAATCAGAAGAGAACAGGAAGTCGACAATGAGAAGAAAAATGGTCAAGATTCTGACGGTGGGGACGCTTGCCGGCATGGCGGGCGCCTGTTGTCTGGCAGGGTGCCTTTCGCGGGCGCCGGAACTTCCCCGGTCGGCGGGCGAACGCGTCGACGCATTGCCGGCGGCGGCGTGGGAGGCGAGCGAATGGATCTCGGTTCCGGGCGCGAAAGTCGCCGGCGAAGACGAGAAGAAACGCCAGCGCGCCGCTTCCGGGACGAGCTGGTTCTACGCCGAAGTGAAGAACGAGAAGAAGGTCCGGCGGGCCGTCTGGATGGTCACGGGCCTGGGGATTTTCGAGGTCTTCGTGAACGGCAAGGGCGTCGGTTCGGACGCCCTGAAGCCGGGGTTCACCCATGTCAGGAAGACGCGCCGTTCGTTTACCTACGACGTGACCGGACTGATGGATCTGGCGGCGGGAGCGGGGAACGCGTTCATCGCCGAAGTGTCGGCCGGCTGGTGGCGCGACAAGATCGTCAACTACGCGGGGCAGAAGAGCGCGTTCCGCGGCGTCCTGGAAATCGAGTATGCGGACGGCGAGAAGAAACTCTACGGGACGAAGGCCGCGGACTGGCGGGCGGCGACGGGCGGTCCGACCGTCCATGCGGGCATCTTCGACGGCGAGGAGTACGATGCCCGCATCCCCACGCCGGTCTCGGAGCCGACGCAGCTGACGCTGGCGGAAAAGAACGCGGAGTTCGCCGGCGAGATCCTGCCCAGCGAGGGCGGCGAGGTCTGCCGCCGCGCCGATCGCGCCCTGGTTCCCGTGGCGGCCTACACGTGGAAGGGCGTGGAAGGGGCCGATCCCGGGAAGAAGATCTTCGGCAAGGTCGTGAAGGCGCGCACGTTCGAGGCGGGGGACGAGCTGTTCGTCCGGCCGGGGGAGACGCTGGTCGTCGACTTCGGGCAGAACTGCGCCGGCGTCCCGCTGTTCAAGATGCGGAGCGCTCCGGACGCGGTGCTGACCTGTCTGCCGGGTGAAATGCTGAACGACGCGAACGGCGAGCGCAGCCGCGGCAACGACGGCCCCGGCGGCAGCCTGTATCGCGAGAACCTCCGGATGCCGGCGGACGGGATGCGCCTTGTCTACACGTTCACGGGCGACGAAAACGGCGAGAAGTACATGCCGCGCTTCACGTTCTTCGGCTACCGCTACCTGTCGATCACGGCGACGGAACCCGTTCTGATCACGTCGCTTTTCAGCGTTCCCGTGTCGTCGATCGCCGCAGACATGGAACTGGGCCGGATCGAGACGGGGAACGCCGACGTCAACAAGCTGATCTCCAACGTGTACTGGGGGCAGCTGTCCAACTATCTTTCGGTCCCCACGGACTGCCCGCAGCGCAACGAGCGCCTGGGCTGGACGGCCGATACGCAGGTGTTCGCCGAGGCCGGCACGTTCAATGCCGACACGCGCCGTTTCTTCCGCAAGTGGATGCGCGACATGGTCGACAGCCGCGACGCGGACGGCGGCTTCCCGTCGGTCGCGCCGTTCGCGCAATATGGCAACGAGACGTTCAACCTGGGCTGGGCGGACGCCGGCGTCATCGTGCCGTGGACGGTCTGGAAGCAGTTCGGCGACACGCGGATCGTGGAGGAGAACTGGGAGGCGATGGCCAAATTCGTCCGCAAACTCGACGAGACGAAGTACAAGTACGACGACAAGCACTACACCTACGCCGACTGGCTGTCCTACGAGACGTTCGAGACGTGCGGCAACAAGTTCGGCAACTGGGGCAAGTGGAAGAACGATCCCGACGCGAAGAACTATCGGGAGTTCCTGGCGGCGTGCTACTGGCTCTACGATTCACGGCTGATGGTCCAGATGGCCGAGGCGACCGGAAAGGCCGCCGACGCCGGCGCGTTCCGGGCCTGCGCGCGCCGGGCGCTGGCGTATATCCGCAAGACCTACGTCGAACCCGACGGGCTGCTGCTCAAGCCGATGCGCGGACTGCAGACGGCCTGCGTCTTCGCCCTGAAGTTCGGCATTGTCGAAGGCCGGGCCGCCGAGGAGACGAAGGGGATTCTGCTCAAGAGCATCAAGGACCACGGCGACTGCCTCCAGACGGGCTTTCTGGGAACGGGCTTCCTGATGGACGTCCTGACGCAGATCGGCGCGTCCGACGTCGCCTATACGCTGCTGCTGCAGCATCGCAACCCCAGTTGGCTCTACTCCGTCGACCAGGGCGCGACGACGATCTGGGAACGCTGGAACAGCTACGTGAAGGACACCGGCTTCGGCCCGGTCGGCATGAACAGCTTCAACCACTACGCCTACGGGTCGGTGCTCGCGTGGATGTACAAGAACATGGCCGGCATCGCCGCCGATCCGTCGGCGCCCGGTTTCAAGCGCATCGTCATGGCGCCGCAGCCCGATCCCCGGATCGGCTCCGTTTCGGCCGAATACAAGACGCCGCAGGGCGTCGTCAAGAGCGCCTGGCGCTACACCGGCGACAAGTGGACGTGGACGTTCACCGTTCCGGACGGCTGCAAGGCGCAGGTGACCGTCCCCGGCGACGCGGAATCGCGCCTCTACGGACCGGGCACCTACGAAATCGCGCGGTAGGCGGACGGCGCGCGTGCCGCCGTCTGCCGGTTCGCCGTTCCGCCTTGCGCAAGGCGGAACGGCAACGGGCGGCGGCCCTATTTCGAGAAGACGACCTGCGGGCCGTTGCCCTTGCGGACGCGGATGACGCCGATCTGCTTCCAGGCCTGGCGGATGCCCTTGAAGAGGGTCTTGATCTTCGCGAGCTCCTTTTTCGGGACGATCAGGACGAAGCCGACGCCCATGTTGAACACGCGGTACATTTCGTCGTGGTCGACCTTGCCCTGGCGCTCGATGAACTTGAAGACCGTCGGAGGCTCCCAGGTCGTGCGGTCGATTTCGCAGACGACGGCCTTGGGGAGAACGCGCGGGATGTTGTCCTGGAAGCCGCCGCCGGTGATGTGGGCCATGCCGTTGATCTTCACCTTCCTGTCGAGCAGTTTCGTGACGGGCTTCAGGAAGCTCCTGTGGACGGCGAGAAGCGCGTCGCCGACGGTCTGGCTGGTGCCCGGCAGCTTGTCCTGCGGCGTCAGCTGGCACTGGTCGAAGAAGACCTTGCGCGCGAGCGAGTAGCCGTTCGTCTGGAGGCCGCCGGACGGAAGGCCGATGACGACGTCACCCGCGCGGATGGACGAGCCGGTGATGACCTCCTTCTTGTCGACGGTGCCGACGATCGTGCCCGTCAGGTCGTATTCGCCGGCCGGGTAGAGCCCCGGAAGCTCGGCCGTCTCGCCGCCCAGAAGCGCCATGCCGTTTTCCTTGCAGGCCTTGCAGAGGCCGGAGACGATCTGCTTGAAGACGGGACCGTCGAACTTGGAGGTGCCGACGTAGTCCATGAAAAACAGGGGGCGCGCGCCCTGGACCAGAATGTCGTTGACGCAGTGGTTGACGATGTCCTGGCCGACGGTGTCGTGCTTCTTCATCATCACGGCGACCTTCAGCTTCGTGCCGACGCCATCGGACGAGGACACGAGCAGCGTGTCCTTCGTGCTCTTGGCGGGGAGCTTGCAGAGACCGCCGAACGAGCCGATGCCGCCCACGACGTTGGGGGTCTTCGTGGCGCCGACCATCGCCTTGATGGCTTTGAGGGCTTCCATTTTGCTGTCGATGTTGACACCTGCGGCAGCGTAGGCGGATTTGGCGGCGGACACGGGACTTTTCACGGCACTTGATCTCCTTATTTGCACTCCCCCTCCGGGGACAATCGGCCCGATTCTACCAAAAAAGTTTTCCGCGCGCAACCCCTTGACAATTTCGCCCCGCAATGATACTATGCCTGATTGACTTTTCGGCCTATACTCGGATTATACCCTGGAGTTTACATGGCGACAAAAAAGAATCAGAAAAAAGCTGAAAATACCAAATCTGGCGTTCGCAAGGCGGGCGCCGGCGCGAAAGAGACGAAGCAGAAAGTCTCGAATCGCAAGCGAAGCGCAAAAGACGATTTTGCCGAAGAGGACATTCCCGAACCCGATTCCGTTGCCGTTGCGGATGCCGAAGCCGGCTTCCCGGATGTCGAGAGCGACGATTTGGAGGACGTGGCCGCCGAGGCCCGCGACCTGAATCTGGACAGCGTGGCCCAGGAGGCCGAGGCGGTCGAAGGCGAGCATCTGCCGGTCGACGAGCAGGACGTGCCGGACCCGTCCGAGCTGGACGGCGACTACATGGGCGACGACTATCCCCTGCCGTTGCCGGCCACCGGGGACGACGTCGATTCCGACGAGATGATGACGAGCTTCCAGGGCGGCAGCGTGATGCGCGCGGAGGAGATCAAGGACGCCATCAACGAGCTCGTCAACATTTCCGACCGCAACGGCGGTTTCGTGACGCGCGAGATCCTGGAGCAGCACATGCCGTGGGGGGCGCTGCTGGACGAGGCCACGGAGACGGACAAGGCGCTGGAGAATTTCAAGTCGATGCTGGACAAGCTGGGCGTCCACGTCATCGACTCCCGCGAGACGGAGGCGTTTCTGGCCGGCAAGGACAGCGCGCTCGACAAGCGGGCGCAGCAGGCCCGGACGCAGGAGCTGTTCGACGACCCGATTCGCATGTACCTGCACCAGATGGGGCAGGTTCCGCTGCTCACCCAGGCGCAGGAAATCGAGATCTGCAAGCAGATCGAGGAAGCCGAGGCGAAGACGAAGGACATGTTCAACCGGTTCGCGTTCACGCCGGGCATGTACATGGGCCTGCTCGACAAGCTGGAGGGCATGCAGGAGCGTTTCGACCGCGTCGTGACGGACAAGTTCGACGACAACCGCGACGCCTACATGGACCTTCTGCCCGATTTGCGCAAGATGCTCACCAAGGTCGCGAAGCAGCTCCAGGACGCGCAGACGAAGTATCTCGACGTGATGAAGCACCGCAAGAAGGCGACCCCGGCGCAGATTCGCGGCGCGGAGAAGACCGTCGGCAACGCCCGCGCCGCCCTGAGGGACGCTTTCGAGAAGCTGAATTTCAAGCAAAAGGTCCTTGAGACGCTGTGCCGCGAGGCCGACGAGACGATCTACCTTCCGTACCGGGAACATCTGAACAGGAAGAAGGACCTGCTCGGCAAGGCCCAGTCGAAGAAGCGCGACGCGGAACTGGAGAAAGTCCGTGCCGAGCTGGAGAAGCTTGAGGCCCGGTTCGGGATGCCGGGGGACGAGTTCCTGGAGACCTTCGGCGAACTCCGCGAGGTCCTCCGCAAGGGCGAAGAGGCGCGGACGAAGATGGTCGAGGCCAACCTGCGGCTGGTGATTTCGATTGTCAAGAAATACATGAACCGGGGCCTGAGCTTCCTCGACCTCATCCAGGAGGGCAACACGGGCCTGATGAAGGCCGTCGAGAAGTTCGAGTACACGCGCGGCTACAAGTTCTCGACGTACGCGACCTGGTGGATTCGCCAGGCGGCGACCCGCGCCATCGCCGACCAGGCGCGGACGATCCGCATCCCCGTCCACATGATCGAGACGATCAACAAGCTCATGCGCGTGCAGAAGAAGCTGATCCAGAAGCTGGGGCGCGAACCGACCGAGAAGGAGCTGTCCGTGGAAATGGACATGAAGCCCGAACAGGTCCGCGCCGTCCATCGCATGGCGCAGCAGCCGATTTCCCTGCAGTCGAAGGTCGGAGACAACGACGACGCCAAGTACGGCGACTTCATCCCCGACACGACGGCGGAAAATCCCTCGGAGCAGACAGCCTATTCGATGCTGCGCGAGAGATTGGCAGACATCCTGAAAACGCTCACGGATCGCGAGCGGCAGGTGCTGGACTACCGTTTTGGACTCACCGACGGTTTTTCCAGAACATTGGAAGAGGTGGGTAAACAGTTCAACGTGACGCGCGAGCGCATTCGCCAGATCGAGGCAAAGGCCTTGCGCAAGCTGCGCCACCCTTCGCGTCTCAAAAAGCTCGATGGATTTCTTGCGGGCTGAAGAAGAGGGGCCGAAGGCGGAGAGAAAGAAGAAGAGGAGAAAAAAAGAAGATGAGCATGATTACATTCGGCCAGGCCGCGTGCAATCCGGGATCGGCGTGCTATGTTTCGCTGGCGGTGGCGGCCGTGGTTGGCGCCGCGGTCGGGTTCGTGGCCGGACGCTGCGGCAGAAAGGACGGCTGCACGTGCAAGAAGGGCGCGCCCGCGCGGAAGTCCGGCCCGGTGCAGCCGCGCCGCGAGGTCCGACCGCCGGAGGCGCGCGTGGCCATTCCGGCCGGCAGCGTCGAGATCTACGTGGGCAACCTGAGCTACGAGATGTCCGAAGAGGACCTGCGCAAGGCGTTTGAGGCCTTTGGCACGGTGTCCTCCGCGCGCGTGGTGACCAATCGCTTCAACAACAAGTCCAAGGGATTCGGTTTCGTCGTGATGCCGAACCGCCCGGAAGCCGAGAAGGCGATCGCGGCGATGAGCGAGAAGGAAGTCATGGGCCGGAAGATGAGGGTCAACGAGGCCAAGAACACGCTGAAGGAAGAAGAGGCCTGATGAAATGAGCGACCTCCTGTTTCTCTACGGACCGCCCGGAAGCGGCAAATCGACGCTGGGCAAGGTCCTGGCCTCCCGTTTCGGGGTTCCGTTTCTGGATCTGGACGCGGTGATCGTGGAAGAGGCAGGAGGCGTTTCGATCCCCGAGATTTTCGCGCGGGAGACGGAAAAGGGCTTCCGCGCGCGCGAACTGGCCGCGCTGAAGGCCGTGGGAACGCGGGGCGCCGCCGTCGTGGCGCTGGGCGGCGGCGCGCTGGTCGACCCCGCGGCGCGCGCCGTGGCCGAGGGCCTGGGCCGCATCCTGTTTCTCGACGTTCCCCGGGACGTGCTGGCGGCGCGCGTGATGTCCCAGCGGGGAACGCGTCCGCTCGCCAGCGCGCGCGACCGGCTCCAGGCGCTTCTCGACGCCCGCGCGGCGCACTACGGGAGCTTCCCCGTCCGTCTGAACCAGACGGCCGAACAGGCCGACGAGGCGCCCGAGGCGCGTGCCGACCGGGCGGAAACCGTCCTGGGCCGCTTCCGCATCCTCTCGGGCGACGTGCCGTCCGACGTCCGCGTCGGCGCGGGGACGCTCGACCGCCTGGGCGCGTTCGCGAAATCCTGCGGCCTGGGCGCGCGGTCGGTCGTCGTCTGCGACTCCGTGACGGCCTCCCCGTACGGGGCGCGCGCCGTGGCTTCGCTGCGGGCGGCGGGCATCGCCGCGACGCTCGCGACGATTCCGGCGGGCGAGGAGACGAAGACGATTGCCACGGTGGCCGACATCTGGCGGGCGTTCCTGTCCGCCGGTCTGGGCCGTTGCGATTTTGCGGTGGCCGTCGGCGGCGGCGTTGTGGGCGACATGACGGGGTTCGCCTCGGCCACCTGGATGCGGGGCATGGCCTGGATCAACGTCCCCACGACGCTGCTGTCCATGGTCGACGCGTCGACGGGCGGGAAGACGGGATGCGACCTGCCCGAAGGCAAGAACCTCGTGGGCGCGTTCCATTCGCCTTCGGGCGTGCTGGCGGACGTCGCGACCCTGTCCACGCTGCCGCCGCGGGAAATCCGCTGCGGCCTCGCCGAGGCGCTGAAGCACGCGTTCATCGCCGACCCCGGATTGCTGGAGGTCCCCGACTTCTCGGACGTCGCGGCGGTGGCGGATTACGTCCGCCGGGCGCTCGCCGTCAAGGTGGGGGTGGTCCGCCGCGATCCGCGGGAGAAGGGCGACCGCGCCAAGCTCAACCTGGGGCATACGGTCGGCCATGCCGTGGAGATCGCGACCGGTTTCGGCGTCCGGCATGGCGAAGCCGTGGCGATTGGCGTGGTGGAGGAGGCCCGTCTGGCCGTCCGGCTGGGGCTGGCCGGCGCGGACTGGCCGGCGCGGGTGGCGGCCCCGTTCGCGGCCGTCGGCCTGCCGACGGAATTGCCGGACGGCGTGACGTTCGCGAGCCTGGTCCCGGTGATGAAGCGCGACAAGAAGAAGAACGGGGCCGTCGTCGAATTCGCGCTCCCGTGCGGATTGCCGGACGTGCGG
Source organism: Kiritimatiellia bacterium (assembly GCA_051884915.1). Lineage (GTDB taxonomy): Bacteria > Verrucomicrobiota > Kiritimatiellia > RFP12 > UBA1067 > RUG572. The sequence goes on from JBJEWF010000026.1 coordinate 9,890, forward strand.
CTCGTCCCCGTTTCGCTCGATACGCTGTCGATTGCCGGCTAGCCGGCGCGCCGCCGGCGGCCCGGCGAATCGCCGCCGGCTTCGTCCCGGCCGGGGCGCGCGGCGGACGTTTCCGCGCGCCGGCTCGATTTTCGCACTTGTTTTTCGCCGGAAACAGTTGTATCATATTGAAAATGCAAGGAGAGCAAGGCTAAAATGGAAATCACTGACGAGATGCGGCGCCATTCGGCCGCGCATTTGACCGCGCGCGCGATCATGGGTCTGTTCGAGAACGTCCAGGTCGACATCGGCCCGGCGACGGCCGACGGGTTCTACTACGATTTCGACATTCCCGTGAAGATCACGCCGGAGGATTTCCCGCGCATCGAGAAGGAGATCGCGCGCCTGATCGCCTTGGACGAGCCGTTTGTCCGGCGGGAGGTGTCGGCCGACGAGGCCGCGAAACTGCTGGCGGGGCAGACGTACAAGCTGGAGCGTCTCGCCGACGTCGTGGCGGACGGCGTGGCCATTTCGACCTACACGGTCGGCGATTACGTGGAGATGTGCCGCGGTCCGCACGTGGAGCACAGCGCGCAGATCGGCGCGGTCAAGCTCATGAAGGTGGCCGGCAGCTACTACCGCGGCGACGAGAAGAACAAGATGCTGCAGCGCGTCTACGGCATCGTCGGCAAGAGCCCGGCCGACCTTGAGGCGATGCTGGCGAAAATCGAAGAGGCGAAGAAGCGCGACCACCGCGTGCTCGGCAAGGAGCTCGGCCTCTTCACGATCACCGAGGCCGTGGGACCGGGACTCGCCCACTGGCTGCCGCGCGGCGCCCGCGTGCGCGTGGCGATCGAGGACTACTGGCGCACGGCCCACTACAAGGCGGGCTACGAGATCATCTACACCCCGCACGTCGGCCGGGCGGACCTGTGGCGGACCTCCGGCCATCTGGGCTTCTACAAGGAGGGCATGTTCCCCTGCATGAACGTGCAGGAGGGCGACGGCAGCGACGCCTACGTCGAGCAGTACTACGTCAAGCCGATGAACTGCCCGTTCCACATCCAGGTCTACCAGTTCGGCAGGCGTTCCTACCGCGACCTGCCGCTGCGGTACGCGGAACTCGGCACGGTGTACCGCTACGAGAAGGACGGCGTCCGCCACGGGCTCTTCCGCGTGCGCGGCTTCACGCAGGACGATGCGCACATCTTCTGCACGCCGGAGCAGATCGTCCAGGAGATTCGCAGCACCGTCCGGTTCGCGAAGAAGATGCTGGGCCGGTTCGGCTTCCACGAGATCCAGGCCTATCTGTCCACGAAGCCCGAAAAGGCCGTCGGCCTTCCCGAACGCTGGGAACAGGCGACGCAGTCCCTGCGCGACGCGCTCGACCAGGAGGGCATGGCCTACGAGGTCGACGAGGGCGGCGGCGCGTTCTACGGCCCGAAGATCGACATGAAGATCAAGGACGCGCTCGGCCGGCCGTGGCAGCTCGGCACGGTGCAGTTCGACTTCAACCTGCCGGAACGCTTCAACCTCACCTATGTCGGCGCCGACGGCAAGGAGCACCAGCCCTACATGGTCCACCGCGCGCTGCTCGGCTCCATCGAGCGTTTCTTCGGCATCCTCATCGAGCACTACGCCGGCGCGTTTCCGCTCTGGCTGGCGCCGGAGCAGGTCCGCGTCCTGCCGATCACGGACAAGCAGCTCGGCTACGCGCAGACGATCAGGGACGCGCTGCGCGCGAAGGGGTATCGCGTGGAGGTCGACACGTCGGCCGAAAAGCTCGGCGCGAAGATCCGCAATGCCCAGCTCATGAAGACGCCGTACATGCTCGTCGCGGGCGGGCGCGACGAGGCGGCGGGCGTCGTGTCGGTCCGCAGCCGCGCGGAAGGTGACCTCGGCGCCATGCCGCTCGACGCCTTCATGGCCCGGCTGGACGCCGAATTGAACGACCACGAATAGGCGATTTTTCCAACCAACCATACAAATCCAACTAGAGAGGTGCCTTATCGGACAGTCCTTCACCCGTGTAAACTACAAGATCCGCGTGCCTTCCGTGCGCGTCTTGAATGCCAATGGACAACAGCTTGGCGTGATGCCGACGTCGCAGGCCCAGCGCATGGCCGACGAACAGGGGCTCGACCTGGTCGAGATCACCCCGAACGCCGTGCCGCCGGTCTGCAAGATCATGGACTACGGCAAATTCCGCTATGAGGAGTCCATCCGGGCCAAAAAGGCCCGCAAGGCCCAGAAGACGACCCAGGTCAAGGAAATCAAGTTCCGCCCCGGGACGGATGTAGGCGATCTGGAGCACAAGCTGCGCCAGATCCGCGAGTTTTTGTCCGAGGGCGACAAGGTCCGCCTGTCGCTGCAGTACCGGGGGCGCGAAAACGCCCACCGCGACATTGGCGAGGACATGATCGCGAACGTTCTCGACAAGCTGAAGGACGAATGCTTCGTCGAGCAGGCGCCCCGCACGGACGGGCGCGTCCACAGCTGCCTGATCGGGCCGCCGCGGGCGAAGCGGCCCGCGCCGTCGAAGCCGCACATCTCCGTGGCTCCGGCCGCCGCGGGCGCGTGTCCGCCCAACGGCATCCACATCACGATCGGCTGATCGCCGGGAGAGGAGGTCGGGAGTCGTGAAGTCCGGACTTGCGCTCGGCGTCTGCGCGCTGGTGGCTGCGGTTTCCGCGGGTCCGCGCGAGGACGGCCTGTTCATTTCCCACGTCCACCGCGGCGGCGGCCGGCTGGAGCGGCCCGACAACACGCTGGAGACGTTTCTCTGGTGCTGGGGGAACGGTTCCGCGCCGGAGTGCGACTGCCGCAAGACGAAAGACGGCGTTGGCATCATGCTCCACGACAATTCCCTCGCGCGCACGGCGCGGGGCATTTCCCCCGAACTGGCCGCGAAGAAGGTCTCGGAGGAGTTGTCGTGGGCGGACATCCGCGACGTTGACGTGGGGTCCTATCTGGATCCGCGCTATGCGTCGCAGCGCATTCCGACCATGCAAGCCGTGATGGCCGCGATGAAGGGCCGGCCCTCCTGTCTGCTCTTCGTGGACGAAAAGGGCGCGGGACCGGCGCTGATCGCGGCCGAGGCGCGCCGGTTCGGAGTCGTCGACCAGGTCTACTACACCGGCTGTTCGTATCCGAACATCGTCGCGTGGAACGCGCTGGTGCCGGGCGGCAAGTCGCTCCTCTGGATCGGCAAGTTCCCGAAGTGCGCGGACCGTTTCGATCCCGTGAAGCGGAAGCGGATGGAGGTGGACGTCCAGGCGCACTTCGAGCGGCAGATGGACGAACTCCGCCGCAACGGCTTCAAGTACGTGACGGCGGTTTCCCTCCACACCTACTGGAATCCCAGGGATCCCGTCGATCCGTTCATCATCGGCACCGGCTACCTGAAGCGGATCATCGACGAGTTCCATGCCCATGGCGTGAAAGTCTGCTCGATTCCGTTTGAAGGCGGCGACCGGGAAGAAGTCTACCGCCGGCTCTGGGAGCTGGGCTGCGACGGCTTCTCGACGGACTATCCGTCCGTGATGTTCAAGGTCATCCGCGAGCTCAAGGCCGCGGCAAAATAGACGAGGGGGGGACCCGTGCGGCTGCGCGTCGCGCCGCCGCACGGGCTGGAGCCATGAAGACTGTCAACACGAAAAGTTTCGCGCGGGCCGGCTTGCTGGGCAATCCGTCGGACGGCTATTTCGGCAAGACGCTTTCGTTCGCCTTCGCGAATTTTGGCGTGGACCTCAAGTTGACGGAAAGCGAACTGATGCGCTTTGTGCCCGGCGTGGTCGACGACGCCATGTTCGAGTCGCCGGAACAGCTCGTCCGCGACTTGCGCCTGTTCGGCTACTACGGCGGCATCCGCGTGCTGAAGGCCGTGTCGAAGCGCTTTTTCGAGTATTGCTTCGACCACGGAATCGCCCTTGCGCCGCGCAATTTCACGGTCGAGTACAAGATCAACATTCCGCGCCTCGTGGGGCTTTCGGGTTCAAGCGCCATCTGCAGCGCGATGCTCAAGGCCCTGATGAAGTTCTACGACGTGGCGATTCCCGCGGAGTATGCGCCGACGATCTGCCTGGAGGCGGAGAAACTGGAACTCGGCATCAGCTGCGGCTACCAGGACCGCGTGGTCCAGATGTACAACGGCCTCGTCTTCATGGATTTCAACCGCCCGTACGTGGAGGAGCACAACTTCGGCATCTACGAGCGCCTCGACCTGTCGCTGCTGAAGGCCGGTTCCGGCGTGAACCTGTACGTCGCCTTCGATCCGAATCGCGCGGAGGAGTCGGGCAAGGCCCATCGGAGGGTCCGGCATCTGTTCGAGGAGAAGCACCCCGACATCCTGTCCGCGATGTCGGAGTTCGCGGACATCGCCCAGCAGGGACGGGACGCGCTGGTGGCGGGGCGGCCCGAAAGGATTCCGCCCCTCGTGAATGCCAATTTCGATTTGCGCGACCGGATTTTCAACGTGTCCGAGCAGAACCGGAACATGGTGATGGTGGCGCGGAGCGCGGGCGCGAGCGCGAAGTTCGCCGGCAGCGGCGGCGCCATCGTCGGCACGTATGCCGACGACGATCAGTTCGCGCGGCTCGCGAAGCGCCTCGCGACGATCGGCTGCACGACGCTTCGTCCGCTCATCGCCGCTTCGGACGATGCGGTTGTCGACGCCGCAGGTCCGTGGCGCACGTCCTAGACTCCGCCGATTGGGAGACGTATGGCGAAACCTTTTGCACGCACGGATCTTTCGCGCCGCGAGGCGTTGGGATGTTCAATGGCCGCAGGGATTTTCCTGCGCGCGGGCCGTCTGTTCGCGGCGGAACCGGAAGCGCCCGCGCGCCCGCGCGTCCGGCCGCTCCCCAGCGACGGCAAGACGCCGATTCCGCTGCTGGGCCTCGGCTGTGCCGAACGCTTCCCGCTGAAGACGCGCGCCGGCGCCGGCGCGGCGGATTTCGCCTACGCCGAGAAGATGGTCGATTACGCGCTCCGGCATGGCGTCAACTGGCTGGATACGGGCTACGCCTACCACCAGGGGGACAGCGAGCCCTTCCTGGGGCGCGTGCTGAAGAAATACCCGCGCGAGAGTTTTCTGCTGTCGACCAAGCTTCCCTCCTGGCGGGTGAAGACGCTGGACGACGCGAAACGGATTTTCGAGGAGCAGCTGGAACGCTGCCAGGTGGCGTATTTCGACTTCTATCTGCTGCACTCGGTCAGCAAGAAGGCCGAGTTCGAGCGCGTCTACGTGAAGCTGGGCGTGCTGGACTATCTGATCGAGCAGAAGAAAAAGGGGCGCATCCGCCATTTGGGGATGTCCTACCACGGCAAGTCCGACTATCTCGACGAACTGCTGGGCGCCTATCCGGGCCTGTTCGAGGTCTGCATGCTGATGCAGAACGCCATGGAGTTCACGTGGAACAAGGACGCCCCCAATCTGTCCGCGACCGCGGCCCGGCACGGCGTCGCCGTTCTCGTGATGGAACCTCTCGCGGGCGGCCGCGCGGCGGGGCTGCGCGGCCGATCGCTCGAAATCATCCGGAAGATGCACCCCGAAGATTCGGCGGCGCGGTGGGGATTCCGCTTCGCGGGGTCGCTGCCGGGCGTCGTCTGCATCTTCAGCGGCATGGGCAAGCTGCAGTATCTTGAGGAGAACATCCGGACGCTGTCCGAGGATTTCAGGCCGCTGTCGGCGGCGGAGCGCCAGGTCTACGAGGCGGCAATCGCCGAGTACATGAAGCACAAGTCCATTCCGTGCACGGGCTGCAGTTACTGCGTGCCCTGCCCGTATGGCGTGCGCATCCCCGAAATCTTCGCCTGGTACAACGAATGGGCGCAGAACGGAAGGCTGCCGGCCGACGAGGGGGAGAACGATTCGCAGACGCTCCGCCGCCGGTTTCTCGCCTCCTACTACAACACGTTCCGCCCCAGGGAACGCGCCGACCGGTGTCTGGCGTGCAGGAAGTGCCTCGTGCCCTGTCCGCAGTGGACGTTCCGCATCCCGACGGAAATGCAGAAGGTCTGCGACATTGTCGCGCAGACGGAGGCGGCCTACGTCAGGAAGGGCGGGGTGATCCGATGAACGCGCTCAAATGGATTCGGGCGGCCGTCGCGGCGGTTCTGCTGGTGTCGGTCACGCTGTTCTTTCTCGGGCTGGCGGGCGGGTGCGGCCTGCTCGCGCGCGTGCAGATCGTCCCGGCGCTGCTGTCCTGCAGTCTGCTGCCCCTTGCGCTCTGGCTGGTCGTGACGGCGCTGTTCGGGCGCGTCTACTGCTCGACGGTCTGCCCGCTGGGCGTTTTCCAGGACGTGCTCATCCGCCTCTTCGCGCGGCCCTGGGGACGTCGCTGGCGGCCGCGTCCTCCCCGCCGGCTGGTGTCGGCGTGCGCCTGGGCCGCCTTTTTCGTCCTTCTGGCGGTCGGCGGGACGTCGCTGGCGGGGCTGCTCGATCCCTACGGCACCTACGGACGCTTCGCGTCGCAGCTGTTTGCGCCGTTGGCGGACCTGCTCAACAACCGGCTCGCCGACTGGCTGGGCACGGATGGTCCGGTCGTGCTGTTCAAGCGGGAGGTCTTCGTCCGCAGTCTGGCGGGATTCTCCCTTGCCGCCAGTTCGCTGTTCCTGCTGATTCTCGTGGTGGCCTGGAAAGGGCGGCTCGTCTGCAATTCGCTCTGCCCCGTCGGCGCCCTGCTGGCCGTCATCGCGCGGCGTTCCGTGTGGGAAATCGCGCTTGACGCCGAGGCGTGCGTCGCGTGCGGGCGGTGTTCGGCCGTCTGCAAGGCGTCGTGCCTGGACGGGCGGAGGAAGACGCTCGACAATGCGCGCTGCATCCGCTGTTTCAATTGCCTGGGCGTCTGTCCGCAGGGGGCCCTGTCCTTCCGCAGGACGGTTCCGTTCCGGTCCGCGCCCGCCGCGGCACGGCGGGATTTCGTGAAGAACGCGCTGATGGGGACCGTGGCGGTCGGCGTGACGGCCCATCTGGCCCGGTCGAGCCGGTGGATGCCGGCGCGTGCGGGGACGGCGCTGCCGCCGCCCGGCGCGACCGTCGATTCCCTGCGGATGAAATGCACGGCCTGCGGCCTCTGCGTGGCGCGTTGCCCGCGCCAGGTTCTCGTGCCGGCGGGCGCATCGGACTACGGGCTTCTCGGCGCGTTGATGCCGAAACTGTCCTTCGCCCGCGGCTTCTGCGATCCGTCCTGCACGACCTGCGGCGAAGTCTGCCCGTCGGGCGCGATTCTGCCGGTCGCGAAGAAGACGATCGGCCGCGCGGTCTTCGACCGTGCGGCCTGCCTGGCCTGCACGGAAAAGATTCCGTGCGGACTCTGCGCGCGCCGGTGTCCGCAGCAGGCCATCGCGCTCGGGGAGGAGGACGCGAAGGACGGCGACAAGACGGTCAAGATCAAGGTGCCCGCGGTCGACGCGTCCAAATGCACGGGCTGCGGCGCTTGCGAGAACTACTGTCCCGCGCAGGCGTTCCGCGTCCGGCCCCTTGGCCGCGGATCGTCCGCGGACGGCGCGGCGGACTAGACGTCGATCCTGATGATCTTGCGGATGAAGAGCCAGCCGGCGGCGACGAGCAGCAGCGTGACGCCCACGCAGGCGCAGCCCTTCAGCGAGAAGAGAAAGGGCTTCATCACGTCGGGCTTGAGCACCATCATGGCCACGCCGAGCAGCAGCGGCATGCAGGAGACGATGATGCCCTGCATGCGCCCCTGGGCCGTCAGCGTCTTGATCCGGCGCTCAATGCGCATCCGGCCGCGGATGGTTTCCGAAATCTTGTCGAAGATGTCCGTGAGGTTGCCGCCCGTCCGGCGGGCGATGTCGATGGAGGTGCAGACGAGCGTCAGATCGTCCGAACCGACGCGCCGGTCGAGCGAGGCGAGCGCGTCGTCGAAGCTCATGCCAATGCGCATCTGCTGGAGCAGGACGCTGAATTCCTGGGCGATGGGCTTCTCGCCGGTTTCGACCACGCTTTCGAAGGCCTGGTTGATGGAGAATCCGGCACGGAGCGCGTTGGACATCGTCCCCAGCGCGTCGACGAGCTGTTCGTTGAACCTGGCCCGCCGGCGCGCGCGCAGGATTTTCACGTAGCGGCCGGGCAGCGTGAAGACGAACAGGCCCGCAAGCAGCCCGAGCAGGATGCCGGAAACGGTCGAGGCGATGTTCGTGAAGCTGAACAGGGGAATGAAGAACAGGAAGAACGCCGCCAGGGCGGCCAGGCGGCCGAGGCGCGCGATTTTCGCCGGTGAAACGAACAGGAAGACCTCCGCGAACTGGCGGCTCGTGGCTTCGCCCATCTGGGAGGCGTAGTTGTCCGTGCCCTCGTTGAGCGCGTCAATGAACATGTAGGCAAAGCCCGCGAAGGCCAGTCCGGCGGAAAGGGGCGCCGCCCAGTCGAGCAGGGTCTCGGTCGGAATCATCGGCTAGGCTCCGCTGATTTCAAGGCGAACTTCGCGGTTCTGGTTGGGATCGAACAGGGCCGGATCGAGATGGAGACCGCGGCTCTTCAGATGCTCGAAGAAGGTGGGGACCGCGCCGGTCGCACGGAACGCGCCAACGACCCTGCCGTGCGCGTCGACGCCCGACTGGCGGAAGGCGAAGATGTCCTGCATGACGATCTGCTGTCCCTCAAGCCCCGTGACTTCGGAAATCGCGACGACTTTCCGCGAACCGTCGGAAAGCCGCGATTCGTGGATGACGATGTCGACGGCCGAGGCGATCTGCTCGCGAATCGCGCGGGAGGGAAGTTCCATGCCGCTCATGAGCACCATGGTCTCAAGCCGGGAGATGACGTCGCGCGGCGAATTGGCGTGGACGGTGGTCAGCGATCCGTCGTGGCCCGTGTTCATCGCCTGCAGCATGTCAAGGGCTTCGCCCCCGCGGCATTCGCCGACGATGATGCGGTCGGGGCGCATCCGGAGGCAGTTTTTCACGAGATCCCGGATCGTGACGGCGCCGCGCCCTTCGATGTTCGGCGGGCGCGCTTCGAGCCGCACGACATGCGGCTGGACCAGGCGCAGTTCGGCGGCGTCTTCCACCGTGACGATGCGCTCGTCGGCCGGGATGAATCCCGAAAGCAGATTGAGCAGGGTCGTTTTGCCGGAACCCGTTCCGCCGGCCACGATGATGTTCTTCCGCAGCATCACGCAGGCCTTCATGAACTCGGCGGCGTTGCGCGTCCAGGTCCCGAACCGGATGAAGTCTTCGACGGTCAGCGTCTTCTTGGCGAACTTCCGGATCGTGATCGTGGGGCCGGACAGGGACAGGGGCGGAATGATGGCGTTGACGCGGCTGCCGTCCTCCAGGCGCGCGTCGACATACGGCTGGGACTCGTCGATGCGCCGGCCGATGGGCGAGACGATGCGCTCGATGACGGCCAGCACGCTGGCGTCGTCCAGGAACTGCAGATCGGTCAGCTGCAGCTTGCCGTGGCGCTCCACGTAGACCTGGTTCGGCCCGTTGACCATGATTTCCGAAACGGAGTCGTCGGCCAGCAATTCTTCAAGCGGCCCCAGGCGCAGCGCTTCGTTGAAGACTTCGCGTTCAAGCCGCGCGGCGTCGATGCCCGGCGGCAGCTTGCCGTTCGTCCGGACCTGCTCGACGATCTCGTGGATTTTGGCGACGGCCTGTTTCTCCAGGCCCGCCCGGTCGACGCCGGCGACGGTCAGGCGCTTGAGATCGAGCCGCGTGATGAGCTCCTGCTGGATCTGTTCCTTCACCTGGCGGCGGATGCCGGCGAGCGGATCGGGCGCCGGCGGCGTCTCCGGCGTGTCGCGCCGCGCGCGTGCCTCCGCCGGGACGGGGGCCGCCGGCGCGGCGGCGTCCGGCGCGGCTTCGGCCGTGCCGGTCTCCGCCACGGCCGGCGAGACGCGCATCATGGCGCTGCCGATCTGGACGACGGCGTCGGCGCCGAGTTCGACCGTGCCGTCGACGGGCATCCCGTTGACGTAGGTGCCGTTGGCGCTGTGCAGATCCTGCAGTTCGACCCGGCCGTCGGTCAGGACGAGCAGGGCGTGGCGTTCCGAAACGTCGGGGTAGGCCAGGCGCAGCCTGCAGTGCGCGCCGCGCCCGATGAAATAGGACCCGTTCTCCAGCACGTGGCGCGTGGCGGCGCGTTCGCCGGGCCTGATCAGGTCAAGCGCGTATGCCATGGTCAGTTGCCTCCGCCCATCTGCGCCTGGCGCTTGACGTTCAGCTCTTCGATCTCGCCGCGGATCTTCGCGAAGTCGACCTGCGGGAGCTTCGTCTCGTAGGACGTGTCGTTGCGGTTGCGGAGCGCGAGCGACAGCCGGCCCTTGATCTGCTCGGCGAAGACCAGCATCTCGGCTTCCCGCGGACTGACTTCGAGCGTGACCGTCGAATAGGACGAACCCGCAAAGGAGGGCGTGACGGACTTGGCCGTGTCCTTCCCGGTCGCCAGCACGAGGACGTTCTGGAGAATCGTGCAGGTGACGAGCTCCTGGAGCGGTTTCCCGTCCGCGCCGGTCTTGGGGAAGGAGAAGGTGCCGATCACGTCGACGTGGTCGTTGGGCTTGACCATGCCGCTGACCGCCGCGGCTCCCGAGGCGTTGATGGAGACGGCGCGCATCTTCTTGTGGATGGCGTCGGCAAGACCGCCGCCGATGGGATTGCCGCCCTCGATGTCCGACCAGAACACGAGTTCGCCCGTGCGGTGCCCGGTCAGCAGCTTGCGGCCGACGATTTCGGAGAGGTTGTCCAGCGTGAGGGCCTGCCCGCGCAGACCGCTCGCGGGGACGGTCTTCAGACCGAGATCGGATTTCGCGATCACCGTGCCGCCGGGGACGTCCTTTTTGTAGCAGAGGGCTTCCATGGTCCGGTGCGTCTTGCGGAAGCGCTCCTTCAGCGACAGAAACTCGTCCTGCTTCGCCGACAGGTAGGCACGCGTCAGAACGGCGGCGAGCAGGCCGAAAACGATGGCGACGACGAGAACGATCTTCTGTTTCATGGTCCTATTATATCACAATCCCCTAGGACGTTGGAGCACGGTGACGCGGGTGCCGCAGCCGGTGGACTCCGCAAGCAGGACGGCAACGGCTTCGCCGCGCATGAAGAACCGCGTGTCCGACAAGGCGAGCGGAATTTCGACCCATCCCTCGCCCGTGAACGCGGCCCGGGCGGACGCGAGGACCTCGGCGGCGGGGGCCGCCGTCGTGAACGAGGCGAACGCGCTGCCGTTCGCGAGTGTGTAGGCGCAGTCGGCCCGCCCGCCCGAAAAGACCGGCAGCCCTTCGGGCCACTCGTGGCGGTGCGGCGTCCGCGGCTGCCGCCAGAACCAGGCGCCGAAGAGCAGAAAGCCCCAAAGCGCGGCCGTTTTCATGGCCCGCCTCCCACGCCTGGCGTCCGGATGCCGCCAAGGGCCGGCAGCCAGACTTCTTCCGCGAGGTGGCCTTCGTCCTCGAAAATCGGCTCGCCGTTCAGCGTCAGGCGGAAGGTGAAGGTTTTCTTCGCCGACCCCTGGATCAGCGAGACGGGGACGACGGCGTTGGCCTGCCACTCGGCAAAACGCGTTTCCGCGGGAAGGGCGTCGACGGCCTCCTGCCAGGGATCGACGGGCCGCTCGCCTGCGGTCGTGGCGACCGTCGGGTGCGCGTAGGCGGCGATGCCGGCGGCGGACCCGACGCGCCTCGAACCGTCGGTCGCGTCAAGCGCGGCGATTCCCGCGTCCGTGCGCGCATCGCCGAGCATTTCGACGTTGCGCAGAAAGACGGCGGCAAAGCCCGTCAAGGCGGACACGACCAGCGCGAAAACGAACGTGGCGACGGCAAATTCGATGGCGGCCTGTCCCTGCCGCCGGAACGGTCCTCTAGTGCGCATGCGACGTGCCTCCTCCCCGCTTGCCGCCCGGCGGAGACGGCGGCGCGCAGTAGTCGTCGTGGGCGTGCTCCATTAGGTAGCGGCCGCCTGCGCGGAGATGGTCCGCCCGTTCGCCGTAGAGTAGCAGGATCCCGCAATATCTGCACGCGTCGACGCGCTGGTTGTGGGGAACGTGCCGGTTGACGTGCTCCAGCCAGGCCGGATCGCTGGCGCCGCGGCTGGACGACCAGCTCGATCCCGACGCGTCCTCGGGGTCGGGCGTGCCGACCCCGCCAATGGGAATCAGGCGCACGAAACGAAAGGACGGAAGGACGAGCGGGGCGTTGAACGACCCGTCGTGGACGCTGAAGAGGTCGATGACGCGCCGCGTGCCGCCGGCATGGTCGACCGAACCGAAGGGCTTGGCGGCGGCCGTCCACTCGAACGTGTTCGTGCGCGCGATCTGCGCGAGGGGCACGAGTTCGTCGCGCACTTTGAACAGGGACGTGGCGCCCATGACGTCGTATTCGGGCCGGACCGCGTTTTCCAGGGGAAAGCGCGTGGTGCCGCCGATGTCGAGTTCGCGCCATGTCCGCCAGGCGGAATCGTCGTAGAAATACCAGGTCCGCGGCCGCGAGAGGACCTGGTAGGCGTCCAGGTTCTCCTGCGTCACGACGTCCCCCAGCCCCAGGTCGCCGGCCGCGGCGAGGATGACGGCGGCCGCCGCGGGCCGGGAGGCGTCTTCCAGGGCGACGGTCGCGCGCCGGAGGTGCAGGCTGAGAAATTCGGAATTGGCCAGATCGGCGCCTTCCGCCAGCGGCGGGGGCGCGGGCCAGCCGTTCCAGGACAGAAGCGTGGCCGTCGCCCGGGAATGGTCGCCCGCAAAGCAGTTCAGGCAGATGCGGCGCCAGTCGGACGCCCGGACGGCCTCGTAGAACGTCAGGTCGTAGAGCGGATGGTATTCGGAACAGATGGGAAGCAGACTGGCGTTGTCGTTGCCGGTCGCCAGACCGCCGGCGGCGGCGATCCGGAGCATGTTGCCGTAGTCGGCGCCTTTGTCGGGCCACGTGTCGCTGGCGTAGCCGGCGGCGGCCTGGGCGCGGGCGGCGACGATCTGCGTGAAGTCGTCGTGGATGGGCGCCTTGTTCTCAAGGGCGGCGGCATTGGCCGCCATGAGGCCAACGACCGGTCCCGCGACGGCGAGGCGCTCCTGAAGCGCGACGATGCCGGCGGCCGCGGTTTCGTTGGATTCGCAGCTGGCGGCCACGTGGATCAGGTTCAGCTCGCCGATGAGATTCAGCGTGATGCCCTGCCAGCGGGCGCCGGCCAGGGCGGCGGCGTCGCCGGCGTTCTGGATCCGCGTCTTGCCGCGAATGGCGGAGAAGATGTCCGTCTCCATCACCAGGAGGAAGACGAGTCCCAGCAGCATGAAGAGCAGGACGAGGACGATCTGCCCGGATTTGGCGGAAGGGACCTTCATTGCATCCAGTCCGGACAGTGCGCCTCAATCGAGGCCGTGCCGGTGATGGTGGCCTCCGGCGGGCCGTCGCCGTCCGCATCGGCCGTGGACGCGGCGCCGTCCTGCAACCAGGCCGCCAGATCGAAGAACTGCGGACGCCTTTGGGTGACGGTCGCGACGATTTTTGCGCCCGCGCGCACGCAACGCGCATGCGTCCGCCCGTTGCGCCAGTAGTCGAAGTCAAGCTCCTGTTCGGCGGCGGCCTCGTCCTCGCATTCGAGATAGGAGGGACTGCGGCCGACCAGGACCCCCGTGTCCAGGGAACCGCCCGCGTCGTCCCGCGTCAGGCATTCGCCCGCGGCGGCCATGGTGGCGATGCGCGCCGTTTTCGTGACCATGAACTCGTTCATGCCGATTGTGCCGGCCCGGGCGCAGCGCCCGGCCGCATACTCGCAGAGGAGTTTGGCGCGCAGATTGTCGGCGAACTGGAAGACGGCGAAAAAGGCGAACAGCAGAAAAACGAGGACGACGACGGTTTCCACCATGGCCTGTCCCCGCTTCCGGCCGACGCGCGCATCGGTGGCCGCGCGCGCCGGCATCAGTTGTTGCCGAGTTCCTTGATGCCCTTGGGATCGTCGGGATCCTCGATGGAGTCGACGGCCTGCTTGGCGCGGTCGCCCATGTCGTTGTCGATGGCCTGCGTGGCGCCGGCGACTTTCTTGCCCGTCGCCTTGCCGAAATAGGTGAACACGGCAATCAGGGAGATGGCGATCAGCGCGACGATGATGATGTATTCAACCATCGTCTGGCCTTTTCTGGACTGCTTGGACTTCATGTTCATGGGAACTCCTTTGGTTGGTCGGTCACGGATAGTCGCTGGTCACCAGGACGGTCGTCCGTTCGGATGCGTTCCGGGCCGCCGGAACGAAGAAGCTCCTGAGAACGAAATAGAGGCCGAACAGCGCCAGAAACACGAGCACGTATTCCAGCGCGGCCTGTCCCGACTTGGCGTCCGAGCGTTTCATTTCAGGAGGATTATACCACATCGACCGCATTTCTGCATCGCGGGCGCGCGAGGATTAAAGCCGGGATTTTTTTCTTTCTGCCTCCTGCACGGTCGGCTCCTTTGTGGGCACGTTCCAGGTGTAGCCCATTGGGGGTTTCCTTTCAGCAGGGCGTGAAATCGTCAATCCGCCACAGGCTCCAGCCACTCGGTGCGCATCTCCGTGCCGGGGACTTCGAGCGCGATGTGCTGGAACCAGCAGTCCGCCGCGCCGTGCCAGTGCTTGACCCCGGCGG
>JBJEWF010000027.1:0-24371 GCA_051884915.1 Kiritimatiellia bacterium
TCATCGTCCGCCAGATGCTCCGCAAGGTCCGCATCACGAACCCGGGCGATACGGACTTCCTCTGGGGCGAACAGGTCACGCACCAGCACTTCATGCGCGTGAACGAGCAGATGATGGCCGAAGGCCGCCGCCCGGCCGAAGCGCAGCCCGCGCTCCTCGGCATCACGAAGGCCGCGCTCGAAACCGATTCCTTCATTTCCGCGGCGTCCTTCCAGGACACGACGCGCGTCTTGACGGAGTCGGCGACGATGGGCCGCGTGGACGAGCTTCGCGGCTTCAAGGAGAACGTCATTCTCGGCCACCTCATTCCGGGCGGCACGGGCTTCCCGCTCCACCGCTACCTCAAGCTCGTGCCGCTGTGCGAGCCGATTTCGGACGAGGAAATGGAGGAGATCAACCGGGTGCGCAAGGCGCGCCAGGACGAGCTGTACGGAACGACGGCCATCCCGCCGGAAGAGGAAGGCGAAGTCAACGAACCGGCATTTGCCATCGTCAATCCCGACAATCTGGCGCAGGCGCCGGTCGACCAGGCGCCCGACCAGACGCTGGACGGGTATTCGGCGGACAATGAACAGAACGAAGAGGGAGACTATTGATCCATGTCCATCGTATTGGGTTTGCCGAAAGGCAGTTTGCAGGATTCGACGTTCGCGCTGTTCAAGCGCGCCGGGTTCAACGTGTCGTGCTCGTCGCGCTCGTACATCCCGTCGATTGACGATCCCGAAATCAAGTGCCGTCTGCTCCGGCCGCAGGAGATGTCCCGCTACGTGGAGCTGGGCCTGCTCGACGCGGGCATCTGCGGCTACGACTGGGTCTTCGAGAACGGCAGCGACGTCCAGGAAGTCTGCGAGCTCAACTATTCGAAGGCCACGTCGAATCCGGTTCGCTGGGTGCTCGCCGTGCCGAACGACTCCAAGATCAAGTCGGTCAAGGACCTTCAGGGCAAGCGCATTTCCTCCGAGGCCGTCGGCCTGGTGAAGCGCTACCTCAAGAAGAACGGCGTGAAGGCGGACGTGGAGTTCAGCTGGGGCGCGACGGAGGTCAAGGCGCCCGAACTGGTGGACGCCATTGTCGATCTGACGGAAACGGGCTCCTCGCTTCGCGCGAACAACCTGCGCATCGTCGACACGATCCTCACGTCGACGACGCGCATGATCGCGAACAAGAAGGCCTGGAAGAACAAGGCGAAGCGCGAGAAGCTTGAACAGCTCAAGATGCTGCTTCTCGGCGCGCTCGACGCGCAGAAGCGGGTTCTGCTCAAGCTCAACGCGCCGGCGAAGAACCTCGCGAAGATCACGGCCGCCCTGCCGGCTCTGCACGCGCCCACCGTGAACAAGCTGATCGACGAGGACTGGTTCGCCGTCGAGACCGTGGTGGAGGAGCGGCTGGTCCGCGACCTGATTCCCCCGCTCCGCGACGCCGGCGCGACGGGAATCATCGAGCTGCCGCTGAACAAGGTCATTTTCTAACGCGTGAAGCGCATCAAACAGTCATCATAAAACAAGGAGGTCCTCAGATGGGTTCCATCAAGAAAAAACGCCGGAAAAAAATGTCGAAGCACAAATACGACAAGCGCATGAAGGCGCAGCGTCATAAAAACAAGTAGGCCGCGCGCCTGCTGGAAGATTCCGGGCTGGCAGGCCCGGAATTTTTCATTTCCCGGCCCGGCGCGGCCGATTCCGGGTTGACAGCGGATTGGCGGTTTTGGGATAATGGGGCCATGAAAGCGAAGATCATTGTCGGTTGGGTCGCGCTCGTGTCCATCGGGTTCGCGGAGGCGGCCGTCTGGCACGTCGACGCGTCGGCGAAAGGCCCTGGCGACGGCAGCGCGGCGCGCCCCTGGCCGGGCGTGCAGCAGGCGCTCGACGGAATCCGGGCCGCGCGGAAGGCGGGAACGGTGGGGCCGGGAGAACCGGTCGAGATCCTTCTGGCTCCCGGCGACTATTGGGTCGGTTCCGGCCTGCGCCTGACGGCGGCCGATTCCGGCACGGCCGGGGCCCCTGTCGTCTGGCGGCCGGCGGCCGAAGGCGCGGTCCGTCTGCTGGGGGGCGTTCGCGTGCCCGCGTCGCGGTTCCGGAAAGTCGAATCCGCGGACGTTCTGGCGCGTCTGCCGGCAGAGGCGCGGGGCAAGGTCTTCGTCGCGGACGTTTCGGACCTTTGCCCGCGGGAGGTGCCCGCCCTCGCGGACGCCTTCGGCGGAAGGCCGGCGGCCCCGATGCTGTTCGTCGGCCATCGCCTCGGCACGCTTGCGCGGTGGCCCAATGCGGACTACACCGCGTTTTCGCAGGCCGTCGACTGGGGCGGCGTTCTCCGGACGCGGCCGGACGGAGGGACCGTCCGTTCGCCGGGCGCCTTCGTCTACTCGGACCCGCGGGCGAAGCGGTGGGATTTCGCGGCCGGCGTGTGGATGAACGGCTACTGGACGCACGACTGGGACAACCATTCGGTTCGCGCGGCCGCATACGGAACGGAAAACGGGACCAACGACGTCATCCGCCTGGCCGCCAACATCCCCTACGGCATCATGGGCGGGACGTGGGGACGCAAAAGCCGCCGCTTCTACGTGTTCAATCTGCTGGAGGAACTGGACAGTCCCGGCGAGTGGTATCTGGACCGGACGCGGAAGCTGCTCTATCTCCAGCCGCCCCACGGCGTTCCGGCGGACGCCGACGAGATGGTGCTGGCGTTTTCGCCCGAACCGGTCCTGCGCGCGAAGGACGTGGCGTTCGTCCGGTTCGAGGGGCTGGTCTTCGCGTACGGGTACGGAAGCGGCGTGGCGGCCACGGGCCACGATCTCGTGTTCGCGAATTGCCGCATCGCCAATTTCGGCGGATCGGGACTGAGCCTCGGCGGGAACCGCAACGCGGTGCGCAACGTGGAGGTCTGCAACATCGGCCTGTCGGGCATTTCCGTGTGGGGAGGCGACCGGCGGACCTTGACGAAGGCCGAAACGCGAATCGAGGATTGCCATGTCCACGACTGGGCCATCTACCAGCGGACCTACGCCCCGGCCATCGGCGTGCAGGGGTGCGGCATCACGCTGCGGCGGAATCGCATGCACGACGCGCCGCATTCGGCCGTCCTCTACGGCGGCAACGAGCATCTTTTCGAATATAACGAGGTCTACCGCGTGCTGATGGAGACGGGGGACGCCGGCGCCTACTATACGGGACGCGACTGGACGACGATGGGCAACGTCCTCCGCTACAACCACACGCACGATCTCGGCGCGGAAGGCGACCATGCCAACACGATGGGGTTCTATTTCGACGACTGCGACTGCGGCGACGCCGTCTACGGCAACGTCTTCCACAACGTCGCCCGGGGCATCATGGTCGGCGGCGGCCGCGAGCACCCCATCCGGAACAACGTGTTCTCCCGGTGCAAGATCGGCCTGTCGATCGACTGCCGGGGCATGACCTGGAAGCACTGGAATTCGCGGGAGCACGGGGGCGAATCCTGGATGCTGGAGGAAAAGGCCAAGAAACTCGATTACACGAATGGCGTGTGGGCGGCGGCCTATCCGCGCCTGGCCCGGATCATGCAGGATCATCCGCGGGAACCGCTGTACAATCCCGTGGAGAACAACGTCTTCATCGATTGCGAACGGGAGATCCTGGCCCTGGACAGGAAAGCGGACGCCTGCTGGGAACGCCTGGCGCCGATTGCGGGCAATCTCGTCATCAATACGCGGGGGACGAATGGCGTGAAGACGGCGAAGGTCGACGCGCGCCTGCTCGCCGGCTTCCGCGTGGTCAACGGGACGCCGGACAAACCGTTCGACGCCGGCTTCGTGGACGCCGCCCGCGGCAATTTCGCGCTCAGGCCCGACGCCTGGCTGCGCCGGGAGATGCCGGCGTTCGAGCCGCTGAAAACGGCCGCCGGCGAATGAGCGCGCCGGAGACGTCCCGCGTCTCCCCGTGGCGCGGGACGTCCGGCACCTTGGGGACGGGGTGGTGTTGCGGCGTCGGCGGAGAATGTGCTAGAATACCGTCATGGAAAAGTGGTATGTCAGAAATACGGCGGGCAAGGTCTTCGGACCGATCGAACTGGATGTGCTGAAGGCGTGGGTCAAAGACGGTCGCGTGGAGCCGCTGGCGGGAATCTCGCAGGACCTGAAGAGCTGGATGCTGGCGCCGCTCAAGCCCGAACTGGAAATGAACTGGGTCGTGGAGAACAACCCCGGGCAGTTCTACGGACCCACGCACCGGATGGTGGTGGACGACCTGATCAAGACGGGTTCGCTGTCCGATGCCGCCCGCTTCTACCAGGACGACCGCGGGGCGACGACGGCGCGGCTCAAGACGCTTGAAAGCGCGGTCGCCGCGCGCGACGCGGCAATCGTCCAGCGCGATTCGGCGTTGGCCGAGGCGGCCAAGCTGGCCGCGAAGAAGGATCTGCAGCTGGCGTCGGCGCAGAAAGCCGTGGCGCGGCGCGACGAGCGCATTTCCCAGTCCGTGGCCCAGCTCGCGCAGAAGGACGCGCAGATCGAGGCCCTGAACAAGACCCTGCAGGCGAAAGAGGGCGAACTGGTCCGGAAGGACGAGGAACTCCGTCTGCGCGCCGAGGACCTGCAGCGCGCGATTCAGGAAATCCAGCGGCGGGATGCGGACATCCAGGAACTGAAGGAGCAGATCGCCACGCGCGCGAAAATCCACGAGCGCGAGTGGAAGAGCGAAGTGCTGGTCCCCGAAGTCGTCAACGAAACGCCGCCGCCCGTGGCGCGCCAGGCGTTCGGCTTTGGCGTCCCGCCGCCGCCGCCGGGATTCGCCGGCGGGGCGTCGCCCGCGTCGTTGGCGGATCTGGAGCGCCGGGCGCAGCAGGAACTGACCCGCATGGGCGCGTCGGACATGAAGCGGCTCTTCCGGTTCAAGAAGTGAGGGCGGCGATGGCGGCGAATGAATGGTATCTGCGGACGCCGGACGAGACCTATGGCCCCGTGACGAAAGCCCAGCTGGTGGAATGGGCGCGGATGGGGCGGATCCAGCCGGGGCAGGAGCTGTCCGAGGACCGGACCTCCTGGATGCCCGTGACGCAGCTGCCGTTCCTCGACATGCGCTGGGGAATCGACATTGGCGACGGAACGCCGCGCGGGCCCTTCAACAAAGAGGCCGCCCAGGCCCTGCTGGCCAGCGGCCGCCTCCCCGGGACGAGCCGGCTGGTCGAGATGGTCCCCGAACCGGACGGCGAACCGGACGAGCCGGCCGCTGTCGCGTCCGTGCCGGAGGACGAGACGCCGCCTGCCGCGGACGGCGGCGGGCCGGCGCCGGACGACGCGCCCCCCGCCGCGGCCGCGGACCCGGAGCAGGTGGCCGAACTCAAGCGGCAGATCGAAACGCTTCAGGCGGGCATGAAAGCGGCGGTCTCGCGTGCGGCCGAGGCCGAAGCGCGGATCCAGTCGGCCCGAAACGAGGCGGAGGCCTTTCGGCAGGCCGCCGACAGGGCCGAAGCCCGGGTGGTGGCGGTCCAGGCCGAAGTCGAGGCCGCGAAAGCCAATGAGGCGGCGGCAAAGGATGCGGCCCTGCGCACGGCCGAACAGCTGGCGGAGCGGGACCGCGTCCTGAACGAAAAAATGGCGGCGCTGGCGGAGAAGGCGTCCGCGCTGGCGGAACGGGAAGCGGCGCTGGCGACCCGCGATTCCGCGTTGGCCGAGAAGGACTCCGCGTTGGCCGAGAAGGATTCCGCATTGGCCGAGAAGGACTCCGCGTTGGCGGAGAAGACTACGGCGCTGGAGGCCGCGCAGAAGGAAGCGGCCGCGGCGGCGGCGAAGGCGGCCGCGGCGGAGAGCGATCTGGCGGAATTGTTCTCGACGTCGCAGGCCAACGAAGAGGCCTACCAGAACCGGATCCAGTCGCTGAGCAATGAGATCAGGCGGCTTCCGCCGACGGCCCAGCTGGCGGCCGACGTGCAGACGGCCGTGTATGCGATGATGAAGGAAGAGGCCGATGAACTGGCCGCCGAGATGCAGGCCGAAGCGCGCGAGCTGGAAGAGCTGAAGCAATTGCGCCTGAAACGGGGGGAACGCCTCGTCGCGCGCCGGCAGCAGATTCTGCGCGTGATCGGCACGGACGCCGAGGACATGACGCGCCGCGCCATGAAGGCGCATCCCGAGGACCCGCGGACGGTCCATCTGCGCCAGGAACTCGACGCGTTGCGCGTGTTGCAGGAGCGTTCCGCGCGCGAGTCCGAGCAGCGGATTCGCGACCTCTCGGCCAAGGTCCGCGAACGGGAGAGCGAACTTGTCCGCCTGCGCCAGCAGGTCAGCGACATCACGGTCATCTACCGCCAGCTCCAGGAGACGCGCGAGAAACTGCGCATCCGCGAACGGGAACTGGTGGAGGAGCGGCAGAAGTCGGAAGCGGAGCGGCAGCAGTCGGAAGCGGCGCAGCAGGCCCTGATGACAAGACTGTCCGCGCTGGAAATGGGCTTGCCGGGCGCCACGCACCAGTCTCGCGAGGCGCGGAGCGTGCGGCTGGCCCCCTGGATGGGATTGAAGCGGTGAGGACGCTGTCCCTGGTGGTGCCCGTCTACAATGCGCCGGATCTGGCGGCCCGGCTCGTGCGGCGGCTGCCGGAACTGGCGGACGCCGCGAAGGCGGACGGGTTCGCGCTGATCGAGACGATTCTGGTCGACGACGGCTCGCGGCCGCCGTTGGCCCTCGGGGAGCTTCCGCCGGGGGTGGCCGTTCTCGTCAACGGGCGGAACCGGGGCAAGGGCTTTTCGGTGAGGCGGGCGGCGCTCGCGTCCCGGGGCGAGTACGTGCTGATGAGCGACGTCGACCTGTCGACGCCTTTTTCCGAGTTCGCCGCCCTGGCCAAGGCGGCCGGGGCCTGGATGGTCTGCGGCAGCCGCCATGGCCGTCCCGGCATGCCGTGGATCCGGAAAGTCCTTTCGCGGCTCTGCCATTTCATGGTCTGGCTGGCCGGCGTGCGCGGCATCCAGGATACGCAATGCGGATTCAAGCTGTTCCGGATGGCGCGGATGCGCGGGATTCTGGAGCGGCTGCGGACCGACCGGTTCGCTTTCGATATCGAACTGATCTGCCGCGTCCAGGACGCCGGCGGGACGGTTGCCGAAGTCCCCGTGCTCTGGCAGGGCGGCGCGCGCAGTTCCCTGTGCGTGTTCCGCGACGCGCCGCGCATGCTGTTCGACATCTTCCGCATCCGCCGGCGCAGAAGGTCGTGACGTGGACCGGGTGACGAAAGCCAAGCGTTCGGAAATCATGTCGCGCATCCGTTCGCGGGACACGGGACCGGAACTGCTGGTGCGCAAGCGCCTCCACGCGGCCGGGTGGCGCTATCGGGTCTGCGACCGGCGCCTGCCCGGCCATCCCGACATTGTCGTGCCCCGCGCCCGCACGCTCATCGAGATCCGGGGCTGTTTCTGGCATCGCCATGCCTGCGGCGACGCGACGATGCCGAAATCGAACGTCGCGTTCTGGCAGGAGAAGTGGAACCGGAACGTGGCCCGCGACCGGCGGCATGAAGGGGAATGGAAAGCCCTCGGCTGGAATGTCATCATCGTCTGGGCCTGTCAGCTGAAGCCCGCCGTCCGCGAACGGACGCTCCGGCTTGTCCATCAGGCGCTTGACGTCCGCGCGGCGAATCCGACGCGGCGGCCGACCCGGCTCGTCATCCCGAGCCGGTCTGCCTGACGGCGGCGGACACGCCGAAACGGAAGCCGCCCGCGGTGGCGGATTCGTCCGCGCGCGTCCGCGTCGGTGCACCCCCGATTTCCGTTTTTTCACGATTACAATTGACAAAATTGGCGGGGGGGGGGTAAAATACAAGTTGTCCTGCGGGGTTGTGGGGCGTTTGGCGGTGCCGTCCGCTTTTTTTGCGGCGGTCCGCGTCCTTACGCAAGTCTAACGCAATTCTCACGCAAGGCTCACGGAGGTTTGAGACAATTCCGGCGCATCTGCGGGCCGGAAGGGCGCATCCCCGGGAGGCGTAAGGCGACCGGTCTGGTTTGGACAAACGGTGAAGGAGGATGGACATGACGACGAACGTGCGGAAAGGCGTTGTGGCACGGCTGGTGGCCGTGGCGATGGCGGGCGTGTGGGCTGATGACGGATGGAATGGCCAGCGGGCGTTCACGAACGACGAGCCGTGGACCATTTCGTCCGTGCTGTCGGGGACCGAAGGGCTTGCCAAGTGGGGCGCGGGCGACTTGACGCTCTCCGCGAAGAGCACATTCACGGGCGACGTGCTGCTCGCCGGCGGCACGACGCTGCTGACGACGTTGGAAAACGACGTCTGGGATACGCAGGTCGGCGCTCTCGGCAATCCCCGCGTGGTCCGCACGGTGGTCGTCTCCAACGCGACGCTCCGCATGGTGGGCCAGAACTCCTTTGGCGGCAGCGGACGCTCCACGACGCCGATCCTGACGGATCTGCGATTCTACGACGCCACGCTCGATCTCACCACGAACTTCGCGTTCAACGCCGGCAACGTCTATCTGCACGACACCGAGGTGAAGTTCCACGGCGGGCTGTCCCACTGGGGCCGGCACGATCACGTGAGCGGTCCGGACGACGCCGCCTTCTGGGGTTCGTTCTTCGCGAACAACTTCTATTTCAGCGGCACGCGGGCGGTCACGTTCCAGAACGAGGACACGGAGGGCGCGGGAATCGACTACTTGAAGGCGGGGATTTCCCTGGGCAAGTTCACGTCCGACGGCGCGTTGAACCTGGCGCAGCAGGGCGTCATCGACGTGCCGGACATGACGGGCGACGACGCGTCCGACGTCATTCTCTGGGTTCCCATCGTCTGGACGGCCGGCTACAACGCGCCCTGCTCCGGTTTCCGCAAGACCGGCGCCGGCACGCTCGAACTGGGCCAGCGCGACGACTACTCCACGGCGAAATGGAGCAACTACACGGGGGATGTCGACGTCGTCGAGGGTACGCTGAAGATGGCCGCGAACTACGCCTCGATCGAGTTCGACCGTCCAAGCGCGTTCGGCGCGGCGCGCTATCCCCACACGTTCACCGTCCATCCCGGCGCCACGCTCTGGATGGGGGGAAGCGACCAGATGGGGCAGTTCTACGCGACGAATGCGCTCACGCTCGTCGTGAAGGGAACCTACAAGCAGAGCGACGGGGCCGTGAACGGCCTCTGCCGGACGATTTTCGACGACGCGACGGTCGATTTCGGCAACGGCCCCGGTTCGTCCACCTTCTACTTCAAGCCCGACGAGCCATGCGCCGTGACGAACTTCTACGTCGTCCAGTGGCCCCATGTCGGCTTCGCCGACAGCGTCACGTTCACCGGCACGCGCGCCTACAATCTCTCCCGGAGCGGCACCACGTACTACTTCGGCCGTGACGGGGGACGGGCGCCGGGCGAACTCCACCTCGACGACGTCACGCAGGACGACGCGATCGATCTGACGATTGCGGGGAAACTCGTGGACGCGCCCATCTGGTACGAGGCCTCGTATCCGCCCGACGAATACAATCGCCGCTACATCACCAGGTTCCGCCATGACGGCCAGCCGTTCAATCTGCGCAAGACGGGCGCGGGTTCGCTGCATCTCGCCAATGCCGGCAGCACGACGACGGGCCGGATCGAGATCGCCGAAGGCGTTCTCCGCCTCGGCAAGCGCGGCAACTCCGACTTGCCGGCCACCGCCTCCGCGCTGGGGAACCTCGCGATCTCGAACCGCACGGCGCTCGTGATGTCGGGCGGCGTGCTGGAATTCGTCGCGAGCGACACGCTGGGCCAGGCGGCGTGCGTGAACGACGCGACGATTGTCGTCTCCAACGCCACGCTGCGCTCCCTCACCCAGAGTTCAAGCACGCAGGATGGATGGGCGAACAGCCTGCCGTTCCTCGAACTCTACGACGCGACGTTCGACATCTGCGGCGGACTCGCCAGCGGCAATTACAACGGGCCTTACGGCACGTTCATCTTCGCGCAGCGCGTGAGCTGGGACGGCACGCGTCCCTACGACGTGCAGCCCCGCGGCGCGTCCTGCTGCTTCGCGCTGGGCTTCCAGGACGATTCGTACGTCGTCATCGAGAACGCCGGCACCGTCACGAATCTGCACGGCAAGTGCGAATTCCACGTGGCGGACATCACGCGCGACGCGCGTCCGGACGTGACGCTGGGCGTCGTGCTGAAGACCCAGTCGACCTGGGGCGGCGCGCCCCGTTTCGGCGCAACCCGCTTCTGGTCGGGGCTGCTCAAGACGGGTCCCGGCACGCTGCGGCTGAACGGAACCGGCAAGCTGGAGGGGAAAACGGGCGACTTCTACTACCAGGAGGCGACGCGCGTGAACGGCGGCGCGCTGCTGGTCGACACGACGGCGTTCCGGTCGACGAACGTGTTCGTCCAGGCCGGCGCCTTCCTGGGCGGCACGGGAACCGTGATGCGGGCGACAATCGAGGCGGGCGGCGGTTTCACGGCCGCGCCGGGACAGACCCGCGCCCTCGACCTCGCGTCCGTCGAACTGCCGGCGGACCGGACGGTGCGGCTCGACGTGCCCTGCACGGAGGACGTGAAGACGGTGAAATCCCTGCGCGTCCCCGTCGTTTCCGCTCAGGGGCTTGAGGATGCGACGTGGGTCTGCACGGTCAACGGCAACCCGCCGCCCGCCGGCTACCGCGCGACGGCCGTCGTCTCGGCCGGCGTCGTGTACGGCGTTCTCGCGAAGTCGGGCCTGGTGTTTCTCATCCGCTGAACGCGCCGCGTTCCGATTCGCCGGAGCAGAGTTCGCGGCGGAGTTGCGAAAGGGTCTTGCCGGTCCGGCGGCGGACGAAACGGGAGAGGACGAGGGGCGAGGGCCAGCCCGTCCGGTCCGCGATGGCGCCCAGCGCGATGGACGGATTGCGGAGGAGTTCCATCGCCTGGGCGAATCTCACGTTCTGGATTTCCGCGAGGACGGAATGCCCGGTGGCCGCGCGGAAGCGGATCTCGGCCTGGCGGCGGGAACAGGGAAAGTCCGCCAGCGCGCCGCGGGCCGTGATCCCGTTGGCGGCCTCGCGCGCGATGCGCGCGAGGGTCTTCTTCACCTGGTCGTCCTGCCGGTGGATCCAGCGCGTGGAGAGGCGCCGGACCAGCTGGAGCGGCGGCACCACGCAGAGGCGCGCGGGCAGAAGGGGGTTGGACATCCGCTCCGCCAGCAGCTCCGCCGCGATGAAACCCGTCCGGTGGAAATTCGGCTGGACGCTCGTGAGGGAGGGAATCGTCGTCTCGCAGATCAGCGGATCGTTGTCGGCGCCGACGAACGCGAAGTCTTCGGGGATGGCGTTTCCCAGCGAGGTCGCCGCCGAAAGGGCGATTTCGCAGATCAGGTCGTTGACGCCGAAGATGCCGCACGGTCGCGGCAGACGGTCCATCCACGCGCGGAGCCGGCGCTGGAGAGCCGTGATGTCGTGCTGTTCGCCCGGCCGGGGGCGGAAGACCTGGGCCGAACGCCCATGCAGGGCGAGGGCCGCCCGGAACGCGCCGATTTTGTCTTCGGCCCAGTAGACGGGACGGGGCCAGCCGATGACGGCATACGACTTGAAGTCGTGGCTCAGCAGTTCGCGCGCCGCCAGGCGGGCGATCCGGGTCGAGTCGTGGCGGACGACCGAGACCCCTGGCGCACGAGGTCGGGCGTGTGGTCGAGAAAGACGGTCGGCAGGCCGGCGAAGTCGTGCGGCCGCAGTTTCGTGGCCGCGCCGTCCGACTCCACGATGCAGCCCGCAGGATGCCAGAAGTCGAGAATCGGCGCGATCGGAACGGCGCCGTCGCTGGCGTCGATGATCTGGATGCGCCAGTCCCGGTTGCGCGCGAAGAACTGGATGCCCGCGAATTTGCGGGACCAGCATTCGAGTTTCGTGGTCCGGATCACGAGAATGGTCTGCATGGAAGCCCAGTATACAGGATTTTCCGGCTGTTCGCAAAAGTATGGTAAATAGATTCGCGAAAATATGGTTTCCGGTGGCGGATTGTGCTAAACTGCAAAGGCAAGGTTGTTTTACGGAAGGAGATTGTTCCCATGATGAAGGCGAAAGGTCTGCTCGGGTTGTTGTGTCTGGCGGCGGCGGGCGTGGCGTCGGCGCGGACGGTGGCGTTGTGGCCGCTGGAGGCGACGGCGACCGGGGGTTTTGACGGACGTTGCGTCATTGATTCCGCGAACGATCTGAATGTGCGGAATTTCGTGTTGACCGATTCGGATCTCGGCTGGGACCTCCCGCCGCG
Organism: Kiritimatiellia bacterium; assembly: GCA_051884915.1. Taxonomy (GTDB): domain Bacteria; phylum Verrucomicrobiota; class Kiritimatiellia; order RFP12; family UBA1067; genus RUG572. Next base: position 12,189 of record JBJEWF010000027.1, read on the forward strand.
TCCGGATGCGGCGCCGCACCCCTGGAATCCCGTCAACGCCAAGGCCGTTGAGCAGGTCGTCAACGACACTGACGGGGCCGGCTTTCTGGACAACGACACGACGGGCGTCTACGTCGCCCGCGACCGCGACTTCACGCTCGAGGGCTGGATCAAGTTGCGCGATTTGCCGGCCCGCGGGCAGTGGTCGTGCCTCGCCAGCGGTTTTCGTGATGTTGGTTCGCGGAATCGCTGGACATTCTCGCTTCGGCGCCGCGAGAGCGAGAATTACGCCTGCACGTGGATTGTCTGGGCGGAAGGGGGAAGCGATCAGGTCGTCGCCGCCTATCCGTCGGAAGAGGCCTCCTACGACCTCACGAACAAGTGGATGCACGTGGCGTTGACGCATCGGGCGTATGTGGCGGACAAAGACACCTGGACCGTCTTCATCGACGGCGTGCAGGTGGGTTCCAGCGTGCAGCTGCCGGGGACTGCCGTTTCAGGCGAGACGCCGCGTTTCGACCTCGGCGCGCGGATTGGGGCGTCGAACCCGACCTACGCCACGTTTGACTACTGGCGGCTCTCGGACCGGATTCTCGCGCCGTCCGAATTCCTCTGCGCGGGCGAATCCGGCACGCAGATCCCCGTCTCGCACACGGTCGCCTACTGGCCGCTGGAGGCGACGGCGGACGGCGGGGTCGACGGACGCGACGCCGTGGGCGATTCGCCCTTGACGAGCGGCTTCCAGGGGACGACGGCGCGCTACAATCGCATGTCGCCCGCCGCCGACTGCGCGTTTCAGGGGAATCCGCCGAATCCCACGGTGTCGCTGCCGGACGGCAATGCCGGCTGTCTGCAGGGCACGCAGTCGTCCGGCTGCCTGGTGCGGGACGATCTCGGCGCCTCCCTGAACCTCTCGACCAACTTCACCGTCGAGGGCTGGTTCGCCCCGCGCCTCTGCGAACGAGCCGACAAGACGGCGAGCAATTATCCCGCCTACCTCTTCGGGACGCGCCCGGACATGAACAAGGGGTGGGTTCTCGCCTACCGTCCGAAGAGCGCGACGGACATCCTCTTCGACATCTACTGTCTCGACGGCGAAGGGAGCAATATGCGGAACAACGTCAAGCTCTCGGGGACCTATCCCGTGGCGCAGTGGTACGAGACCTGGCACCATCTCGCGCTCGTCTACGAAGCGGACGGCGGCGCGAACGGCTACGGTCTCTGGTCGCTCTACATCGACGGGGAGCTGACCGGCACGACGGAGAACGGCAGTCGTCCGGTGCCCGTGACGGACGAACGCGTGTTCTTCCTCGGCGGGCGCGCCGAGGTGGCGGGACAGAGCTTCCAGGGCAAGATCGACTGCGTGCGCGTGTCGCAGGCGGCGCTTCGTCCGTCACAGCTGCTCTGCGCGACGGAAAACGCCGAGGCCGCGACGGATGTGCTGGCCTTCTGGCCGCTGAACGTCGAGGGTGGCGCCTATCTGGATCTGCGCGACGTCTCCGGCAACAACCGCCATTTCGCCAGTCGCGACAGTGAATGGAACCGCCAGAAGGCGACGGGCGACCGGGCGACGCCGGGCCCCGTCATCCGCAATCCGGATCGCACGCCGAATTTCCGGGGAAGCCGCACGAAGATGGAGGGAAGCGTGCGCTTCCGCGACCCCGATGCGGCGCAGGACATGGACCGCGCCTATCTGGCAACGGGGTCCACGACCGTGACGGAAGCCCTGCGGGGCGGGCAGGACAGCACCCTTGAATTCTACTACATGCGGCGTTCCCATGTCCAGGCGGTCAATTCGGACAGCCAGGAGGTCTTCCTGACGCTGGCGGACGGGTCTTCTGTCAGTGTGCGGTTCTTCCGCACGTCGAACGGTTTCTACATCTGGGAGAACCGCAATGGTGACGTTCCGGACACGTTGTTCGCGGGCACGTCCGATGCCGACATGGCCGTCGACATCTGGTATCACGTGGCGCTCGTGCATGCGTTTGAGACGTGGGAGGGGGTCCGGAAGACGGTCTGGCGGCTCTATGTCGACGGAACCCTGAAGGGGACCGTGTCCGCCGATTCGAACGCGAGCACGCTGCAGAGGCCGACCGTCCTGTTCGGCGGCCGCTACTGGCGCGACCGCAACAGCGTGCTGGGGAACCTCTCTTCCATGCGCCTGAGCGCTGTCGCGCTCGACCCGAGCGAATTCCTCTGCGCCGAACCGGCCGGATCCGGAACGGACGACGAACCGTCCGCGCGTGCCTACTGGCCGATCGACGCGGGGGCGGACGGACTCGCGGACCGTCTATCCGACGAGACGCCGCTCGTGGCCACGGGCACGGCGGCCGAGCAGACCGATCAGGCGCGAGCGGCCATCCCCAATTCCGACGCGCTGACGATCCTTACGGGCAGCGCCCGCCGGAATGCCGGGTCCTACGCGCTCTCGGACGGCGCGCTCGTGGCGTCCGGCGTGGGGCACCACCTCTCGTTCGCATCGCCGTTCACGGTCGAGGGCTGGGTCAAATGGCCCGAAGCCGGGACGGACACGGAGGATCTGTTCACGGTTGGCGAAGCCGATTCCGGCAAGGGCGTGCGGGTGTCGCTCGACCGCACGGGGACCGTGCCGCGCCTGCATGTCTTCGCGCGCGCCGCCTGGCCGTCGACGCCGCTTGTCGACGCGACGTTCGACGCGGACCTCACGCCGCTGCTCGGCGTCTGGACGCATCTGGCGATCACCTACGATCCGTGCGCGGGCACGGGCATGTGGACGCTGTATGCGGACGGCGTGAAGCTCGGCGCGTCCGTGTCGAATTTCTGGCGTGCGAACGGCGTGGACTACTTCCGCGACAGCGCGTTCCGCATCGGTCCGGCGACCGCGTCCGTGGACATGTGGCGCGTGTCAACCGGCGTCTGGGACACGACGAAGTTGCTGTGGGCGCGCCCGACGGGCATGCTGTTCATCGTGCGTTGAGGAATCGGGGGGGGGGAGAAGGATGAAAAGGGGAAGCAGATGAAGAAGACGATGACGGGACTTGCCGTTCTCCTGACGCTGGGCGCGCCGGCCTTCGAGCCAATCGTCCTGCCGGCGGCGGATTTTGCGCGGGCGACGGGGACGCCGACGCTGCAGATGTGGAGCCAGGGGGCGGCGGTCGTGCCGGTGTGGTCGCTTTCGGGCCGGCAGACGGACCAGTCGGTCGCGGCGACGACGGCGCCGCTGCCGGCGGATTGCCGGGGCGTGAAGATCGAAATCCTCGTGGTGAACAACGAGGCGTCGGCGAACGATTCGTTCACGGACGTCTATCGCGTCGATGTGGCGGAACTCGCGCCGGGCGCGCCGGTGCGGGCGACGAGCGGCAAGCCGGTGATGAACCGCCTCGCGCCGCAGCCCTGGACGCCGCGGTGGCTCGAGATCGAGTCCTATGTCGTCGTGGGGGGCGGCGCGCCGCTCTCCCTGCGTCTGCGGCGCGAGCCGGGCGACCGCGCCGACACCTACGACCGCCCGGCGGGATTCGTCCAGATGCGCGTGACGCCGCTGCCGCCGCCGCCGGCGGCGTTCGTCGTCGAGAACCGCGCGGGCTACAACTCGTGGCCGATGCTGCAGAACGTGGACGGCCGCCTGGTCTGCACTTACAGCCGCGGTTCGGGGCACACCATCCACGAGGGCTGCCGCGACGCCTTCGCCCGCACGTCGGCGGACGGCGGCAGGACCTGGACGCCGGAGGTCTGCTTCGCGCGGGACCCGGACGTCGGCGAGGTGATGATCGGCAAGGGACGCTCCCGCGGCGGCGCGGCGCTCTTCTGGGTGCGCTGCATGGGCCGGCCGAAATCGCATCACGATCTCTACCGCACGCGGGACGGCGTGACGTTCGAGAAGATCGCCGAACCGGCGCTGGCGCCGTTCCCGATGCAGATCACGGACGTCTTCCACGTGGACGGCAAGCTGATGGCGCTCTGGTTCGCCACGCGCTACCGCGACGACGACGAGCAGAGCTGGGGCACGCTCGTGAGCGCGGACGACGGGCGCACCTGGACGCAGACGACGGTCGAGACGGTGACGAAGCGGGGCGAACTGCCGACGGAGCCTTGCGTGGTCAATCTGGGAGGCGGCCGCCTGCTCGGGCTGGCGCGGACGGAAGACGGCGGCGATTCGCTCGCGAGCCAGTTTCAGCTGACCTCGCTCGACGGCGGCGCCACCTGGAAGAAGACGCGCACGAACATCCGCGACGTCCTGTCGTCGTCGCCCTCGCTCATCTACGAGCCGGAGACGGATCTGGTCTACAACTACTACTACGAGCGGGGACGGCACGTGGTGAAGTGCCGCGTGGCGAAGGCGGCGGACGTCTTCGACCGTCCGTTCGACTGGCCGGCGCCGCGCGCCGTGCTGGTGGGGGACGAGAAGCGTCCGCATGACGCCGGCAACGTGAACGCCGTCGCGATGGACGGGCGGCACTACCTCACCTACTATTCGGGCACCGACACCGACACGACGGTCTACGTCGCGCCCGGCGTGAAGTAGGCCGCGCTCGCCCGGTTCCCGGTTGCCAGAAACCGGGCGCTTTGCTATTCTACCGGACGCAGGAAACGGAGAATGGGCATGAAGAATCTTGTCGGCGCATGTCTGCTGGGAGCCGCAATCGGGGCGATCGCGGCCGAACCGCTTTGCTTTTCGGGCGTCTATCCGCATCTCGCGATGGTGAACCAGGAGGGCGAGTGCGGCACGGGCGCGGTCGTGCCGTGGGCGGGGAGCCTGTGGGTGGTCACCTACGCGCCGCACTGCCCCGTGGGATCGACGGACAAGCTCTACCAGATCGCTCCGGACCTGACGCGCACGATCCGGCCCGAATCCGTGGGCGGCACGCCGGCCGAGCGGCTCATCCACCGCGAGACGGGCAAACTGCTGATCGGGCAGCATCTCGTCTCCTCGAACGGGACCGTCGAGACGGTCTGGATCAGCCGGATGCCCGGACGGCTTACGGGCGCGGCGCGCCACCTGACGGAGCCGGCGACGAAGGTCTACGTGACGGACATGGAGGAGGCGCTCTACGAACTCGACGTCACCGATCCGGCGAAGACCTATACGCTGATTCGCGACGGGCACAACCGCGCGGCGTTCGCGGACTTCTTCCGGAAGTGGGGGCGCACGCCGCCGCCGGGCTGGAACGAGGCGGAGGAGTCGACGCTCTTCGGCTACCACGGCAAGGGCACGTGTTCCGGTTTCGGCAAGGTCTTCTACGCGAACAACGGCATGGCGTCGGCGGCCGCGCGGGAGGATCCGCGCACGCCGTCCGGCTGTCTCGCCTTCTGGGAGCCGGGCGACCGGAACTGGACGCTCGTCCGCACCAATCAGTTCACCGAAATCACGACCCGCGACGGGATCTACGGCAACGAGCATCCCGACGCGAATCCGATCTGGGCGCTGGGCTGGGACCACCGCAGCGTGATTCTCGCGACGACCGCCGACGGCAAGACCTGGCACGACTACCGTCTGCCGAAGGGGTCGCACAGCTACGACGGCGCCCACGGCTGGAACACCGAATGGCCGCGCATCCGCGAAATCGGGACGGGCGACGACTTCCTGGCCACGATGCACGGCACGTTCTGGAAGTTTCCGGCGGACTTCGCGCCGGACCGCGCGCGGGGGGTGCGTCCCCGTTCGACCTATTTGAAGGTAATCGGCGATTTCTGCCGGTGGAACGGCCGCGTGGTCTTCGGCTGCGACGACCACGCGCGGAGCGAATTCCTGAACGTGCGGGCGCTGAAGGGCAAGCGCCCGAAGGCGCGGCAGAGCGAAAGCAACCTCTGGTTCGTCGCGCCGGAGCGCCTGGACGGACTCGGCCCGCGCGAGGGCCGGGGCGCCGTGTGGTGCGGCGATGCCGTGGCGGCCGGCCAGACGAGCGACCCTTTCCTCCTGGCCGGCTACGACCGCAAGTGGCTCTGGCTGACGGTGTCCGCCGAGGTCCAGGTCGATTGCGCGGGCGACGGACGGTGGCGCGCCTGGCGGACGCTGCCGCCGGGCGGACACGACCTGGGGGCCGCGCCGGCCGCGGAGTGGGTGCGGCTTGTCGCGCAGGACGCGGCGGCCAACGCGTTCGCCGTCTTCCACTATGCGTCGGATCGGGCGGAGCCGGCGGCGCCCGTCTTCCAAACGGCGGCTCCGGCCGAGGCGGCGCGGATCTTCGCGGACGATGCGCCGGTTCCGGAAGGGCTGATCACGGCGGACGCGGCGTCGCTCGTCTACGTGGACCGTGGCGTGCGCCGCCGTCTGCCGCGCCGCACGGCGACCGCCGCGGCGACGTGCGGACGGATCTGCCGGGAGATCGCCACGGAACGCGACCTGCTGCACGCCGGCGAAATCTTCTACGAACTGCCGGCGGACAACGCCGGCGGCTTCAAATACGTCCATCCCGTCGCGGCGACGCCGCGCGCCATTGTCGACTACGACACCTGGAAGGGCTGTCTGGTGCTGAAGGCGGCGGACGGCGCGCTTGCCATCGGCGTCGCGGACGACCTGTGGGCGCTGGGCAAGCCGGTCGGCGTGGGCGGACCGTGGAAGGATGCGGTGGTGCGCGCGGACGAGCCGAGCGACGCCTACCTGATGAACGGTTTCGACAGGAAGACGGTGGTGCTGAAGGCCGACGCCGACACGGCAATCGCGCTTGAGGCCGACGTCGACGGCTGCGGCTCCTGGGTGAAGGCCGCCACATACGACGTGAAGGCGGGCGGGGAACTGCGCGTGGATCTGCCGGCGGCGTTTGCGGCCTACTGGGTGCGGGTCCGTGCGGACCGCGCCTGCACGGCGACGGTCCAGTTTGTCTATTGGTAGGCGGTCCGCGGCGGCGGTGCCGCACGGCCGGAAAACGGAAAGGGGGCGAAGATGAAGATTTCAAGACGGATGCTGCTGGGTTCGCTGGCGCTGGCGCTGCTGGGGGCGGGCGGATGCCGCTGTTGCGCCTCCGGTCCCGCGGCGCCCTTCCGGGTGGGGTCGTACAACATCCGCCTGGCGCCCGGCGACCGCAAGACGGCAAACGACTGGGACCTCCGCAAACGGGATCTCGTGGACCTGATCCGCAAGATGGAGCTTGACGCCTTCGGCCTGCAGGAGGTCTGTCCGGACCAGGCGCAGTATCTGCGGGAGCAGCTGCCGGAATTCGCGTTCGTGGGCGACCATCGCGGCGCGGACCGCACGTCCGACGAGGCCTCGCCGGTGTTCTACCGCAAAGCCCGGTTCACGGCGCTGAAGAGCGGCACGTTCTGGCTGTCCGAGACGCCGGACGTGCCGGGCGTGAAGGGATGGGGCGCCGCCTGCCCGCGCGTCTGCTCGTGGATGTGGCTGAAGGACCGGACGACGGGGCGCACGTTCTGCTTCGCGAACACGCATACGGACCACGTGTCCGCACGGGCGCGGAAGGAGGGCATGCTGCTGATCATCCGCCGCATGAAGGAGTTCGCGGGCGACGTGCCAATCGTGTTCACGGGCGACCACAACTGCCGGGAGAACGAGGAGCCGGCGCGGGCCGTGGCCCGGCTGCTCGATAACGCCCTGCTGACGACGCAGACGCCGCCCCGGGGGCCGTGGCGGACGTTTAACGGCTGGACGTATCGCGCGGACGAGTGCCCGGCCGCGCACGCGCTGAAGCTCCCCGTGGATCTGCGAAACGCCCGCAAGGGGTCCCCGGACGCCGACCGGGACGCCCGGGGCCGGCACCGGTGGGAGGACTGCGGACCGCGCATCGACTACATCTACGTCACGCCGGGCGTGAAGGTCTTCGACTACGAGACCCGCAACGACGTGCGTCCGGGCACGCGGCTGTATCCCTCGGACCACTTCCCGGTCGCGGCGACGATTGAACTCAGGTGAAGCCGGCCGCGTGCCGCCGGTCAGCCCGCCGCGCCTTTCCGCCGGCAGGCGGAGGGCGTGGCGCCGGTCGTGCGCTTGAAAATCCGGTCCAGGTGCTGGGCCGAGCAGAACCGGAGCTCCTGGGCGATGGAGGACACGGAGCGGGTGGTCGTGTCGAGCAGTTCCCGTGCGCGGCCTTCCGTTCGCACGGGCATGGGCGTTTGCGGGAACGCGCGGAGCCGCATCGGTGCCGTCTGAAGGCCTTCAAGTCCATTTCCGGGCCGATACGGGCCGCGTCCGCCGTTCGCGTCAGGGACATTGAACGAAAAGGAAAGTGGAGGGAAACGGACCATGCGACAGTTGAAGATTCTCGGTTTCATGCTGATGGGAGGCACGGCGGCGGCGGGTCCGCTCGCCCGGACGTTCCCCGTGGTCGACATTTCGGACAGGGCCGAGATCCAGACCGTCATCGCGCGGGGCACGCAGACGCGCTATGAGGGCCATCCGACGACGGTGATGACGGCGGACGGCCGCGTGATTGCCGTGTGGTGCACGCCGCACGGCGGCAGTTGCGGCCCGGCGGCGGAGTCGGCCGATGGCGGCCGGACCTGGACGCGCATCGACGGCCGTTTCCCGAAGGCGTACGCGCGGCACGTGAACTGCCCGAGCGCCTACCGCCTCGTGGGGCCCGACGGCAAGGCGCGCATCTGGGTCTGGAGCCAGGTGAAGCTTCTTCCCGACGCGAAGAACTGCTGGGATCGCCGCTCGCGGGGCGAGCCGATGCCGAGCGTGATGAGCGAGGACGAGGGGCGGATCTGGCGGGAAATGCCGGCGCTCGGGCCGAAATTCCGCTGCATCATGGCGTTTGCCTCGATTGTCCGGCTGGCGGACGGCTCCTATCTCGGCATGTTCCATGTCGGCCCGGCCGGGCGCGACAGGTCGCCGCTGAGCGTGTGGCAGAGCGTGACGCGCGACGGCGGCTTCACCTGGAGCGATCCCGTCTGCGTCGGCAAGGTCGAGGGCAAGGATCCGTGCGAGCCGTACGTCTTCCGTTCGCCCGATGGCGGCGAACTCTGCTGCCTGATGCGCGAGAACACGCACAAGGGCCGTTCGCTGATGATGTTCTCCCGCGACGAGGGCAGGACCTGGTCGACGCCGGAGGATACGCCGTGGGCCTTGACCGGGGACCGCCACCAGGGCGTGCGTCTCGCGGATGGCCGCGAGGTGATCGTGTTCCGCGACCGGGCGCCCCAATCGCCGACGCACGGCCATTTCGTGGGCTGGGTGGGTCCCTACGCCGCCATCAGGTCGCAAGACCCGGCGGGAACTTTCCGCATCAAGATCCTGCACAACCATGCGGGCTGCGACTGCGGCTATCCCGGCATCCATCTGCTGGCGGACGGCAGCGTCCTGGCGACGACCTATGTGAAATACCGCGCGGGAGAGGAAAAGCAGTCGGTGGTGTGCGCGCGTTTCCGGATCGACGAGATCGAGAAGAAATGACCGTTCTGGACGTCTCCGTCATCGTTGCCTATCTCGTCCTCATGGCCGGCATGGGCTTCTGGTTCATGCGGCGGAACAGGGATTTTGGTATAATACGCCGCCATGAACGAACCGAACGAGAAGCGAATCGCCGCATTGGTCAAACAGCTGCTGATTGAACTCGGCGAGGATCCGGACCGCGAAGGCCTGGCGAAGACGCCGGCGCGCGTGGCGAAGTCGCTGGCCTTCCTGACGCGCGGCTACCGCCAGACGCCGAAAGGCGTGCTGAACAGGGCCGTTTTCGACGCCGGCGCGAACCACATGATCGTCTTGAAGAACATCGAGGTCTACTCGATGTGCGAGCACCACATGCTGCCCTTCTACGGCAGCTGCGCGGTCGGCTACATCGCGAAGAACAAGGTCCTGGGCGTGTCCAAGATCGCCCGCATCGTCGACGTGTTCGCCCGCCGCCTGCAGATCCAGGAGCGCCTGACCGAACAGGTCGCGGCGGCCATCCAGGACGCGGCGGGGGCCGAAGGCGTGGGCGTCGTGTTCACGTGCCGGCACCTCTGCATGATGATGCGGGGCGTCGAGAAGCAGAATTCGGAGATGGCGACTTCCGCGATGCTGGGGAGTTTCCGTTCCGACGAAAAGGTCCGGCAGGAATTCCTGTCGCTCGTCCGCTAGCGGAATGTCCGGTTCGGTGATCGAAGACTGGGGGTATCGTGGCGGCGCGCCCGAAAAGGGCGTGCCCGCCCGCGTGCTGGGAACCTGGGGCGACTACTACCGGATCGTGTGCGACGCCGGCGAGGGCGTGGCGCGCAAGAAGGCCTCCGCCTTCCACGGGAACCCGGAGGCGGTGGCGCCGACGACGGGCGATTTCGTGGCGTTGGAGTGGAATCCCCGGGGCGAGAGCCGGATTCTCGCGACGCTTCCGCGCTTCTCCAAGTTTGAGCGGGCGGCGGCGGGCTCGCGGGGACGCAAGGCCCAGATCGTTGCCGCCAATTTCGACACGCTGTTCTTCCTGATGTCCGCGAACCGGAATTTCAACGTCCGCCGGCTGGAGCGTTTCCTTTCGCTCGGACGGGCCTCGGGCGCGCCGGTTGCCGTTCTGGTGACGAAGTGCGACCTGCCCGGCTTTTCCGCCGGTCTGCTGGCGGAGGCCCGGGCCCATGCGGGCGGGGCGCCGGTGTTCGCCGTTTCGTCGGTGACGGGGGCGGGACTCGATCGGCTGGCGCCCTGCGTCCGGCCCGGCAAGACGCTGGCGTTCGTCGGTTCGTCGGGCGTGGGCAAAAGCTCCCTCGTCAATGCGCTCGCGGGCGAGGCGCTGATGCCGACGCTGGAAATCCGCGCGTGGGACGCGAAAGGCCGCCACGCGACGACGGAACGCGAACTCGTGAAACTGCCGGGCGGGGCAATGGTCATCGACACGCCCGGCATGCGCGAGATCGGCATGTGGGAGGCGGATGCGGGAATCGCGGACGCCTTTGCCGACGTGGAGGCCCTTTTCGCGGGATGCCGCTTCTCCGACTGCCGCCACGAGACCGAATCGGGCTGCGCCATCAAGGCGGCGCTGGCCGACGGCACGCTGGCGCCGGCGCGGTGGCAGGCCTATCGCCGCCTGAAGGCGGAAAGCGCCCGCGAGGTCGAAACGCGCGTCCGGAGCCGCCACCGGTTCAGGAAGGGCTGACGAGACGTCGGCGGCCGCGCGCGGCTAGAAGACGCGGTTGCCGATTTCCGCGGCGGAATTGAGACAGGCGCGGAAATCGCCCGGCGTTTTCGCCAGCGGAAAGCGGATGCCGGCCCATTCGAGCTTGTGGTGCTTGTTGCCGCTGACGTACCGGAAGCCGAGCCGCTCCAGTTCGGCGATGGCGGCGGGCCCCAGCGCGGAGCCGGCGTCCTTGATGATCTGTTTGACCCGCGCGCGGCGGCGCTCAAGTTCGCCCGAAAGGGGATTCATGCAGAGAACGGCTTCGAGGATGCGGGCCCGGCGGTCGCGGCCGCCGGTTTCGGCGGCGGCGTGGGCGGCGGCGAGCGTTTCGAGCAGATGTTCGCGGATCTCGCCCGCGAACTTCTCCGTCAGACTGCTGGGGAAACCGAGAAGGCCGTCCGCCGCGGCCGCGGGCGGCGTTTGGCGCGGGACCTGCTCCGCGCGCGCCTTCGCCTGGGCGAGTTCCGCCCGGAGGGCGTTCCGTTCGGCTTGCGCGGCGTCCCGTTCAACCCGCGCGGCGTCCCGTTCGGCCTGTGCGGCGTCCCGTTCGGCGGCCGCCCGGGCGCGCCCGGCCGTCAGCCCGTCGAGTTCCGACTGGAGGCTCTGCGCCGTCTCGCGCGCTTCGGCCAGGTCTTTCGCCAGGGCGTCCTTGACCGCCTGTTCGATTTCAAGTTCTTCCTTCAGCCGGTCGATCTCGGCCTGCAGGGCGACGCGCCGGGCCTCGAACGCTTCGGCGGCCTGTTCCTCGCGGACGCGGGCGATTGTGTTGGGCGTGACGACCGTCGTGCGGCGGACGGGGGCGCCGGCGGCTTTCGTCCGCGCGGCCGACGGACCGGGGGACAGCATGGCAGCGAAGAAGTCGGTCGCGGACGCGGCCTCCTCCTGCTGGCGCGTCTCGGGCGCGGGCTGGACCGGCCGCGGCGGCGGGGGCGTCGCGTGGCGATTGGCTTTCAACTGCGAAAAATCCGAAAAGGTCTCCATGTTCTTGTCCCGATGGAAAAAGTGAATCGAAGGCTTGTGCATTATACCACAAAACTTGTCCTGCGCCGTGTCGGGCGGACAAAACCGGTGACCACCGCAGCGGCCGGTCCGGGCGACCCGGTGCGCTCCGCTTCGCGCTTCGCCGCCAGACCGTTTCCCGAGTTTGCCACTTGGCGATGTGGTCACCGCCTGACAGCAATTGGACGTA
>JBJEWF010000028.1:0-78598 GCA_051884915.1 Kiritimatiellia bacterium
TCTTCCGCTACCTCGTAAAAGACCTCGCGCAGGTCGATTGCGCGGCATGACATCATCCATAGCACCGTTGACCCTGCATAAAAATCTCGTTGCATCCGAGACATCGCGCGCGCCGGCCGTCGCTCAATTGGCCGGGAAGAAGGTCGAACAGAAGACGGGTCCCATGTCCGTCGCCGCGGCAAGCGGCGTGAGCGTGCAGGCGTCCTTGTCGTAGCGGTAGGTCCGCAGCGACTTGTCCTTCATCAGACCGACCGCGAGGACCTTTCCGCCCGGCATGAACTCGAAGTCCCACGGGAAGGACGCCGCGATCTTCATCACGCCGCGCCGCCGCAAATGGCCGTTCGAGCCGTTGACGGCGAAGACTGCAATCGACTCGCAGCCCCGATTCGAGCAATAGAGTTCCGTGCCGTCCCCGGACAGTTTGATGGCCGCGGCCTTGGAGAAGCCCGTGTAGTCGTCGGGCAGCAGGGACAGCTGCATGACCGGCGTGAAGACGCCGTCCTCATAGCGGTAGCTCGAAACGAGGTTTTCCAGTTCGAAAAGCAGAAACGCATACCGGCCGTTCGGATGGAAGACCAGATGGCGCGGGCCGCCGCCGGCAGGCGTGGTGACGAGATCGCGGACGAAGGAACCGTCCGCGGCGGAGTAGATCTTGACGCGATCCGTGCCAAGATCGACCACGCAGACGTACTTGCCGTCGGGCGTCGTGCGGGCGCAATGGCAGTGCGGGCGATCCTGGCGGGCCGCGTTGGGGCCGACGGCGTCCGTCGATTCGACCACGCCGAGCGAATCCCGGACGAACGTGCCGTCGGCCGCGAGCGCGACCCAGCCGGCCGTGCCCGTGCCGTATTCCGCAAAGACAAGACGCCTTTCGTCCCCCGAGATCGAAAGGTGGCAGGGGGTGCCGCGCGTCGTCGCCACGGCGTCCAGGCGCCGGGTCGGCAGGCCGGCGGCGTCCAGTTCATAGACCGCCACGCCGCCGTTGGCCCCCTTCCCGCCGAACTCGCGGCTCGAACAGGTGGTGTAGAGGCGGGTCCGCGCCCGGTTGAGGGCGATGTAGGTCGTGTCCGCCAGCGGCAGTTCGCCCTTGACGGCGACGGCCCCCGTCTCGTTGTCGACCTCCACGACATGAAGCGCGCCCGGCTTGCCGCCGCTGCTGGCGCCGACGTAGCCGACCGATTTCGTGGCGGCGCCGGCGAATGACGCGGCCGCCAGCACGAGACTCAAGACGAATGTGCGTTTTCCCATGGCACGATTGTCCCATTTTCCGGCGTGAAAGTCAATGCGGGATTCGCCGGGTCCGCGACGGCCCCGCCGGCGCAGAACCGGCCGCCACCGCGTCAGATCTTCCAGCCGCCGATGCCGAACGCGCGGCAGATTTCGGAGACGAAAACCGCAATCACGAGGACGGGCGCGAGATACTTGACCATCACGACGTAGAGGAACTTCGCCTTGAACGGCTGCGTGCCCCGCTGCGTGCACTCGGCCAGAATCGTTTCGGGGCGGATCGTCCAGCCCGCGAAAACGCACGTCCCCAGCGCCACCACCGGCATCAGCACGGAATTCGTCACGAAGTCGAAGGCGTCGAGGAACTGCTGTCCGAACACCCGCACGTCGCCCAGCGTGCCGTAGCCGAGCGCCGGCAACACGGACAGCGCGGAGGAGACCGCGCCCACCACGAGGGTCGCGCGCAGGCGCGACAGGCGGAAATGGTCGCAGACGGCCGCCACGCAGGCCTCGTAAATCGAGATGCAGGACGTCGCCGCGGCGAAGGTGACCAGAATGAAAAACGCCAGACCGAACCAGTTGCCGGCCGGACCCAACATCGCGAACACCTTCGGCAGGGTAATGAACATCAGTCCGGGCCCGGCGTTCATCGCCTCCTTGACGGGCGTTCCCGTCTTCACGGCGAACAGGTAGACGATCGGGATGATCATAAACCCCGCGAGGAGGGCAACCGCCGTATCGAAGATCTCGATCCGGCGAACCGAACGCTCGATCGAATCCCCGGACTTCATGTAGCTGCCGTAGGTCACCATGATGCCCATGGCGATCGACAGCGAGAAGAACATCTGCCCCATGGCGCCCAGCACGGTCTTGCCCAGCAGGGCGACCGAAAACCTGCCGGAAGCGTCCGTCAGGCTGTCCATGTTCGGCACGAGGTAGTAGCGGAAACCCTCGCCGGCGCCCGGCAGGAAGAGGACGTAGACGGCAATGGCGACGGACATTGCCAGCAGGACCGGCATCATGACCAGATTGGATTTCTCGATGCCGTTCTTCACGCCCAGCACGATGACGGCCGCGCAGAGGACGGAGAAGACGATTCCGTAGCCGAGCGGGGCGAAGGGGGCGGATATGAACCCGGAGAAAAACGCCGCCGAATCGGCGGCGGCCTCGCCCATGAGCGCCTCTCCCGTGAACGCCATGTGGCCGTAGGCCCGCAGATAGTTGAGCACCCACCCGCCAATCACGCAGTAGTAGGGAAGGATCAGGCCCGGCACGAGCGTGCCCAGCACGCCGACGAAGCCCCACCCCTTCTTCAGCCGGCCGAAAGCCGTCAGCTGGCTCTGGCGCGTCAGGCGCCCGATGGCGATTTCCGTCACCAGCAGCGTGAAGCCCAGCGTCACCGTCAGGATCAGATAGACGAGGATGAACGTCCCGCCCCCGTACTGGGCCGCCAGATAGGGGAAGCGCCACAGGTTCCCCAGCCCGATCGCCGAAGCGGCGGCGGCGACGACAAAGGCCAGTTGACCGGACCAGGACGCTCGCGTCTTCTCGCCCATCGCCTACAGACCCGGAAAATCGAGGGTGGCGAAGTAGTCGGCCAGCGTTTCCGCCCGGCGGATCAGCTCCACGCTGCCGTCCGGGCGCGCCAGCAGTTCGGCGCTGCGCAGCTTGCCATTGTACTGGAACCCCATCGCGTGTCCGTGGGCGCCCGCATCGTGGAACACGAGCAGATCGCCGGGTTCGACTTCGGGGATGGCGCGCTGGATGGCGAACTTGTCGTTGTTCTCGCACAGGGAACCCGTCACGTCGCACGTCATCAGCGGCACCTCGGCCTTCTCCGCGTATGTCGTGCCGGCCGGGCCGTATTTCGGCACGGAAATGTGGTGGTACGCCCCGTAAAGCGCCGGGCGCATCAGATTCGCCATGCAGGCGTCAAGCCCCACATACGTCCGATAGGTCCGCTTGACGTGGCGCACGCGCGACACGAGATAGCCGAACGGCCCCGTGATGCAACGGCCGCACTCCATGTAGAGCTTGAGGTCGGGATGGCCTTTCGCGAGCACCTGCGTCCGGTAGGCCTCTTCGATGCCCGCGCCGATGACCTCAAGCGGCTGGGCCGTCTGCCCGGGCCGGTAGGGGATGCCGATGCCGCCGCCGATGTTGATGAAATCGAACGTGATGCCGACCGCCCGCGAAATCTCGACGGCGCGGTCGAACAGCAGCCGGGCCGTGTCGATGATGTACTGCGGGTCCAGTTCGTTCGAGGCGACCATCGTGTGCAGGCCAAAGCGCTTCACGCCCTTCGCCTTCATCTGGGCGTAGGCCCCGGGAAGCTGGTCCGTCGTGAGCCCGTATTTCGCCTCCTCCGGCTTGCCGATGATGGCGTTGCCGCCTTTCAGCGGGCCGGGATTCCAGCGGCAGCACATCAGTTCCGGCAGCGAACCGCAGGCGCGCTCGACGGCGGCGATATGGGTCACGTCGTCCAGGTTGATGATCGCGCCCAGTTCCTTCGCCTTCCGGAATTCGGCGTCCGGCGTGTCGTTCGACGTGAACATGATGTCCTCACCCACGTTCCCGACGGCCTGGGCGAGAAGCAGTTCCGCCAGCGACGAGCAGTCGCTGCCGAAGCCCTCTTCCCGCAGAATCCGCATCAGGTGGGGATTGGGCGCGGCCTTCACGGCAAAGTATTCGTGGAAGCCCCGATTCCAGGCGAACGCGGCCTTCAGGCGGCGGGCGTTCGCGCGGATGGCGGCCTCGTCGTAGATGTGGAACGGCGTTGGGTATGTCCGGGCGATCGTCTCCAGCTGTTCATTCGTAAACGGCAGCGTTTTCATTTCTCCTGGTTGTCCTTTGACTGTCCGGCGGTCTTCAACTGCGCCTTCTTCTTGAACGATTCGATTTTCCTGCGGATGGCCTTCAGCATCTCCTTCGGATCGGAAAGCCCCTCGACCGACGCTTCGAGCGGACACAGCCCGCTGCGCGTCCGGTCGAGGATCCGCGGGACCCTGGCGTCGGACGAACAGGGCACGCCCTTCTCCTTCAGAAACGCCGCCGCCTCGTCGCTCATGAGCATCCCGTGGACGCGGGCCGCGCCCCCGGCGACGGCGATTGCCGCCGCCGCCCGGCCGACGACCTTGTCGATCACCCACGCGCCCTTGAGATCGTCGGGCCGCCGGTCTTGCAAATCCAGGAGCGGGGCCACGCCCATGCCCGTACCGGACGCGACGATCACGCCCTCCTTCACCACCACCACGGCGGACTGTCCCTTCCCGAACAGCGCGCGCGCCTCCGCCAGCACATCCGTCTCGCCCATCGGCTTCACCTCCCGATGCGTCTCCCAGCCCTCGACCGTCAAAGCCGGCAGCGGCCGCGCCGGACACAGATGCTCGCAGGCGCCGCAGCCGATGCACCGCACCGTGTCGACCACGGGCACCTTCGGCGCCGACCGGTCGTTCTCCACGGTCGGCACCAGCACGATCGCCTTGACCGGGCAGTGCCGCTCGCATGACGTGCACGACACGCCGCTCGTCGCGGCCAGGCAGCGCGTCGCGTGCCAGACGACCCGGCCCACGTGGACGTTCTTCTTGTCGGCCACCGCGATGCGGCGGATGGCGCCCGTCGGGCAGACCTCGCCGCACGTCGTGCACTCCGGGCGGCAGTAGCCCTTTTCAAATCCCATCTCCGGCTGGAGATACTGTTCGGCGCGCAACGAGGGCCGCAGGACGTGGCTGGGACACGTCTGCACGCAGAGCTGGCAGCCCACGCACGCCAGCCGGAAGCGCGAAAGGCTCCCGGCGCCGGGCGGCGCCACGGGGACCTTCCGGTCCGGAACGCCCGGCGGGAAGACGTCGGCATAGCCGCCGTCCACCGTCTTCTCCTCCGCCGCCGACGCGAGAACGGTCGTTCCCAATCCGGCCAAAAACGCCCGCCGCTTCACTTCGACCATGTCAACGCCCCCTTTCGGCAGACCGCGACGCAATCAAAACACGCCACGCACTTCGTCAGATCGACCTTCCCCGCCGCGACGTCGATGCACCGCGCCTTGCAGACCCGTTCGCACTGCCGGCACGTGACGCACTTGCCCATGTCCAGCCTCGGCTTCATCGCCGCGACCTTCGCCGCATAGCCCAGCAGCGTCCCCACGGGACAGACCGCGTTGCACCAGAAGCGGCCCTTCCACACCGCCAAGGCGGCGATCAGGACCAGGAAGCCCGCGCTCACGGCCATCACCGACACGGCCGGGAACACGACCTCGACCGCATGGAACGCATCGTTCGCGTGGCGTTCCGCCCAGGCCGCCAGCTGGTTGTTGCCCATGCGATAAAGGGGCGCCAGACAGGCGGAAACCGCGCGCCCGTAGATCGCATACGGTTCCAGCCAGACGAAATGGAGGCCCAGGAAGCCGCCGCCCAGGAAGAGCGCCAGAAAGCCGAAGCGCGCGGCCTCCTTCACGGGGGAGGGGGCTGCCGGCCGGAACGGCGCGCGGCACAGGCGGCGCACGCCGATCAGGATGTCCTGGAAGACGCCCAGCGGGCAGAGGACGGAACAGTAGACCCGGCCGACGGTGAACGTCACTGCCAGAATGGCGACGACCGTCGCCACGGACAGCGCCAGGACGGACGGCCCGAACTGCAGACGGGGCAGCCATCCGAACCAGGCCGCCGCCAGCCCCGTGAAATCGAGAAAGCACGCCGTCAGGGCCAGCAGCGAGAACGCCGCCAGCAGCAGACGCAGAATTCGAAGTTTACGCACGGCCGTTCCTCCTGAGCTTTTCAACAAACGCGTCGATTTTGCGGATCCAGCCGGAAATCTCGATCGACTGCGGGCAGTGCGGCACGCAACGGCCGCATCCCGTGCAGCGTTCGGCACGGCGCAGCGGCGGAAGCGCCCGTTCGTACGCGACCAGGAACCGGCGCCGGTTGGCGGCGTAGGCGCTATCCCCGGGATCGTCCGGAATCCATCCCTCGGCCTGCGCCGCGTTCCAGAGCGCGAAGATCGCGGGGATGTCGAGCCCGTAGGGACACGGCATGCAGTAGGCACAGGCGGTGCAGGGCACGGAATCATCCGCCAGAAAGGCCTTGGCGGCGCGTTCCAGCGCGGAAAGCTCCGCCGCGTCCAGCGGTTTCAGCGGCGAATAGATCGCGACGTTCTCCTTGAGGTGCTCGATATAGGTCATTCCGCTCAGGACGGTCAGGACCTTCGGGAACGAACCCGCGAAACGGAACGCCCACCGGGCGGGCGAAGCCGCCGGATCGAGCGGCGTCAACTTGCGCTGGACGGCCAGATTCGTCCTGGCCAGACGCCCGCCCAGCAGCGGTTCCATCACCACCACGGGAATGCCCTTTTCGGCCAGCAGACCGTAGAGCGTTTCGGCGTTCACGTTGCGCGCGTTGACTTCCTTCGCGTGCTTCCAGTCGATGTAGTTCATCTGAATCTGGACGAAGTCCCAGTGGACGCGCGCGTGCATCGCCAGCGCGTGGCGGAACACCTCCTCGCTGCCGTGGAAGGAAAAGCCCAGGTTGCGAATCCGGCCGGCCGCGCGCTCCGCCAGCAGGAAGTCGAGCATGCCGTTGTCGATGAAGCGCGCGTTGAACACCTTCATCGCGTTCTTGCCGCCGCCCCCGATCGCATGGAGCAGATAGAAGTCGATCACGTCCGTCCGCAGCAGCCGGCGCGAGGTCTCGTACATTTTTCTGGACGCTTCCGCCGTCTGCGTCTGCGCCGCGAAATTGGAGAGCTTGGTGGCCACCAGCCATTTCCCGCGCGGGTGCTTCGCGAGGGCGTCGCCCAGCACCTTCTCGGACTCGCCGCGGCAATAGGCCGGCGACGTGTCGAAATAGTTCACGCCGTGTTCGATGCAGTAGTCGATGTGCTTCTGGACGGCCGCCACGTCGATGGGCGCGGTCGAGCCGCCGCTGAAGGAGTTCGCGTGGCCGCCATCGACCGTCGGATAGCGCATG
Source organism: Kiritimatiellia bacterium (assembly GCA_051884915.1). Lineage (GTDB taxonomy): Bacteria > Verrucomicrobiota > Kiritimatiellia > RFP12 > UBA1067 > RUG572. Next base: position 7,188 of record JBJEWF010000028.1, read on the forward strand.
GCGCCGTAGCCCAGCAAGCCGACCTTTTCGCCGTGGACGCCCGTCCGGACCGTCATCGCCGCCGAAGCCGGCGGCGGATTCACGAGCGTGGCGAAGAAACTTCGACGATTCATTTCGCGGTCTCCACTTCGGACGCCTCTTCCAGATCGCGTGGCAGATAACCCGGCGCGCAGGCCATCGACACGAAGAACGACGACAAGACGGCGGCGGAACGCATCGGACAGTCGCCGAAGGCGTGGACCAGCAGCGCCACGTTGCCCATCAGGATCCAGAACGCCCCCGCCGGCAGGCTGTAGAGCGTCCGCGGCTTGGGCGGCGCCTTGTCGGGCTTCATGAACTGCGCCGCGCGCGACAGTTTGCACCAGTCGCGGCAGAGCGGGAACAGCAGGCAGGCGAAGATGCCGACGAGGCATCCCAGGCCGACGACGCCATGCTCGCAGAGGAACTGCATGTAGTCGTTGTGGACGTTCGCGCCGCCGACTTTCTGCAGCTGCTTCAACTCGTCCTTCGTCATGTACGCCATGCAGAAGTGCCGGTATCCCCAGCCGCCCACGCCGAACAGCGGATGGGCCTTGAAGATCTCCGTCGCCACGCGCGTGTGGTACTGGCCCTTTCCCGACACGCGGTCCAGCACGTCTAGCGAGGAGATCGTGCCGACCTCCTTCCCCAAATCCTTCGGCGCGAAAACGAACGCGAAAATCAGGAAGACGCCCGCGCCCACCGCCGCGACGGCAGCCCCCTTGATCCGGCGCGCGCGGTCGTGGCGCGAGAAGACCAGCGACACCTCGTAGTAGAGAAACGCCAGCACGGCCAGCACCGTCACGCAGATGATGGCCGCACGGCACAGCGTCGCCAGCACGGCAAAGAAATTCAGGACCGCGGGAACCAGGGCGTAATGGGCGCGGATCCAGCGGATCAGCGTCCCTTCACGCTGCGACTTCTTGCCTTCGGTCGTCCGGCGCGTCCAGTCGACCACCTCCACCACCCGGTATTGCCAGAGGCCGATCGAGAAGGCGAACATCAGGACGAAAAACGCGCCGCCCATGTTCACGTAGCCGAACACGGAGAAGAAGGCGTCGCCGGACTTCGCCGCCTCCCAGAAGACGGACTCCGCGCCGGTTGCCTGCTGGATGAACCCGAAAACGGCCAGCGCGGCCGAATTCCAGACCATCATCTCCATGAGCATCCGCTTGCCGGCGCGGGACAGGGCATGCCGCACCGCCAGCATCGCCGTCAGCGACGGCACGAACCACTGGACGACGCCATAGTGCTCCAGGCGATTCACGCAGAACGGAAAGAACGGCACCGGGGGCCTGGGGTCCGCGCCGCCGAGGATGGCCGGATAGTCGCACGCCGGGCACAGGCCCGGGTTCACGAACGGAATCAGGATCACCACGAGAAAAGACAGCGTCAGATAGAACAGGGGATCGCGCGCCAGCCCCCGCCAGACCCTCCGCCGCGCCGCAAACAGATGCTCGTACTGGCGGCACTGCGGGAAGAACAGCAACGCTTCGAGGAGAAACGCCCAGAGCCAGGGCATCGTCGCCACGAGCGCCTTCGCCTGGGCGCCTCCGTAGATCCACGAAAAAGCCGCCACCGTCAGGAAAACGAGCAGCACGGGCGCGCACCGAATGAGGCCTTCTACCATGTTGTCCCTATCTTTCCGACGGGCCGTGCCGACCCGTGACATTAAACTGCTGTCGCATGGGAGGATTATACCAAAAGAACGCCCCGGGGGCAAATCCGCCGTCCGCGCGCCGGCGGACGCGCCCCTAGACCAGGGACTTGACGATCCGGCGGAACGCCCGTTCGCAGAAGCCGCACCGGGTGCATTCCCGGGCGCAGCGGGACGTCCGCTCGAACCAGTCGGGCGGAAACGCCGTGTTGTCGAGGAACTGCGGGAAGAACGCGGGCGAGAAGCCCGGCTCGAAAAGATCCAGCAGATTGCCGTCGAACGAGCCGCGCGCGTAGGCGGAAATCACCATGCCGGGATTCGCGTGCTGGCGCGTGGCCAGCTTGACGACGTCCACCAGCCCCTCGTAGCGGTGCAGGTCTTCCGGACGAATCCACGTGGCCTTCAGGATCTCGGGGAAATTGACGGGCGACTTGTAGAGCGTCCAGCAGAGATGCGGACTCCACCCCTTCACGTTCGTCTGCCGGAGCGCCGCAGACGAATGGGCGACGAGGTTGTCGTGGAACGTCTGCCACGGGCAATTCCGCAAACACCCCGAATTCGCCAGCAGGCAGAGTTTCTTGCCGCGGCCGTCGCACCAGGCGCGAACCGCCCGCACGGTCTCCAGATGGCGCTGGACGTCGCGGCCCAGGCAATAGGAATCGAAGAGCGGCGCCAGATACTCCATCGCCTGGATCGTGGTCAGGCGCATGTTCACCGACGCGCGCACGTCGATGGACGGGAAGGCCCTCTTGACCTCCGCCGCGACGAAGGGCGACGCCGTCGTGACGATTTCCGGCAGAAGTCCCGTCTCGTCCAGGCCGCCGAGAATCGCCCGGACGCGCCGCGCGAGCGCGACGCTCATCGCCTCGGCGCCGTAGCAGTTCGCGTTGAAGAGCAGATCGAGCTTCACGCCCGCGGCGCGCAACCGCCGCAGATCGAAGAGCAGACTGTCCATCAGCACCTCGGGGTCGTCCTCCTCCTCGTAGCCGAGAACCGGGCGTCCGCTCGGCTCGTCCGGCCACGGGAAGTAGACCTCCCCGACGGCGGGCTGCGCGAGAACGACGTCCCCGAACGGCGCGCCGTCGGCGAAATGCTGGTAGCCTGCCGCGAACGTCATGCTAGATCCACGCCTCCTTCTTCTCCATCACGTCCGGGTCCTCCATCCGGCCCGCGTACTTCGCCGCCGTCTCGGCGTCGATCTCGTACGGTTTGGAGTGGTCGATTTCCCATTGCCGGCGGCCGGGCTGGCGGAACGGATTGCGGAACGTGCAGAGCAGCTTCTTGCGCTGTTCGAGATGGACCATGCAGGCGCGCATGCACCCGCAGGCGCCTTCGATGGCGCGGCCGTAGCCGTATTGGCGCGGATAGTCCCGCTCAAACGGATTGAGTTCGCGCTTCTTGCCGCCGAAAAGGCCCTCTTCGCAGGCCATCTCGTCGAGTTTGCCCCATTCCTGGACGTGCCCGGCCAGCGTCACCCGGACGCTCTCCGTCATCGACAGCGCCCGGCCGTGGCAGTTTTTCACGCAGAGCTTGCAGCGGTCGCAGATGTGACCCTCGAAAATCGGGTCCGGTTCCAGCGGCGCGTCCGTGAACATCACGGCGAAGCGCTGGCGCGGCCCGAACTGCGGGGTCAGAAACACCTTCGACCAGCCGAACTCGCCGAGACCGGCGAGATAGGCGGCGATGCGGAAATGGACGAACACGTCCGGATACGGCTTGCCCGGCGCGACGGGCCGGCTCCACCCCTTGCGGAACATGCCCGTCACGGGATTGATCGATTCGCCGCCGTTGCCGTTGAATTGCGGAATGGCCTCGTATCCATGGTCCTCCATCCAGCGCACGAGACGCCACAGGCACATCGTGCCCTGGACCTGGTTGAGCGACGCATAGCCCATCGACGGGTAGTCGATGAACCGCGTGCCCTCCTCGATTCCGCGCAGCGTGCCGCGCGGAATGCGGAACGCCAGCACCACCATGGCGCGGGCGCGCGGGAAGATGTAGCGCGGGTCGCACTGCTTCGGCGCGTTCTCCCAGCGGTCCATCGAGGAGATGCCCACGAGATCGGCGCCCAGTTCCTTCGCCTTGGCCTTGACGTCCGCGGCGGTCAGTTCTTCCAGCATCATGCTCGGTTTCCTCCCCTCCGCGGTCAGTCGATCAGCGGATTGTAGCCCGCCTCCTCCGGCCGGTCCCGCCCGGGGATGGCGCCCTCGGGCGGCTGCACGCCGTAGGCCTCCGTCAGGCCGGCCGCGCGGGCGCTACCGTAGTTGGACTTCTTGTTGTAGTTCGTGTAGGCGTCGTGGTCTTCGATCTTGCCCGGGAACGCCTCGGCCACCCACGGTTCGAGTTCCGGCTTCTTCGTGCGGTCGATCGTCCACTGCTTCCAGTCCGGACTGCGGAACGGCTCGCGGAATTCGCGCGCCAGCCTCTTCTTCGCCTCCAGATGGACCATGCAGGCGCGCACGCAGCCGCAGCTGCCTTCCGTCGCGCGGCCGTAGCCGAACGTGCGCGGATAGTCGCCGTCGAACGGATTGAGCTCTTCGCCGAGTCCGCCGTAGCGGAAGCTCCGCGCGCAGGCGACCTCGTCGTGCCGGCCCCACGTCTGCACATGGCCCGCCAGCGTGAACGACTCCGCTTCCGTCGGATGGATCGCGCCGCCATGGCAGTGCTTCACGCACTCCATGCAGCGGTCGCAGATGCGGCCCTCGAAAATCGGGTCCGGCTCAAGTTCGGCGTCCGTGAGCATGATGGCGAAGCGCTGGCGCGGGCCGAACTCCGGCGTGAGGAACACGCGCGACCAGCCGAATTCGCCGAGACCGGCGAGATAGGCCGCCACGCGGAAATCCGGCGAGACGTCCGGGTACGGCTTGCCGGGCGCCACCGGCCGGCTCCAGCCCTTGCGGAAGTTGCCCGTGACGGGGTTCACGGCGTCGCCGCCGTTGACGTTCGCCATCGGCACCGCCTCGTAGCCGTGGTCTTCCATGAACTGCGACATGCCCCAGAGGACCATCGGACCGTAGATCTGGTTGAGCGCCGCATAGCCCATCGACTGGTAGTTGAGGAAGTGCGTGCCCTCCTCCACGCCGCGCAGCGAACCGCGCGGAATGCGGAACGCGAAGACGATCATCGACTTCGCGCCGGGGAAGATGTAGCGCGGGTCTTTCTGCCTGTCCACGCCTTCCCAGCGGCTCATGGGCGCAATGCCCACCAGGTCCGCACCGAGTTCTTTCGCCTTGGCCTTGACGTCGGCCGCGGTCAGATCGCCTAGATATGCCATGCCAGATTCCTTTGTCGTTTGCGAGTGGAGGTTGAAATGGAAATGCGCGCTCCGGAACGGGACGGTCAGTACCGTCTGAGGGCGAACACCAGAAGAACGCCCGAGCCGGCGGCGACGGCCGCCAGGACGAGACTGCGCAATCCGTCGCCGCGGATGCAGCTGCCCACGCTGAACATGAGCGCGTACACGCCGAGCGAGGCCAGCGCCATCGCGACCAGCCCCCAGCCGACGTCGCGCCCGCGCGCGCGGACCGCCTGGCGGAACGCCCGGACGACGGCCGCGTCCGTCGGCCGCGTCGCCAGCGTCACGCCCACCCACGCGGCCGTCGTCACGGCCATGCCGATCAGCAGCACGTGCCAGCTCTTCAGCGCCGGCCCGCCGAACAGCGGATAGACGAGGTTCAGGAACAGCGCCACCAGGAAGCTGACCGCCATCGCCGTGATTTCGCTCCAGGCGTTAATGCGCATCCAGAACCAGCGCAGGAGGAAGAGGAGGCCGGTTCCGGCGCCCACCTGCAGCACGAGGTTGAACGCCTTTCCCGCGCTCTGCAGACACGGCGCCAGCAGCGAGGAGGCGAGCATCAGAACGACGACCGAAACGCGGCCGACGCAAATCAGTTCCCGCTCGGAGGCCGCCGGACGCAGGAAGCGCTTCCAGAAATCGTTCGCCACGTAGCTCGCGCCCATCGTGAGATGGGCCGCGACCGTCGAAAACAGCGCGCCCATCATGGCCGCCACCGTCACGCCGTACCAGCCGTTTCGCGGCACGAAGGTCAACATGGCCGGATAGGCCATGTCGCCCTTGACGAGCGCCGGGTCGACCTGGGGGAACGCCTTCTGGAGCGAGGCCAGGTCGGGGAAGACGATCAGCGAGGCGAAGGCCACCAGATACCAGGGCCAGGGGCGCAGCGCGTAGTTCACCACGTTGTAGAGCACGCTGCCCGCCACGCAATGGTTCTCGCTCCGGGCCGAGAGCATGCGCTGGACGATGTAGCCGCCGCCGCCCGGCTCGCTGCCGGGATACCACACGTTCCACCACTGGACGGCCACGGGAATCGCGAAGACGCTGATGAAGAGGTCCGCATTGTCGGGCGACGGGAAGAAGTCGAGCTTCGCCCTGACCGCCGGATGCGCCATCAGCGCCGCGAAGCCGCCCACTTCCGGCAGCGCGAGCGCGTAGTGAAGCGCCACGAAGGCGCCGACCATCACGATCGCGAAGAGGAAGAAGTCCGTGTAGACGGCGCCGCGCAGGCCGCCGATGGCGGAATAGACGATCGACGCCGCCGCCGTGACGAGCAGGATGACCCAGGGTTCGAGCCCCAGCATCGTCTGCCCGATCTTGATGGCGCCCAGGAGCACCAGCCCCGTGGAGATCGTGTTGAAGACCACCCCGAGGTAGATGGACCGGAACCCGCGCAGAAACGCCGCCGCCCGGCCGCCGTAGCGCAGTTCGTAGAACTCGACGTCCGTCTTCGCGCCGCTGCGCACCCACAGCCGCGCGTAGACGAAGACGGTCATCAGCCCCGTCAGCAGGAACGCCCACCATTTCCAGTTCGCCGCCAGGCCGTCCTCGCGGATGAACTGCGTGAACATGTTCGCGCTGTTCGTGGACGTGGTCGCCGCGCTCATCGAAATGCCGATGAGCCACCAGGGCATGGATCGCCCCGACAGGAAGAAGTCCCTGGCGTCGGCCCCCGCCCGCCGCGAACACCGCAACGCGATGCCCACGACGATCCCGAAGAACGCGATGACGGCCACCCAGTCCAGGCGGCCAAACGTGGCCGAGAAGTTCATGGGCACATTCTAGCAAAAGCGGGCCGGCGCGTCACTGCGGACGGAACGGCGGACCGTTCGGGTTGACAAGGAGGTAGGACAGCGGCTTGACGGTCTCGCCGTGGTAGTCGTAGGCGTCCGCGCCGTAGTTCGAGACGATCTTCGAGCCGTCGCCGAACGACGTCAGGAAGACCTGGTCGGCCAGCGCGTCGTGGCGCACCATCTGCTCCCTCTGGAGGTGGCGGACCGGCACGAACTCGTCCCACGCCCGCCTGATGCGCGGCACGTCGGCGAACTTGCAGGTGTAGAAGATCGGGCGGCCGCCGAATTCGACGATCTTGAGCGCCACGCGCGGATCTTCGACGCCATCGCCTTCCATCCACCGCGGATCGCCGCTCTTCTCCAGCTTGTACAGGCATTTGCCGCGCGTGTGGTTCTGGCACCAGCGATCGGACGTGTAGAGGATGATGCCGTGGTAGACGAGCTCCCACACCGGGAAGACGCCCGTCGCCAGCGGCGGCAGTTTCCCCTCGGCCAGCTCCTTGAGATCGCGCTCGACATAGTTGATGTAGTCGAGATTGCCGGCCACGTGGTCGTAGCCGCTTTCGCTCGCCGCGCCGCCCATCAGGCGCCGCCCCTCGGCCAGGATCCGGTTCTGGAATTCGGCCATCTGCTCCGGCGTGCAGGGATGCTTCGGGTCGCCGCAGCGCTGGGGATAGGTCGCGGAATAGACGTCGATGTAGTGCGGGCCGCGAATGCCGAGCGCCGCCATCTCCTTCATCTCCTGCGGCAGCCAGCGTTCCCACGCGCATTTCTGGCACACCCAGTAGCACTGGCCGCCGGCCCAGAGGCCGCCCATGTCCAGCGCGCCGTCCGCCCGCTTGCAGACCCAATCCGCGTCCCACCGGCGCGAACACAGGTAGCCGTCCGTATTGGAGGCGTGGAGCGCGAACTGGTAGCCCAGCGCCTTCGCCTTTCCGATCAGCCGCCGGAACGCCGCCGCGCCGCCGGCCTCGGCGCCGACGGGGAAATGGCCGGGGACGCGCCCGTCGTAGCCGCCGTCCTGCCAGCCGGCCGAGCAGATGGACAGTTTGTCCACGCCCGCGTCCTTCAGCGCCTGGAGAAACTCCTCCGTCACGCCAAAGGGCATGTGGACGACCACGGGCGGCTCTTCGCCCTGCCGGAAGAAGAGCTTGGGGTCCTTGGCGTCGGGAATCGGCTTCGCGGCATGCGTCTGAATGCGCACGACGATCGCGTCGCACAGATAGTCGAGTTCCGGACTGTCCTTGACGCGGTCCTTGATCGTGCGCACCGCGCCGCGCGCCAGCTGGTACCGGCGATAGGCGTGCGCCAGGCCGTTGTAGTCGGCCGCCGCGCCCGTCAGCGGATGGTACTCCACGACGATGTCGTTGTAGAATCCGGGGAAGAACGCCTTGACCCGGTCGCACCGGAACCGCGGGAAGACCTCGTAGGCGCCCTTCTTCGCCGCGGCGGTGAAGTCGTAGTCGAACCGCCACGTCTTCACGTGTCCGTACCAGAGCCGGTCGCCCCGCTTCAGGCCGAAAATCGGCATCAGCTGCCGGCTTTTCGCGTAGACGCCGTCGTCCTTGTCCAGGCGGCCGTAGGTCCCGCGCGCCTGGATCCAATAGCCGTCGTCGCCCTTGCGGGCCTTCATGAACGCCGGCACGACGTCCACGGCCCAGGCGTCGGCCGGGATCTCGCCTTTGGGGAACGTCGCGCGCCAGCCGTTCGCGGGCAGCGGCTCCAGTTCGATCGTCCGGACGTCGCACGCCACGGTCTTTTTCGCGGTACCCCGGAAAATGCGGACCTCCGCCGTCTCCGAAAAGAGCGCGGCGGAGGACAACAGGCAGACGCCAAGAAGAAGGCTTCTCATCACTTCACGCTGATCTGGCCGGACTTCGCGAGCATCTTCGCCTCGACGGACTGGATTTCCGCGAATCCCTGCGAACTGTGCGGATTCAGGCCGTTGGAGGCTTCCATCGAACTGTCGGCCTCGTTGTAGATCGTCGCCTTGAGGCCGGTGAGCGCCTCGAAGAAGATGTTGCCCTTGTAGAGGCCCAGCGTGACGTCCGCCGTCGCCTTGTCCGCCCACACCTGGATGGCCGCGCGGGCCGCCCGGGTGGCGGGGTCGAACCAGCGGCCATCGTAGATCTGGTCGCTCACGAGCTTGGAGAGCTGCTGGAAGAGGAGCGTCGAGCGACGGTCCATGATGCCCTCGTAGATGTACTTGAGACCCCAGCTGAGCACCTCCATGCCGGGCGCCTCGTAGACGCCGCGGCTCTTCGTTCCGATGATGCGGTTTTCGAGCGCGTGCTTCATGCCGATGCCGTTGCGGCCGCCGATCTTGTTCAGTTCGAGCATGATGTCGAACGGCGACAGCTTCCTGCCGTTGACGGCCGTGCAGCGGCCCTTCGCGAACGAGAGCGTCACCTTCTCGACCTTGTTCGGCGCCTTTTCCGGCCACACGCCCATCGTGGGCTTCACGATGCGCATTGAGGTCTCCATCGATTCGAGATCCTCCGCCTCGTGGGAAAGCCCGGCGAGGTTCGCGTCCGTCGAATATTTCTTCTTCGTGCCGACGAACGCCGTGATGCCGCGCGCGGCGAGGAACGCGACCATCTCCGTGCGGCCCGGGAAGCGCTTCAGCAGTTCGCTGTCGCGCCACGGGGCGTACACGCCGAACTTCGGGTCGAGCACGTTCGTGTAGCGCTCGAAGCGCATCTGGTCGTTGCCGCGGCCCGTCGCGCCGTGGACGAGCACCGTGCAGCCGGCCTTCTTCATCGCGGGAAGCAGCGCCTGGACCGTCACCGCGCGGGCGATGCCCGTCGAGTTCCAGTAGCCGCCGTCGTACATGGCCTGGCACTTGACCGTCTCGAAGCAGATGTCGGCCATCGCCTTCGTCACGTCGACGATCGTCGTCTCGACGCCCGTGGGCGCCATCTTCTTCTTGATGTCGTTGATGTCCTTTTCGTCGGGCTGGCCGACGTTCGCGCTGAACGCCTTCACCTTGACGCCCGCGTCAAGCAGCACGCAGCAGATCGTTTTCGAATCGAGACCGCCCGACACGCACACGCCGACGGTCTTGCCCTTCAGGTCTTCCAATTTCATTTTGCACGTTCCTCGTTTGCAGATCAGGAAATTCTACTCGGCTTCGCCGGCCCAAAGTTCGTCGAGCGCCTCGGCCATCATCTCGACGGCCTGCTCGATATTGGCCTCCTTCATCGACAGCGTCGGCAGGAAGCGCACCACGTTGTCGCCCGCCGTGAGGGCGAGGACGTTGTAGTCGCGGAACTTCCCGACGACGGCCTTGGGATCGCCGTCGACCACCATGCCCAGCATCAGGCCGATGCCGCGCACGTCGAGAACCTGGTCGTACTTCTCGGCGAACGCCTTCAGCGACTCCATCAGGAGCTCGCCTTTCCGGACGGCCGCGTCGAGCAGGTTCTCCTCCTCGATGATCCGGATCGTCGCGAGCGCCGCGGCGCAGGCGAGCGGATTGCCGCCGAACGTCGACGCGTGGCTGCCGGGCGTGAAGACGTCCGCGAATTTCGCGTTCGAGACGAGCGCGCCCATCGGCACGCCGTCCGCAATGGCCTTCGCGCAGGTGAAGAGGTCCGGCTTGACGCCGAAGTTCTGCCAGCCCCACCATTTGCCCGTGCGGCCCATGCCGCACTGGACTTCGTCGCAGATCATGACGAGGTTCTTCTCGTCGCAGAGCGCGCGCACGCCCGCCATGAACTCGGCCGTCGCCGGCATCACGCCGCCTTCGCCCTGCACGGCCTCAAGCATGATGGCCACCGTCTTGTCCGTCACGGCGGCCCGGACGCTCTCGATGTCGTTGAAATCGGCGTACGCAAAACCGACCGGCAGCGGCTCGTAGCCCTGCTGGCACCAGCTCTGGCCCGTCGCCGTCAGCGTGGCCAGCGTGCGGCCGTGGAAGCTGTTGCGCATCGTGACCACTTCGTAGCGCCCGCTCCCGGCGCCCCACTTGCGGACGAGCTTGAGCGCGGCCTCGTTCGCCTCGGCGCCCGAATTGCAGAAGAACACCTTGCCGTCAAGCCCGGAAATCTGGACGAGCTTCTTCGCGAGCTGGACCTGGGGCTCGCTGATGAAGAGATTGGAGCAGTGGCCGAGCCGGGCGGCCTGTTCCACGATGGCCTTCACCACGCCTTCCGTGCAGTGGCCCACGTTGTGGCAGCCGATGCCGCTCGTCAGATCGTAGTACTGGGTGTTCTCGGGCGTGTAGACGCGCGACCCCTTGGCCTTGGCGAGAACCAGCGCCGGCGAATAGGTCGGCATCAGGTACTTCTTGTAGTCTTCAGCGAGTTCAGTGCTCTTGCTCATTCCGTGATCTCCGTTCCAACACCCTCGCGGGTGAATATTTCCAACAAAAGCGAGTGGGGCATGCGTCCGTCGACCAGATGGACCTTGCTCACGCCGGCGCGGATGGCGTCCTCGCAGCCTTCGATCTTCGGCAGCATGCCGCCGGCGATGACGCCCTCCGCCTTCAGCCGGGCGACGCTGGAGAGGTGGAGCGTCGTCAGCAGCGTCTTCGGGTCGGACGGGTCCCGGAGCAGCCCGGGCACGTCCGACACGACGGCGAACTTGCGGACCTTCAGCGCTTTCGCGAGGGCGGCGGCGGCGCTGTCGGCATTGATGTTGTAGAGGTGGCCGTCGCGCCCCGTTCCGAGCGGCGTCACCACGGGGATGATGCCGGCGTCGAGCATCTCGCGGACGGCGCGCGCGTCCACGCCGACCGGCTCGCCGACGTACCCGCGGTCGGGCGCCGTGATCTTTTCGGCCGTGAACATCCAGTTGCCGTGCAGCGGGCGCGCATTGGCCTTCATCTGCTGGAGCAGGCGCACCAGCGACGAATTCACCTCGTTGTTCAGCGTGCGGCGCACGATTTCCATTGTCGCCTCGTCGGTCACGCGCAGCCCGTCGACGAACCGGGGTTCGATCCCGCTTTCCTTCAGGGCGCGGGAAATGGCCTTGCCGCCACCGTGCACGACGACCACGTGCATGCCCACCGCGTCCATGAAAGCGACGTCCGCCAGAAGCGAAACGAGATTCGTTTCGCTCTCCATCACGGAACCGCCCACCTTCACGAGCACGGTCGCGCCGCTGAAGTCCTGGATGTAGGGCAGAGCCTCCGTCAGGACCGCGGCTTTCTGCATTGCCAAATCGATTTTTTCCATGAAGCGGCCATTATAGCACAAAATCGCCGCGGCGGCAATCCGCCCGCCACGGCCGCGGGCGTGGCGATCCGTTCCGGCAGGGGCGGCACGGGAACGGGCCGCCGCGACGGGCAACGGCTCAGAACGCGTACAGGGTGCTGGGTTCGTGCTGGCTCAAAGTGGCCAGAACGACGTCGGGACGGCCGATTTCCGCCAGCGCCGCACGGGAGGCCGCCTCGGCCAGATGGGGCCGGTTGCAGTCTTCCGACAAATGCGCCAGAAGCAGGATCTTCAATCCGGAAGGGGCGACCTCGCGGATGACGTCCGCCGCGTCCCGGTTCGACAGATGCCCGCTCCGTCCCAGAATCCGCCGGATCAGCGCGGGCGCGCGGCCCGAGCGCTGGAGCAGTTCGACGTCGTGGTTGGACTCCAGCACCGCGCAGGTTGCCCGGCACAGCGCCTCCTTGACGGGGTCGGTGGCGATCCCCATGTCCGTTCCCACGAACAGCCGCGACGTCCCGTCGTCGAACAGATAGCCGACGGGATCCGTCGCATCGTGGGAAAGCGAAAACGTCGTCACCGTCAAGGCGCCCAGCCCAAACGGTTCGGCCGTCTCGAACACGCACCAGCCGTCGTGGACGCCCGTGCGCGCCGCGATGGCGTCCGCCGTCAGGCCGTTGGCGAAGAGCGGAACGGCCGGATGGCGGCCGTGGAACGTCTCCAGTCCGGCATAGTGGTCGGAATGGTTGTGCGTGAAGAGGACGGCGGAGACGGCGCGGACGTCGATGCCGCAGACCGCCATCCGCCGTTCAAGTTCGCGGCAGCTCAAGCCGCAATCGAGCAGGGCGAGCGTCGTCCCGCTTTGCACGCAAAGGGCGTTCCCCCCCGAACCGCTTGCCAGCACCCGCAGCTTCATCGGCCCGTTCTCAGGCGTGGATCCGGGCGTTGGCCTTGGCGACCTTGGCCCGAAGCTCGTCCTTGTGCGCCCGGTACTTCGCGCGCAGGCCGGCATCGGCCGTTCCCAGGATCTGGACGGCCAGCAACGCCGCGTTCGCCGGCCCCGCAGATCCCACGGCCACCGTCGCCACCGGCACGCCCGACGGCATCTGGACCGTCGCGTACAGCGCGTCCAGGCCGTTCAGCGCGCCGCCCGCCACCGGGATGCCGATGACCGGCAGAACCGTGCCGGCCGCCAGCACGCCGCCCAGATGCGCCGCGCCGCCCGCCGCCGCGACGATCACCTTGAGGCCGCGCTCTTCCGCCGTCCTGGAATACGCAAGCGCCTCTTCCGGGGTGCGATGGGCGCTGATCACCCGCGTTTCATACGGCACGCCAAACTTGTCCAGCGTCTCACAGGCCTTCTGGACGAGCGGCCAGTCGCTGTCGCTGCCCATCACGATGCCAACCACGGGTCTGTCTGAATCCATTTGCTGCTCCTCTCGTAGAAAAAAAATGCGCGCGCCCTTCGTCAGCGGACCGCCTTGTTCCGGTAGTGGCAATAGAGCGCCAGGTCCGTCGACACGAGAACCATGTCGATGGCGTAGACGATGCACAGCCAGTCGTTGCCGGGAATCGCGTCCAGCAGCCGCGCGCAGATTCCGCCCACGTAGCCGAGCAGCACGACGAGCATGAACATCGGGCTCTTGCCGGCCACGCCCGCGCCGCCGTGTCCGGCCCGGTACGTGCGGACGATTGCAAACGGCCACGAAAAGCCGAATGCGAACAGCATGAAGAATTCACAGAACTGGGATATTTCCATTTTCTTTCACCTCGATTTCCGCCGTGCGGCCTCCGGCCTACGCCTTCGTCCCATACACCTTTTCGTCGTGCCAGGCGGCGGCGCGCAGGTAGTGGCGGTTCATCTGCGCGATGTTGCGCACGGAAATGCCCTTCGGGCACGCCGCCTCGCAGGCGCGGACGTTGGTGCAGCCGCCGAAGCCTTCCGCGTCCATCTGCCTGACCATGGCCAGCACGCGGCGGTTCGCCTCGACGCGGCCCTGCGGCAGATTCGCCAGGTGGCCGATCTTCGCCGCGGCGAACAGCATGGCCGACGCGTTCGGGCACGCCGCCACGCAGGCGCCGCAGCCGATGCAGGCCGCCGCGTCGAACGCGCGGTCGGCCTCCTCCTTCGCGACCGGCGTCACGGCGGCATCCGGCGCCGCGCCCGTGTTCACGCTCACGTAGCCGCCCGCCTGGATGATGCGGTCGAAGGCGCTGCGGTCGATCACGCAGTCGCGCACGACCGGGAACGCGGCGGACCGGAACGGCTCGACCGTGATCGTGTCGCCGTCCTTGAACAGGCGCATGTGCAGCTGGCAGGTCGTCGTGCCGTAGTCGCGGCCGTGCGGCACGCCGTTGACGACGAGCGAGCACGTGCCGCAAATGCCCTCGCGGCAGTCGTGGTCGAAGGCGATCGGCTCGACGCCGCGCTTCATGCGCCGTTCGTTCATCACGTCCAGCATGTCCAGCAGGGACATGTCGGGCGAAACGTCCCCGACCTCTTCCGTCTCGAAGGCGCCCGGAGACGAAGCGTCCTTCTGGCGCCACATTCTAACGGTGACGTTCATTACTTGTAGCTCCTTGTGGCGAGGTGGACGTTTTCAAAGGACAGCGGTTCCTTGGCGAGTTCGGGCTTCCGGCCCTCGCCCCTGTACGCCCATGCGCCCACGTAGCAGAAATTCTCGTCGTCGCGCTTCGCCTCGCCTTCGGGCGTCTGGCTCTCCTCGCGGAAATGGCCGCCGCACGACTCTTCGCGATGCAGCGCGTCGAGCGCCAGCACTTCCGCGAATTCGAGGAAGTCGGCCACGCGGCCCGCGTTCTCCAGGTTCTGGTTGAACGACTGCGCGTCGCCCAGGACGTTCACGTCGTGCCAGAACTCGTCGCGCAGCGCGGGAATCTGCGCCAGGGCCTTCTCCAGTCCGGCCCGGTTCCGCGCCATGCCCACGTGCTCCCAGAGGATGCCGCCCAGTTCGCGGTGGAATTCGCGGACGGTGCGGTGGCCTTTGACGGACAGCAGCCTGCGGATCCGTTCGTCGGCCTGCTTCAGCGCGTCCGTGAACGGCGCGGCGTCCGTCGAAACCCGCGGCAGCGCCGTCGAGGCCAGATAGCCGCCCAGCGTGTAGGGGATGACGAAATAGCCGTCCGACAGCCCCTGCATCAGCGCCGAAGCGCCCAGCCGGTTCGCGCCGTGGTCGGAGAAGTTCGCCTCGCCGAGCACGAAGCAGCCCGGAATCGTGCTCATCAGATCGTAGTCGACCCACAGCCCGCCCATCGTGTAGTGGATGGCCGGGAAAATGCGCATCGGCGTCCTGTACGGATTCTCGCCCGTGATCTTCTCGTACATCTGGAAGAGGTTGCCGTATCGGGCCGACACGCCGGACTCGCCCAGGCGCGCGATCGCCTCCGAGAAGTCGAGATAGACGGCCCGCTTCGTGTCGCCCACGCCCATGCCCGCATCGCAGACCTGCTTGGCGTTGCGGCTGGCCACGTCGCGCGGCACGAGATTGCCGAAGCTCGGATACTTCTCCTCAAGGTAGTAGTAGCGCTCGGCCTCCGGAATGTCCTGCGGCGCGCGCGCGTCGCCTTTCCGGCGCGGCACCCAGATGCGCCCGTCGTTGCGGAGCGATTCGCTCATCAGCGTCAGCTTGGACTGCAGGTCGCCGTGGCGCGGGATGCAGGTGGGATGGATCTGCGTGTAGCAGGGATTCGCGAACAGCGCGCCGCGCTTGTACGCGCGGAAGGCCGCCGACACGTTCGAGCTCTGCGCGTTCGTCGACAGGAAGTAGACGTTGCCGTAGCCGCCCGTGCACAGGCACACGGCGTGAGCCGCATGGCTCTCAAGCGCGCCGGTCGTCAGGTTGCGGACGATGATGCCGCGCGCCTTGCCGTCGACGAGAACGAGGTCCAGCATCTCGCGGCGCGCATAGACCGTCACCCGGCCGGCCGCCACCTGCCGCATCATCGCCTGGTAGGCGCCCAGCAGCAGCTGCTGGCCCGTTTGGCCGCGCGCGTAGAACGTGCGGGACACCTGCGCGCCGCCAAAGGAGCGGTTGTCCAGCTGCCCGCCGTATTCGCGGCCGAACGGAACGCCCTGCGCCACGCACTGGTCGATGATGCGGTTCGAGTTCTCCGCCAGCCGGTAGACGTTCGCCTCGCGCGCGCGGAAGTCGCCGCCCTTGATCGTGTCGTAGAACAGCCGGTAGACGCTGTCGCCGTCGTTCTTGTAGTTCTTCGCCGCATTGATGCCGCCCTGCGCCGCAATCGAGTGCGCGCGCCGGGGCGAATCCTGGATGCAGAAGCTCTTGACGTTGTAGCCGAGCTCGGCCAGCGTCGCCGCGGCGCTGCCGCCCGCCAGGCCCGTGCCGACGACGATCACGGTGAACTTGCGCCGGTTCGCGGGGTTGACGAGCTTGAGTTCGCGCTGGTACCGCGTCCACTTCTCCTCCAGCGGACCGGACGGAATCTTGGAATCGAGAGTCATGGTGTCGAGTTCTCCGCGTTCTTCAGTCGCGCCAGGCCCGGCTGGTCGCCCAGCGCCTTCCGGATCTGCGCCTGGCCGGCCGCCGTATGCGCGAGCGCGCACGTGCCGGCCGCCGTGCCGGCGAAACCGAGTCCCAGCGCAACCGCCAGCAGCCAGCCGCACAGGGCAAACGCCGGCGTCCATTTCGGATGATCGAGGCCAAACGTGCGGAAGAGCGAGGGAATCGCGTGGAACAGATGGGCACCGACGACCAGCAGCGCCAGGACGTAAAGCGCCGTGTAGACGGGATTGCCGAAGAACAGGACCGTCGTCAGCCACATGTCGCGGACCAGTTCGCCGTCCGCGTCCCGGTACAGATAGCAGGTCCCGAACTTGAAGACGGCCAGATGCAGCACGACGAACAGGAGGATGACCAGGCCCGAGCCGTACATCGTGTAGGACGCCGGCGTCGACGGCCCCACCGCGGCCGCGACCGCATAGCGGCGCGGGCCCGCGGCCTTGCGGTTCCGGAGCTTCAGCCCGGTCGCAAAGGCGACGTGCCACGCGAAGACGCCGGCGATGCCGGCTTCGACGAACCAGATGAGCGGCTTCAATCCCGTCAGGAACTTCGTGTAGGCGTTATAGGCCGCCTGCGCCGCCGCGGGATCCGGATTGAGCAGCTGCAGGTTGCCCAGCAGATGGCCGACCAGAAAGGCCACGAGCGCCGCGCCGGCCGCGCCCATCGACTGCTTGCCCCCGACCGAGGACTTCAGATAGCGGAGAAACCACATCGCCCCACCCTAGCGTTCAAATGCCCGATGGGCGATGTCCTTCCGCGAAAACGCGCCGTCGAAGGCGATTTTCGCCACGCCCGCATAGGCCACGTCGACGGCCGTGCGCAAGTCGGCGCCCAGGCCCGTCACGCTCAGCACGCGGCCGCCCGCCGTCACGACCCGTCCGTCGCGCACCGCCGTGCCGCAATGGAACACCGTCGCGCCCGCCGCCGCCGCGTCGTCCAGACCGGAGATGGCCTTGCCCTTGGCGTAGCCGCCCGGATAGCCGCCGGACGCGACGATCACGGTCGCCGCCGCCTCCGGCTTCACGACCACGTCGGCGTCCTTCAGGCAGCCCGTCGCCACGTGGAGAAGCGTTTCGGCGAAGTTGCCGCCCAGGCGGGGCAGCACCGCCTCCGTCTCCGGATCGCCAAAGCGCGCGTTGAATTCGACCACGTTGACCGGCGAGCCGCTCCGGGCCAGCCTGCCGCCCGCGGGCGTGACCATCAGCCCCGCATAGAGCACGCCGCGGTAGACGATGCCGCGCTTCTTCAGTTCGCGGACGACCGGCAGGATGATCTTCTCCTTGATTTCGGGCAGCATGTCGGCGGATACGACCGGCGCCGGCGAGTAGGCGCCCATGCCGCCCGTGTTCGGCCCCCGGTCGCCGTCGAACACGCGCTTGTGGTCCTGCGAACTCGGCAGCAGCACGGCCGTCTCGCCGTCGACGAGCGCCAGGATCGAGCACTCCTCGCCTTCGAGAAACTCCTCGATCAGGACCTCGGCGCCCGCCGCGCCGAACTTGTTGCCCACGAGCATGTCGTCGATTGCCGCCTCGGCCTGTTCCGCCGTTTCCGCGACCACCACGCCCTTGCCCGCCGCCAGGCCATCGGCCTTGATGACGACGGGCAGGCCCCAGTCCGGCAGCGCGGCCTTGGCCGCCGCCGCGTCCGTAAACGTCCGGGCCCGCCCTGTCGGCACGCCGGCGGCCTCCATGACGGCCTTCGCGAACCGCTTCGAGCCTTCCATGCGCGCGCCGGCCCGGACCGGTCCGAACGCCGTCACGCCGGCCGCGTCCAGCGCGTCGACCAGCCCCTTGCAGAGCGGGGCTTCGGGACCGACGACCACGAGGTCGGGCCGGTTCGCCCGCGCCCACGCGACGAGGCCTTCCACGTCCTCGGCGTCCAGCGCCAGGTTCGTCGCCAACGCCGCCGTGCCCGCATTGCCCGGCGCGCAGAACAGCTCGTGCCGCTCCGCGTCCTGCGCCAGACGCCACGTGATGGCGTGCTCGCGCCCGCCGCTTCCCACAACCAGAATCTTCATGCGTCTTCTCCTCGATTTCCCATGCGTCCCGCGAGCCGCGCCTACAACGCGGCCAGTTTCCGGGCCACCAGCGGACCGACGATCTTCGGATCGGCCTTGCCGCCGGAAAGCTTCATGACCTGGCCGACGAAGAAACCCGCCGCCGCCTTCTTGCCGGCCTTGAAGTCCGCCACCGGTCCCGGATTGGCGGCAATCGCCCGGTCGACGTAGGCCTCCAGCGCCGCCGCGTCGGAGACGGCGCCCAGGCCGCGTTCCTTCACGATGGCTTCGGGATCGCCGCCGCGTTCGAAGAGCTCCGGCAGCAGCTCCTTGAGCGTCGGGCCGTTGATCGTGCCCCGGGCGGACAGCGAAATCAGCGCGCGCAGCGCCTCGGGCGTCAGGGCGCATTCGCCGATTGCCTTGCCCGAGGCGTTCAGCAGCGCCAAAACGTCGCCCATGAACAGGTTGCAGAGCAGTTTCGCCGTCTTCTTGTCGAGGCCCTGCGCCGCCGCCTCGAAGTAGTCGGCGTTCGCCTTGTGCCGCGACAGGACGCCGGCGTCGTATTCGGCGATGCCGTACTGCTCGACCATGCGGGCGCGGCGGGCCTCCGGTTTCTCCGGCAGCAGGTTGCGCCAGCTCGCGACGAGATCCTCCGAAAGCTCCACGGGCACCAGATCGGGCTCGGGGAAGTAGCGGTAGTCGTGGGCGTTCTCCTTCGAGCGCATCGCGACCGTCTCCAGGGACTCCGGGTCCCACCGGCGCGTTTCCTGGACAATGGGAATCGAATGGGCCAGGCAGTCCCGCTGGCGGCGCGCCTCGTATTCGAGGGCCGCATGGATGTTGCCGAAGGAATTCATGTTCTTGATCTCGACCTTCGTGCCCAGCCGCTCCGCGCCGACGGGGCGGATCGAGATGTTCACGTCGGAGCGCATGTTGCCTTCTTCGAGATTGCAGTCCGAAACGCCCGCGTAGACGAGCAGTTCCCTGAGCGCCGTCAGGTAGGCGATCGTCTCGTCCGCGTCGGAGAGGTCCGGCTCGCCGACAATCTCCATCAGCGGCGTGCCGCCGCGGTTGAAATCCACCCCCGACGTCGTCGCGTAGTGGTTGATTTTCGCCGCGTCCTCTTCCAGGTGGATGTGGTTGATGCGGATGAACTTCCTCGTGCCGTCCGCCTTCGTGATCTCCACGCCGCCGCCGAGGCACAGGGGGTTGCCGTTCTCGGAGATCTGGTAGTCCTTCGCCATGTCGGGATAGAAGTAGTTCTTGCGGTCGAAGGTGGCGTGCCGGTTGATCGTGCTGCCGAGCATCAGCCCGCTCATGACCGTCAGCCTGACGGCCTCCCTGTTCATGACCGGCAGGGCCCCCGGATAGCCCAGGCAGACGGGACACGTGTTCGTATTCGGCTCGCAGCCCGTCTGCAGCAGACAGCCGCAGAACATCTTCGTGCGCGTCTTCAGTTGGACGTGCGTCTCAAGTCCGATGTTGGTTTCGAATTCCATGGTCTTCACTCGTTCTCTTCGTGTTGGGGGTCGCCGGACCGGCCGGACGCGCCGTCGGCCGTCTCGGCCGCGCCGTCCAGCCGGCGCAGCCGCTCGTCGATCCGGCGCTTGAGGCGCTCGATCTCGCCGCGCACGACGACCGTGCGGTTCGTGCGGCGCGGATCGTGCGCCTGGTCCTCCAGGGAGCGCAGATCGAGCGAATCCATGCCGCGGATGCCCTGGCGGATGCGGTCGCCGGGTTCGTGGAGAATGCCCTCGGTGAACTGGCGGCCCAGCACGGCGTTCTTCGGCAGGCCGACATCCTCCTTGATCTCGCGCGCGTCGACCAGTCCGACCGTCACGAAGACGAGAATCTCCTTCTGCTCCTTGACGCGCACCTTCGAGCCGAAGAGGCGCGGGCCGATCCACCACCAGTCGCGCAGCCAGGGGATGCCGTTGTCCATCTGCGTCTCGATGGTCCGCGAGAGGCCGCCGATCACGGCGGTGGACCCGCTGGCCATGTTGAACTCAGTGACGAGACGCTGCACCTCGATGACGGGATAGCGGGCGGAGTAGGAGTCGGAATCGGCATCGCCGCTGCCGGCGGAGACCTCGTCGGTCTTCGCGCTCACGGTCGGCACGATCTCGACGTGGATCAGGCCATCGGCGCCGACGCGCGGCGTGACCTCCAGCGAAATGCCCCAGCTGAAGAACGCCTCCTTGGCGAACATCATCTTGTCCTCGCCGGGGATGGCGGCCATCTTCATGTCGAGGTCGACCGACGTGGAGTTGTCGTTGATCGTCTTCTTGACGGCGATCGTCACGTTCGGATACTTCGTCGTCATGTCGACCGTCGCCTTCCGGCCGGACGCGACGATGATCTTGGGGTTGGAGAAGGTCCGCGCGTCCTCGCTCGCCTCCAGGGCGCGCAGGATGACGTAGAGGTCGCTCATGCCGATCGTGCCCTGCACGCGCGACAGGTTCGCGCGGCCGATGCCGCCGTCGCCGTAGGTGGTCTTCGTCGTGCTGCCGTCCTCGACGACGCTCTGCACGCCCACCATGCGCCGCTGGTCGAAGGACGTGTTCATGCTCACGACGCCATGCATGCCGTCGAGCATCCGCCAGTCGATGCCGAGCTTGTGCGACGCGTTGTTGGAAAGCTCCACGAAGCGCGCCTCGACGTAGACCTGGCGCGTCTCGACGTCCACGTCGCGCACGACCCGCTCGCAGGCGTCCAGCACCACGCCCGGCGCGGTCACCATCACCACGTTGGCGTCGCTGAACGCCTGCGCCACCTTATCGAGCTTCCACCCGAGGCCGAAATCGCCGCTCCACATCGCGTTGATGCGTTCGGCCACCTCCGTCGCCGACGCGTGGCGGAGCGGGAAGGAGCGCGTGTCGACCCGCCGGGCGCGGAGCGCCGTTTCGCTCGCGGCGGCGGCGGCGGCCACGTCGGCCGCGGCCTTCTTCACGGCGGCGGCGACCGCCTTGTCGAGCCGGTTCGTGTCGATCAGGAGCAGAGAGGGGACGTTCGTCGACGTCCCCGTCTCCGTGACGGCGTTCGTCGTCGCCAGGGCGTTCGCCACCACGTTCGTGGCATACGGCGCCTGCACGGCGAAGGGGTCGTTCGTGAGCGGACTCACCGCGAGGAACATCTGGTTCGTCACCTGCACGGCGAAAGTCGCGACGTTCGTGATGGCGGGCGCGGAAATCGCCCCCGCCGCGGCGAGGGGAACGGCGGCGGCCGCCCCGGCCAGACGCAGCAGGCGGGCGGTCATTCCCGGACCTCCTCGAACGCCCGGGCGATGGCAAGCAGCCGGTCCTCGCGGAAGGCGTCGCAGATGAACTGCACCCCCACGGGGAGGCGCGCGCCGTCCCGCGCCGCCCATCCCGCCGGCACGCTGGCCGCGCAGGTGCCCGCGAGCGCGCACGGGATCGTGAACAGGTCGTTCAGATACATCGTCAGCGGGTCCTGGACCTCGCCCAGCTTGAACGCCGGCGTCGGCGCCACCGGCGTCAGCAGCGCGTCGACCTGCCGGAACGCCGCCTCGAAATCGCGGCGGATCAGCGTGCGGACCTTCTGCGCCCGCCCGTAGTAGGCGTCGTAGTAGCCGCTCGACAGCACGTAGGTGCCCATGATGATGCGGCGCTTCACCTCGGGACCGAACCCCTCGGCGCGGCTGCGCGCGTAGAGGTCGAACACCGTGTCGCTCCTGTCCGACCGGTGGCCGTAGCGCACGCCGTCGAAACGGGCCAGGTTCGCGCTCGCCTCCGCCGGCGCCACGATGTAGTAGACCGCCATCGCATAGTCGGTATGCGGCAGGGAGACGTCGACGATTTCCGCCCCCGCCGCCGCGCACTTTCCGATGGCCTCCTCCGTGATGCGCTTCACGTCGGCGTCCATGCCGTCGATGAAATACTCTTTCGGCAGTCCCAGCCTGACGCCCTTGAGCGAAGCCCCTTCCAGGGCCGCCAGATAGTCCGGCACGGGCGCGTCGGGCGTCGTGCCGTCCATCTCGTCATGCCCCGCGAGCGCCTGCAGCAGAATCGCCGCGTCCTCGACGCTCTTCGTCATCGGGCCCACCTGGTCGAGCGAAGAGGCGAACGCCGTCACGCCGAAGCGCGACACCCGGCCGTAGGACGGCTTCACGCCCACGCAGTTGCAGAAACTCGCGGGCTGGCGGATGGACCCGCCCGTGTCCGTACCCAACGCCGCCAGGCAGAGATCCCCGCCGACCGCCGCCGCGCTGCCGCCCGAACTGCCGCCCGGCACGCGCGTCGTGTCGTAGGGGTTGCGCGTCACGCCCAGCGCCGAGTTCTCCGTGGAGGACCCCATCGCGAACTCGTCCATGTTCACGCGCCCGGCGCAGATGAAATCCGCCTTCTTGACGTTCCTGACGACCGTCGCGTCGTACGGGCTCGTGTAGCCCCGGAGGATCTTCGACCCGCACGTGCAGGGCTGCCCCGCCACGTTGATCAGGTCCTTGATGGCAAGCGGCACGCCCCGCGGATTCGCCCGCGCGGCCGCCAGCGCCCCCTCCTCGTCGAACGAGACGTAGGCGCCGATGCGGGGATTCTCGGCCCGGACGCGGTCGATGACCGCCTGCATCAGCTCGACACTCGTGAAATCGCCCCGGGCCAGCCCCGCGCGGGCCTCCCTGATGCCCAATCGGAAAAGTTCGCTCACGACTCCGCCCCTTCCACGATCTTCGGCAGCATGAATTCGTCGCCCGTGCGCGCCGGCGCGTTGGCCAGGGCGGTCTCACGGTCCAGAGAGGGACGGACCACGTCCTCGCGGAAGGCGTTCACCAATGCCCGGCCATGCATCATGGGCGGAACGTCGTCCACGTTGACGGACGAAATCTTCTCGACGTATTTGACGATAGTTTCGAGCTGGGGCTGGAAAACGGCCTTTTCGGCCTCGGTCAGTTCCAAACGCGCCAGCTCCGCCACATAGGCGACATCGATGGTGGGCTTGTTCATAGCGGGGGTATTATAGCAAAAAATCCCGCGCGGAGGACACGGGAAGACGGCCCCGGCCGGGGCGCGCGGACCGGCGGGCGAATGCCCGCGAAACACGGGCGTTCGCCGCGCCGCCGGCCCGATCGGATGCGGCGGCTCCGGCGGCCTAGTTCCCGGCGTAGTCGATCGCCTCGCGGAAATACTTGATCGGCTTGCCGCAGACGGGGCAGAACTTCGGCGCTTCGGCGCCCACGGCGACATAGCCGCACGCGATGCACTCCCATTCCGTCTCGTCGTCGTCGGACTTGAAGAAGCCCGCGTCGAGCTTTTTGACGAACGCGCGATAGCGCTTCTCGTGGCCGACCTCGGCCTTGGCGATCAGGCGGAAGAGCGTGGCGATTTCCTTGAAGCCCTCCTTGTCGGCGATCTTCGCGAACTCGGGATACATGATCTCATGCTCGTGGTTCTCGCCCTTCGCCGCCGCCAGGAGGTTTTCCTTCGTCGTGCCGATCTTGCCCGCCGGATAGCCGGCGTCGCCGAGCGTCAGTTCGTCGCCCGAATCGAGGCATGCGAAAAGCCGCGTCGCGTGCGCTTTCTCCTGTTCGGCGGTCTCGATGAAGATATCGTGGATCTGCACATATCCCTCCGCCTCCGCGCGTTCCGCGAAGATCGTGTAGCGCATGCGCGCCTGGCTTTCGCCGGCGAAGGCCTTGAGGAGACACTTCTCGGTTTCGGTGCCGCGCACGGAGCGCCCCTTGTTGATGGGCGACTTGTCGTCGGTTGTCGCGGTGGTGGGGATGGTGTGCGCCTCGGCGGACAGCGCGAGGCCGGCTGCGGCCAGCACGCCCAGCGAGAGGGCTTCACGACGGTTGATCATAGGGTATTCTTTCCTTTCTTGTCGGTTGGAGTGATGGTTGGATTCATTCAAGATGTCATCAGCCGAGATCCTTGGCGCGCGAAGCGTAGGACGTATGGAGCATCCGTTCGGCCTTTTCGCTCAGGGGCTTGCCGTAGAATTCGCGGTAGAGCGTCTGCACTTCGGCGTTCTCGTGCGATAGGCGCAACGTCGCGCGCGCGTCGTCGGCGTAAAGCGCATCGATGCGCGCCTGGCGCATCGCCCGGCTAAGGTAGGGCGCGGACTTCGCGCGCGGCTGCCCGCCGCCGCCGATGCAGCCGCCCTCGCAGGCCATCACTTCGATGAAAGTGGCCTTGAGTTGGCCCGATTTGACGCGGGCGATGACATCGCGGACGTTTGCGAGCCCGTGGACGACCACGAGCGTGACCTCCAGCCCCGGCTTGAGGGTCACCGTCGCCTTTTTGACGAACGCGCGTTTTTTCTTCGACCCGATGCCGCGCACCGGCTTGAATTCAAAGAGATCGGCCGGCGGATTCGTGCCGTTCACCATCCAGTACGCCGTGCGCACCGCCGCCTCCATCACGCCGCCGGTGTTGCCGAAGATGATGCCCGCGCCGCTGGCCTCGCCCATGAGCGAATCGTACTTCGCGGGCTTGAGCGAAGCATAGTCGACTCCCTCGGCGCGCATCCAGTCCGCCAGCTCGCGGGTGGTGATGACCGCGTCCATGTCGCGGAAGCCCGAGTCGTTCATCTCCGGACGGCGGATTTCGAATTTCTTGGCCGTGCACGGCGTGAGCGCCACGTTGAAGATCTTGGCGGGATCGAGCCCGCGCTTGGCGGCGAAATATGTCTTGATGGTCGGCCCCTGCATGCCGATGGGACTTTTCGCCGTCGAGACGTGCGGCAGCATTTCGGGGTACCAGGTCTCGCAGAATTTGACCCAGGCCGGGCAGCAGCTCGTGAACTGCGGCACGGGCCGGTCGCCCGTCGTCACGCGCCGCACCAGCTCCGCCGCCTCCTCCATAATCGTGAGATCGGCGGCAAAACAGGTGTCGAGCACATAGTCGGCTCCGAGCGCGCGCAGTGCCGCGACGACCTCGCCTTCGCAGAACGTGCCCGGCGCAGCCCCGAACTCTTCCGCAAGCGCCACGCGCACCGACGGCGAGGTGGAGACGACAATCGTCTTGCCGGCGGCCTTGGCGGCCTTCACCGCCTGCCATTCGGGACGGTTCACGAGGGCCGTGCCCTCGCAGACGGTCGTGCACTGTCCGCAATTGACGCAGACCGGCACGTTGTTCGTCTTGGCCAGATCGTAGAAGCCGGCGACCGAAATCATCCGCTTGCAGACCGAAAGGCACGCGCCGCACTGGACGCATTTCGCCGCATCGAACGCGACCGACGGATTGTCGGCCGCCATCGGCACGCGGACGCTTCCGGCGGGTTCCGCCCAGAGCCGATGCGGGCACACCGCGCCCAACGCCAACGCCGCCCCCGCGGTGCGCATCATCTCGCGCCGCCCCATCGTGCATGTTTCCGCCATCGTGACCTCCTTGATGTCTCCGGTTTCCGTTGCCGCCAGTGGACTCACTTGATCGTGTAGCGCGTGGCCTTGACGAGCGCCTTCCAGAGGTCGGCCGGCGTCGCCGCCGCCAGCAGCGCGTCACGGTTCTCCCGCTTCGAGAAGGCCTCGCCGAGGCCGGCCATCAGGCGCAGATAGAACGCGCTGACCGCCACGGGAATCACGCTGAAGAAGATGAAATTGACCTTCGAGCCGCTGTCGTCGTAGACGATGCCCTCCCGCGACACGCCGAGCGCCAGCGTCAGGCCGCCGCCCTCGACGCCGCGGACGTGCGGGAACGCGATGCCCTTGCCCACGGCCGTCGACAGCACGCTCTCGCGCTCCATTGCCGCCGCCACGAGCGCGGCCGGATTCGAGACGAACCGGTTGGCCGCCATCGCGCCGGCCAGTTCGCGGATCGCCGCCTCCGTCGTCGTCGCCGCAAGGCGGCAGACCATCAGCTCTTCCGCCGAGAACCGGCTGATGCCCGTCTTGCGCGCCTCGCCGCGGGCCGGCTTCTCCGCCACGGAACGCGGCGCGTCCTCGTCCTCGTTGAACAGCATGCGCCCGCAGGAGGAGCACATCTGCATCGTCTTGGCCATGCGGACCTGCTGCACCTGCGAAATCGGCAGGCGCATGCCGCAGACGGCGCAGCAGCCGTTGACCATCGGCGACATCACGACATGGTCCTTCTTGTACAGGCGCTGGTAGAGCATCTTGCACCGCGCGTCGAGCTGCGCCGTCAGGGCGTCGATCGAATCGTTCAGGGAATCCAGATGCGAGCCGTCGCCCGTGGCGTGGTGCTCGTCGCGCGTCAGGACGAGTTCCTGGAGCTGGTTGAGGAGATTGAGCTGGTTTTTCATGCCGTACCCCGGTTTCACCGCTGCGTATAGGTCCCGTCGACCTCTTCCCACGTCCGCGTGGCGAAGAACTCCGCGATGGCCGCGTCGTACTGGGCCGTGTGGGCGAACGCCTTCTTCATCAGCCGGAAGCGCGTGTCCAGCCCCAGCGTGCCGCCGCGGGCGTCCAGTTCGCTGGCGATGCTGCCGTAGTCGAGCGGGTCCGTGACCGAAGCCACGCGCAGATAGTTCTTCGCCGAGGCGCGCACCATGCAGGGGCCGCCGATGTCGATGTTCGTGCGCGCCATTTCCGGCGTCACGCCCGCCTGCGCCACCGTCTGCCGGAACGGATAGAGGTTGACGACGACCATGTCGATCGGCTGCGCGGCCAGGCGTTTCAGGTCCGCCTGGTGCGCCGCGTTGTAGGTCTCGCTCAGCAGCCCGAGATAGATCTTGAAGTCGAGCGTCTTCACGAGACCGCCCTGCATCTCCGGCTGCCCCGTGTAGTCGCTCACCGCGACGAGCGTCCCCGCGGCCGCGGCGCCGAGAATCTCCTTCACCTTCGCGTAGGTCCCGCCCGTCGAATAGATCCGCACGCCCGGACACGCCTTCACCAGCGCGGGCACGAACGCGTCCAGTCCCGTCTTGTCGGACACGCTCATCAGCACGTTTCTGACGGCAACCCGGGAATCGATGTCCTTCACGATGTTCAACGCCATGGCAAAACTCCTTCGGTAAAATATAGGACCATTTTATCACATGCGGCAGACAAGGTAAAGGACGGAGAATGGGAAACGACCGGATGCGCCGACCGGGACTTCGCCTCCCGATTCGGCGTCCCGCTCCGGCGCCGGTCCGCGCGGAGACCATCCAGCCTTGCGTCCCGCTTCGGCGCCGGGCCCGCGCGCGGCGGGTCCCCGGCCTAGCCGAAGAGGCGGTCGGGAATGAAGCAGCTCGCCACCACGTGCCCCTTCACCACGACGGTGGCGACGGGAACGGTCCGTCCCGTGAACATCTTGAAGTTCTGGAGCCATTGCCCGCGCAGTTCGATTTCCAGCGCCCCGGTCTCCGCCTTGAAGGAGACGACCACCAGTTCGCGCGGGGAATAGCGGATGCCCGTGCCCAGGGCCTTCGACACGGCCTCCTTCGCGCACCAGAACCGGATGATCGCGCTGGGGGAGTCCACGGCGTTGACGGCCAGCTCCTGCTCTTCCGGCAGGAAGACGCCGTGCGTGAATTCGTCCGAGAGGCACCGGTCGGAGGCTTCCACGTCGACGCCGACGCGCGCGTTCATCGCCGCCACGGCCAGGACGAAACGCGACGTGTGGGCAATGGAGACGTCCAGCCGCATGTTCTGCCACAGGTGTCCCTGCCAGGGGCCTTCCGTCAGCGGCTTGCCGCAGGGGTCCGTGTAGACCTGGACGTCGGCGTCGCTCCAGCGGGCCTGGTAGAACCGCTCCAGGAAGCGGCGGACGGCTTCCTTGGCCGCAATGCGCCCGAAAAGCCATTCCGTCCGCCGCGCCACGCCGCCCTTGGCCGCCATTTCGGAGAACTCGCGGCGCTCGTTGCGCCCCAGCACGATGTGCGAAAGCGCCTTGAGCCACAGTTCCTCGTTCCGCTCGAACAGCGGGTAGTCGACGTCCGTCAGCATGGCCGACGCGATGGACGTGCCGGGCGAGCCCAGCCGGTCGTCCGGCAGATCCCGCGACAGATAGGTCCGCGCGGGCTCCAGGAGCAGACGGCGGTATTCGTCCGGCACCCGGACCGTCAGCTCCTCGTAGCCGTGCAGCTCCATCAGCAGGTTGCCGTTGCCGTCCGAAACGAAGATGTCCGCCACCAGCGAGGTCGGCGTCACCCCCGTATTGCGCAGGTAGCACTGCAGATGCGCGTTGTCGGGAATCGCGAGCTTGTGCAGCGTCAGCACGCGCAGGCGGAAGGCGTAGGACACCGCGCCCGCGAACCGTTCGTGGCTCCGCCACAGCTGGAAGCCGTCCGTCACCGCGGCCAGCAGTTGCGGATTCAGGACCCAGCAGGGCACGGTCGTGTGCCGGACCGCCTCGTCGGACGCGGGCACCACGACCTCGTAGTCCAGGCCCTCTTCGCTCCAGCGGTCCGCCTTGGCGATGCCCTGGAGCTGGCGGCCGGCGAACAGACGGTCCGGATAGATGTCGCATTGCGCCCAGTGGACATCGCGCGCTTTTTCGTGGGGCGGCGGCGTGAAGGCCACCGGCGCCACGTCGGCCTTCGTCAGCAGGAACGTGCCCTCCATCGCGGGCCACGTCCAGACGGAGTCCGGCGCGTCCTCGCGGATCTGGACGCGAACGGCGGTCCGCTTCGGATCGGACGACGCCACGTGTTCGGCCCGCACGAAGAGCTTCAGCCTGCCGTTCTGGAACGGCACCGTTCGCCGGCGCTGCAGATCGTCAATCGCCACCACGTGCAGGCCGGGCGTCAGCGTCTGGGCCAGTTCGGCCATGATTTCCGCCCCCATGACCAGCGTCAGGACGGTGAATCCGCGCAGCGGCGGCGCCGAACCGTCTCCATGCTCGGGGTGGGACAGCTGCGAGGTGCCCATGGCGAAATCGGCCAGCAGCGGTTCCGAATCGAAGGAGAACACCTTCGAGATCTCGATCGACATGCTCGGCTGATAGGACTCGACGTTCATGTCGGAAATCAGCGGATACGCGGCGCCGTAGCCGAACTGCTGCTGCCGCTGCCGGAGCCGCACGGCGGCGGCGCGGCGGCGCGCCGCCGCCCGGTCGCGCCGGTCCGGCGCGCTCTCCATCGTCGCCACCATGGCCGATCCCTCCAGCGAGGGCTTTTCCGTCAGCAGAAGAAGCCGCGGGAATTCGCGGGAGAGGCGCAGTTCCGTTTCGTTGCGGATGCTCAGCGCGAGCGGGGCGTCGAAGGGCAGCAGCCGGCACCGGCGCTGGCGGAAGAGCAGCGACGGGTCGACCGGCGCCCCCAGGGCCGCCAGCATGCCGACCACGTGCATCAGCTGCAGCAGACCCGCGCGGTGGATGGAGTCGGCGGCCAGCGCGACGTGCTCTTCGCCGTGAAGGACCTCGTCGACAAAGCCGCTGCACGTCCCCCGCGGACCGACCTCCAGAAAGACGCGAACGCCATCCGCGTGCATCCGGCGGATCGTCTCCTCGAACCGCACGGGCTCGACCCACTGCTCGGCCACGCCGTCGCGGACCTTGCGGACTTTCATCGGCAGGCGCTCCGCCGTCCCGCAGGAATAGACCGGGATGCGCGGCTTCTCGTCCACCCAGTTCGACGCGAACTTCCGGAAGAGCGGCAGCACCGACCGGCACCACGGCGTGTTGAACGGGCGGTCGACCGAGAGGCGGTGGCTGCGGATGCCCAGGCCGGCCAGACGGTGCAGGATGCCTTCGGCGTGTTCCGGATCGAACGCGACCGTCAGGTGCCGCGGCGAAAACCGGTAGGCGACGCTGGCCTGGTCCGCCGGCAGGTCCGCCAGCGCCGCGGCCGCCTGTTCCGGATGGGGCGAGACGAGCGAAACGAACAGGCATTTGGGCAGCCCGGCGTGGGAGACCGCCGTATTGACGACCTTGTAGACCTCCTGGAGGAACTTCAGCCGGTCCTTGCGCTCGAATTTGCCCAGCAGCCCGCCCACGGCCAGCGCGCTCAGGTCGCCGCCCGAGAAACCCGTCGCGGCGTCCGGGACGATGCCCAGCGCCTGGAACATCCGCGTCAGCGCCAGGTTGGCGGAATAGGTCGACACCAGGGCCTCCGCATAGCCGCCGGCCGTGAACACGTCCGCGTCCTGGCGATAGTGCGGCGCGGGGGGGAAGATGAACGAAGAGGGCTGAAACGGACCCTTGCCCTTCAGCGCCGACTCCAGCTCGTCGAAGGGCAGACGGCACTCGCGGAAGCGGACCGCCACCTCGCGCAGCATGTCGGGATAGAACGACATGGCCCCCGAATAGACGAACGCGAGCTTGCCGGTTCCGCCTTCGCCCAGAACGTGGCGGCGGAAGAAATAGGTCCCCGACCTGTCGCGAATCCGTTCCGTCCTTTCGTCCGCCAGACGCGCGGCGGCCGAAGCCAGACGGCCGCGCAGTTCGGCCGTGTCCGACGCCACGATCGCCAGCACGGCCGCCTGGCCGGGACCGAACTTCCGGGCGCACGTGTACGCGACGTCCCGCAGCTCGACGCTGGACACCTGGTCCAGAAACGCGATCAGGCCCTTGGCGTCCTGCGCCAGCTGGGCGACGCTGTCGGCGCCGAGGAGCACGAGTTCGCTGCCGAAGGACTCGCTGAAATCCGCGCTCACTGCCGCTCCTCCCCTTCGGGCTCCTCTTCCATGACCACCGCCGCCTTCCGTCCGCCCGGCTCGCCCGCCAGCACCATGGCGCGCCGCGGGGAGGAGGGGTCGCCCGTGATCCACGGCCGCGCCTCGTTCAGCAGGTAGACGGACGACCCGCGGCTGGACAGCACGGCGAGAGGATTCGCGACGGGCATCTGCGGCGGCAGAATCCGGCGCCAGAGGGCGATGGCGATCTTCAGCAGGCTGGCCGCCGCCTCCGCCCGGAAGCAGTGCCCCACGTTGCCCTTCACCGAACCGATTCCCACCAGGGCGCCGCCCGGGAGATGGTCGCCCCACGCCCGCTGCAGGGCGACGACCTCCTCCTCGTCGGCCGCGGGCGTTCCGTAGCCTTCGGCCTCGACCAGCCCGATCGAGTGGAAATCGACCTGGGCGCGGTCGACGGCCGCCGCCAGCGCCTCGTCGATCGAGACCGCGCCGCAGGAGACGCCGCGGATCAGCGCATAGATCCGGTCGTTCGCCGCCAGCGCGTCCGCCTCGCGCTTGAGGACGAAGAACGCGCCGCCCTCGCCGGGCAGCGTCCCGGCGGCATGCCGGTCGAACGGCAGCAGGTCCGGCTCCTCCGAAAAGTCCATTTCGCCCGAAACGCCTTCGAGCAGCGACCGGCTCAGCGGCGGCGTGAGCGCGCCCGCCAGGGCCACGTCGGCGCGGCCGCTCCGCAAATCGTCCATCGCCGCGCGCAGGGAGGCCACGCCGCTGAGCACGCCGCCGTCCAGCGTCGTCGCGCCGCCGGAAAACGAGCACTCGCGCGCGATCCAGTCGGCAATGCGGTGTCCGCTTCCGGCAAGGAAGCTCGCCGCGTTCGGCGCCGGCAGCGATTCGACCAGTTTCACGCGAATCTGCTCCATCGCCTCGCTCGGGGCCGTGCGGAAGAACTTCGCGATGATGTCCATGGTCTGGTCGATGAAATGCGTGTGCAGCAGCCAGTTGACCGTCGACGCGTTGAAGGGCGGCGCGTAGCCGAAGCGCACCGTTCCCCGCTGGCGCTCCCGGCCATGGGGCCGCAGACCGGCGTCCAGCAGCGCGTCAAAGGCCAACTGCACGGCAAAATACAGGTCCTGGTTCTCGCCGGCGTTGATCTGGCGGGGGAAGTTCTGCTCGCCGGGCTCGCAGGCGTAGAGTTCGCCCAGCAGACCGCCGTGGCGGGGATAGGGGCGGGCGAACAGCGTGGCCGCCTCGGGCAGCAAACCGCTCTCCACGGGAAAGGGGGCGATGCCGCTCTTCTGGTGCATGACCATGCGCCAGAAAGCCCCGGGATCCGGCGCCTTGGCAAAACGGCAGGAAACGCCAATGATCGCTATTGGTGTGTTTTGCACCCGCCTAGTATAGCATACCCAGCACGCGCCGAAGAAATTTTTCGGGGGTCGACGCGCCCGCCGTGACGCCCAGCCGGCACACGGACGAGAAGTCGCACGCGGCCACGTCCTCGACCCTCCCGGCCTGCCAGGCCCGGGCCCCCTCCGCCCGCGCGATCTCGGCCAGCCGCCGCGTGTTGGAGGAATGCGCGCTTCCCAGCACCAGAACGCCGTCGCCGCCCGCCCGCACGAACCGGCGAACGGCCTCCTGCCGGTCCTTCGTGGCCGTGCAGACGTCGGCGGCGGCCGGCGTCTCCACCGCCACTCCGCGGGCGCGCAGGGCCGCCACGACGGCCTGGATGGTCTCGCCGGCCAGCGTCGTCTGGCTGACGATCCCCGCCGCCGCCACCGGAGGCAGTTCCGCCACGTCCGCCGCCGCGCCGACAATCGCCCCCCGTCCGCCCGCGGCCACGACCTCTCCCCACACGCCGCCGACCTCCACGTGGTCGGCGTGGCCGACCACGACGACGAACAGCCCCCGCGCCACGTAGTCGTGGACCTGGCGGTGGGCCCGCCAGACGAACGGACACGTCGCATCGACGACCCGGAGCGCGCGGGACGCGGCGATCGCCCGCGTGGCCGGGGACACGCCATGGGCGGAGAACATCACCTGCGCGCCGCAGGGAACCGCGCGGATGTCGTCGACGAACCGCATCCCCTGCGCCTTCAGCCCGGCGATGACGGCCTCGTTGTGCACGAGTTCATGCAGACAGTAGACCGGTCCCGGCATGGAAAGGGCGTGAAGCGCCCGTTCCACGGCGGCCTTCACGCCCGAGCAGAAGCCATGCGGCTCAAGGACCTCGACGGTCACGCGCCCCTCTGCTTCGCCTGGTCCCAGAGTTCGTCCATCTCCGCCAGCGTCATGTCCTTGAGATTCCGCCCCGCCGCCTGCGCGCCGGCCTCCACGGCCCGGAAACGCCGGGCGAACTTCGCCGTCGTCCCCTCCAGGGCGGATTCGGAATCCGCCTTCAGGTGGCGCGCCAGGTTCGTCACGGAAAAAAGCAGATCGCCCAGCTCCTCCTTGACGTGCGGATCGAGCGACGTGTCGGACGAGGCGGCGACGGCCTCCTCAAGTTCCGCCAGCTCCTCCCTGATCTTCGCCAGCGGACCCCGGGCGTCCTTCCAGTCGAACCCCACGCGCGCGGCCTTCTCCTGCGTCCGCTGCGCCTTGAGCAGCGCGGGAAGCGAAGGCGGCACGCCGTCCAGCGCGCTGTGGCGCGCCTCCTTCCGGTGCTCCTGCTGCTTGATCCGCTCCCAGTTGCGCAGAACGGTGGCGGAATCTTTGGCGTCGACATCGCCGAAGACGTGCGGATGGCGCCGGACGAGCTTGTCCGAGACGGCATTCGCCACGTCGTCGAAGGAGAAGCGCTTCTCCTGTTCCGCCATCACGCACTGGAACATGACCTGAAGCAGAACGTCGCCGAGTTCCTCGACGTAGTTCGCCCGGTCTTCGGGCCTGTCCATGGCCGCCAGCAGCTCGTAGGTCTCCTCCAGCACGCACGGCTTCAGCGTCGACAGCGTCTGGGCGCGGTCCCACGGGCACCCCGTCTCCGGATGCCGGAGACGGACCATGATTTCATGGAGACGTTCGATTCCCGTCATCTCCGCGACCCGTCACTTCAGGTGAAGCATGCGCAGCACGTCGTTCGCGAGCGCCGCGCTGAAGCCCTCGGCCGTCACGTCCGCGCCGCCGAAGTCCTGGTAGGCGGCATGCGGATGGATGATCGCCAATGCGCTCAGGCCGGCCCAGAGGACGGCCTTCACGCCCTTGCCCGACCCCGTCACGCCGACAGTCAGCAGGTTCACGAGGCCATTCGCGTTGCAGGCGCGGCGCCAGGCGTCCCACTTCCCGTTGCCGTAGGTCGGCGACGGTTCGGAATACGGGATGACGAGCTCGGGATCCAGGCCCTCCAGCGCCGGCGCCAGCGCGTCCGCGCCGGCGCGCGAAGCCACGACGACCTTCAGCCCCTGATCCGTCAGCGCCTTCACGAAGGCCTTGAACCCCGGCGTCGCCGCCGCCGCGATGTTCTCCACCAGCGCCGCGTTGAACGCGGCCGCCAGCTCGCGCGCGGCCGCCGCGGCGTCGAGGTCGACGCCCAGCTTCTGCGCGAGTTCGTTCAAGCCGCCCTGATAGTTGTTGCCCGCCAGATGCAGCGCTTCAAGCTTGATCGTCAAGTCGATTCCCGCCGCCGCAAGCTGCCGCTTGGCGACGTCGAAAAGCAGCTGCGCGCCATCGAGCGCCGTGAAATCGAAATCAACGATCACGCCACGCGGCAAAGATTTCTTTTCCTCAGACATCATACGCCCTTTCTGGGAGGTGGCATTCATTCCGGCTTCGTTTTCACCACGACGCGCGTCTTGCGCGGCTTGGGCTGGCCGATCTCGTCCAGCAGCTTGCGGAACCGGCTGTTGCGCACGTTGAAGGGCTTGCCGCCCCTGATCCGGTTGAATTCGCACGCGCGGATCTCGTTCTTCCGGTCCTCGTCCTTGCCGATCACGCCGCCGACGCGCGCCAGCGCGCATTCGACGGCCTTCACCGCGCACTGGCGGATCAGGCGCAGGTCCTTCTTGTTCGGCGCGGCCGCACGGGCGAAATAGCCGCTCTTGAACACGCTGGCCTTCTCGGCGCCCAGACGCTTCGCGAACTGGTTCTTGAACCACTCGCCCACGTTGACGCTGTCCAGCCGGGGATGGCCGAAGGCGTCCAGCGGGACGTCCTCGCCGGCTTTCCGCTTCTCCTCGATGATCTGCTTCACGCAGGCGCCTTCGGAAACGAAGATGTTCACGCAGTCGACCGCGTCCATGACCTTGCGCAGACGCTCGGCCTCCTTGTCGAAATCGATTTTCGACTCCGGCACGTACACGGCATGCACGTCCTGGCGCTCGCGCGTCAGGCCGAATTCCGGCAGGAAGCGGATGCGCCGCTTCAGCATCTTGTGGTAGGCGATGGCCGTGAACGCCGTCAGCCAGCCGCAGTTGCGGCCCATGACTTCGTGGATGATCAGCGCGCGCGGATTGGCGCTGTTTTCCTTGACGACGTTCGCGAAGAACTTCGCGCCCTCTTCGGCGGCCGTGTAGGCGCCCAGCGACTGCTTGATCGGATAGACGTCGTTGTCGATCGTCTTGGGAAGGCCGACCACCGTCAGCGGATAGTCGTTCTCCGCCAGATACTTCGCGAGATCGGCGGCCGTCGTGTTCGTATCGTCGCCGCCGATCGTGTGGAGAACGTCGACGCCGTCCTTCACGAGCTGCTCGGCCGCCACCTTCAACGGGTCCTCGCCGTCCTTCACCAGACCGCGCTTCACGCAGTCCTTGACGTTCGTCAGCTTCACGCGGCTGTTGCCGATCGGGCTGCCGCCATGGCGCGTCAGCTCCAGCGCGTTCGCGCGCACGGCGGGCGTCACGGGAATCGAATCGCCCTTGAGAAGCCCCATGTAGCCGTTGACATAGCCGATCATCTCGACCTCGGGAGCCTGCTTCGTGTACTCGTCGATCAGAAATCCGATCGAGGAACTCAAGCAGGGAGCCAGGCCGCCCGCCGTCAGAAACGCAACTTTCTTAACTTTCTTGTCCATTTTCTTTGTCCTTTTCCTAAGTCTTCGGCTGGCTTGCGCCAACCGCACAATCAGATCTGCTTCAGCGCGTTCACGAGTTCGATGGCGGCCTGCGTGGCCGCGGCCCCCTTGTTGCCCTGTTTCGTGCCGCAGCGCTCGACCGCCTGCTCCAGATTCTCGGCGCTGACCACGCCATCCGTCACCGGAACCCCCGTCTCCAGGGAAATCTGGCTGAACGCGCGCGCCGTCGTCTCGCAGATGAGGCCCGCATGCGCCGTGGCGCCCTGCACCACGGCACCAAGACCGACCACGGCGTCGAACGTCCCCGACACCGCCAATTTCTTCGCCGCCACGGGAATCTCGTAGGCGCCCGGCACGCGGACAAGAAGCAGATTCTTCTCGTCGCCGCCCAGACGCGTGAACGCGTCGACTGCGCCTTTCACGAGCTGCTCGACCAGAAACGAGTTGAAACGGCTCGCCACCAGGGCGATTTTCAGTCCCTGCGCCGTCAGATTGCCATTGATTTCTTTCATGATGCCTCTCGCTAGCGTTGAACGTGTTCTTCCATTATCGCACAGGAAGCGCGAACTGACAAGGTCAAATGCGGCCGGAACTTACAAAAATGTAAGGCGGGCGCGCAAGCCGCATTTCGCCGCGGCGGGCGCGCCCGTTTCCCCGCCGCCCGCGAACGGCGCGCCCCGCCGCCCCGCCGGCGCTAGGCCCTTTCGGGCATCCGGCCCGTCTTGAAGTACTGTTCGACCTCTTCCAGCGTGCGGCCCTTGGTTTCCGGCAGGAAGAACGCCGCCGTGATGAAGTAGACGACGGTGAAGCCGGCGAGCACGAAGAAGACCGACCCGTTGTTGCCCGTCCACGCGCACCATTTCGGGAACACCGTGGCGATGACCGCGGAGATGCCCTGGTTGACGATCATCGCGATGGCCATGCCGTTGGCGCGGATGCGCGTGGGCATCAGTTCCGAAAGCGCCAGCCACACGCAGACGCCCGGACCGACCGCGAAGAACGCGATGAACATGAAGAAGAACGCCGTCGCGCAGACGCCCGTCGCCAGCGACGCCGCGCACCAGCCCTTCGAGATCGCGAAGAAGATCGAGCCGACGCCGCAGAGGCCCACGATGATGCCCGACGTGCCGAGTTTCAGGAGGAACTTGCGGCCCTTCTTGTCGACCAGCGCGCACGCGACGACGGTCATGAAGACGTTCACGAGCTTGATCGCGAGATCGGAGTAGTTCGCGAGGATGCCCTCCATGCCCGTGGTCTTGAAGATGTCGACCGTGTAGTTGAGGACCGAGTTGATGCCCGTCGTCTGGTTGCAGGCGAGAATGACGACCGCCAGGCAAAACGGATAGACATACTTGCGCTGGAAGAGCGTATCGCCCCGCGCGGCCGCCGCGATCGCCGCCTTCTCGGCCGCCGCCGCCTCGTCGGCCGCGATCATCTCCGCGAGGATCTTCTCCGCCCGTTCCGCGCCGTTGTTCGCCGCGAGCGACGCCAGGGCCTCGTCCCGGCGGCCCTTCCGGTAAAGCCAGCGCGGCGACTCCTTCAGCCCGAACGCGCCGAGGAAGAGGACCAGCCCCGGCACCGCCGAGCAAATGAAAATCGTCTGCCAGGCCATCGTCCAGCTCCTGAACCGCTCCGGCGCGACCCATTCCCGGATCTGGGCCAGCGTCACCTTGGCGACTTCAACGCCATTCGCCTCGGCCGCCGCCTTGACCACTTTGTCCGAATCGCCCGTCCAGCCGGTGACCACCAGCCCGATCACGGCCGCAAACGCCAGGCCGATCGTCAGCAAGAGCTGGAACATGCCCGTCCCCCAGCCGCGCGAATCGGAATCGAGGCACTCCGCCAGATACATCGGCACCACCACGCCCACGAGGCCGGCGGACGCGCCCTGCAGGGTGCGGCCAACCGTCAGCAGGAGGAAATTGCCGCCGTCGAAGATTCCCGACACGCAAATGACGGGAATCGAGATGAAAAAGCAGAACGCGGAGGCGATGATGATTTTCTTGCGGCCGAAAAGCTCGGCCAGCAAACCCGCGAAGAGGGAGGAGAGCACGGACCCCCAGAGCACCGCGCCGACGACGAAGCCCAGCTGCCCCACCGAATAGTCCGAGGTGTTGCGCACGTACGGCAGCGCCGCGGCGATGACGCCGACGTCAATGCCGAAGATGAGTCCCCCCAGTCCGGCCATCGCCAGCAGGTAGCGCGCATATCGCTTGACGCTGTCCATCCCGACCGTCCTTCCTATTCGGCGGCTTCAAGTTCGACGTCCGGGAAGAGGCGCGCGGCCGTCTTGCGGCATTCCTCGAAGTCCTTCACGGCCTTCTTGACGAGCACCGGCGCGTATTCGGCGGCGCCTTCGACTTCCGCATAAAGCAGCCGGAGCGTCAGCGCGGCGCCGAACATGTGGTTCGACCACTGCATCTTGCTCGTCACGTAGCGGGCCTCCAGCCCCTTCTGGACAAGATCGTTGATGAGCTGGTTCATGCAGGCGACGTATTCCTTCTTGCCGTAGAAGCGCCGCCATTCGACCGTCACCGCCCGGTC
Organism: Kiritimatiellia bacterium; assembly: GCA_051884915.1. Taxonomy (GTDB): domain Bacteria; phylum Verrucomicrobiota; class Kiritimatiellia; order RFP12; family UBA1067; genus RUG572. The sequence continues at coordinate 45,659 of JBJEWF010000028.1, forward strand.
GACCGGCTCCATCTTGCCCGTCTTCTTGTTGGACCGGAGCCGCTGGAGGCTGATGTCCTTCGCCGTCACGGCCGTCACGACCGTCCCGTTCCTGAACTTGAACCCCTTGGCCTTGCTGATGAAGTACTGGTGGAGGCCCTGCATCCGCTCGACCTTCATCCGCGCCGTGCGCAATTCGTCCTTGCCCTCGGCCGTCGTCAAATCGTCCTGCAGCAGCCGCAGCTGCTTCAGCGCCGGCTCCCAGTCCAGGGACTTCAGGCGGGACGAGACGAGGCTGTCGAACCGCGCCCTGACCTTCGCCGTCTCTTCCTCGACCTTGGCCTTGTGCTCTTCCGCCGCCCGGGCGGCGGCCTGTTCCTTCGCCAGCTTCTCCGCCTGTTCCTTCGCCAGCCGTTCGGCCTTGGCCTTGGCGCGCTGGATCTGGGCCAGGGCCTGCTTGACCAGTTCGGCCGACTTCTTGCGGATGACCGAGGTCTTGCGCTGCGTCTGCTCCACGCACTTCATGCCCTTGATGGACTCGAACTCCTCCACGAGGGTCTGCGAAAGCTTGGCCAGCTTTTCGGTCGTCTCGATGTCCTCCGCCGTCAGCTCGTTGACTTTCCTGCCCTTTTCGAGCAGCAGCCGCACGCGCCCCTGCACGCGGATGTCGGCCGCACGGCAGAAGTAGAGGTCGTTCCACAGTTCCATGAACTGCTTCACCGCCCCCGGAATTTCGACGGCGGGCTCCTGCGGCTTCTCCTCTTCCGCAGGCGGCGCCTCTTCCGCCGCCGGCTTGTCGGCGGGTTTCGGCGCTTCCGCCTTCGCGCCGCCCGGCTGGGCGATTGTGGCGTTCGCGGCCGCCGCCGTCGCGTTCGTGGCCACCGCCGCATTCGCGGCCGCCGCTGGCGCCGCATTCGTGGTCGCCGCCGGCGCCGCATTCGTGGTCGCCGCCGCCGGCGCGTTCGTGGCCGTCTGGCTGGCTTCGGCTGTCGCTTTGGCGTCGGCCGCCGCCTGGTTGGCTTCGGCCGCGGCCGTCGCGACGGCCGCCAGATGGAGTTCGTTCGTGTAGGCGATGGCCTCGGCGATGTCCTTCGTGGGCGGAGGCTCGATCATGTCGGCCACGGCGTCGCGCAACTCGTCCGGAATGGCCCTCTTCAATTCCCGGACCGCCGTCTCCATGTCCTTGTCGTTTTTCGCGACCAGCTCGTGGAAGTTGTTCCCGAAATCGCCCACGGCCTTCAGCGTATTCTGGATGGCCGTGCGCGCCAGCGTCTGCTTGGCGACGATCTCCTGCATGTGCTCGCGTTCCTCGCGCGCCTTTTCGGCATGCACGTACCACATCAGGCCGCCGACCACGAGAAGAATCAGCAGCACGACGCCGCCCACGACCATGCCGACGACCGCTCCGACGTTCAGCGGCTTCTTCGCGTCCTCGTCCTCGACGGGCGTCAGCTCCGCCACGTCGTCGCCCAAGACCGCCGGCGTCACGCCGGTTTCCGCGGACAGATGCGTCCGCGTGGTCCGGCCCCTGATCTTGATTTTGGTGCCGATCGACGTGCTCTGCCGCTTCTCCGGGCCCGCCTTGGCCAGGAACCGCTTGAAATCGCCGAGCAGCGACGTATAGGTCGGGTAGCGCATGGATGGTTCGAGTTCGAGCATGCGCATGATGATCGAGTCGACTTCCTTCGGCAGATCCGGACGGATCTCGCTCGGCTTCGGCGGAGGCGCCTCGAAGCGCGCCTTCACCACGGCCGTCGAATCGGCGCCGTCCCACGGCGGCACGCCCGTCAGCGCGTGGTAGAGCGTGCCGCCCAGCGAATAGATGTCCGCCCGGTAGTCGATTTTCTGGCGGCGGACCTTCTCGGGCGAGATGTAGTAGGGCGTGCCCCAGATCTCGTTGGAATCCCCCTGCATGGCCGCCAGGCCGAAGTCCACGAGTTTCGCGCTGCCGTCCGTGTCGAACAGGATGTTCTCCGGCTTCACGTCGCCGTGCACGAGTCCCTGTTCGGCGGCCAGCGCCAGCGCGTCCGCCATCTGCTGGCCGATGCGCATGACGCGCACGACGTCCATCGTGCCGGGATTGGCCTCCATCTCCCTGTCGAGCGAACCGCCGGAGACAAGCTCCATCGCGATGTAGGGCATGCCGTTTTCCTGGCCGAACGAATAGACCTGGGCGATGTTGGGATGATTCAGCCGGGCCACCGCCTGCGCTTCGCGCTGGAACCGCTCGACGAACTTCGGGTCCTCGCCCAGGGACTTGAGCAGCACCTTGATGCCGACCTTGCGGTCCAGCATCTTGTCGCGCGCCAGATAGACGCCTCCCATGCCCCCATGCCCCAGTTCCTTCTCAAGAAGGAAGTGTCCGAAATCGGACGGCGTTGGAATCATCTGTTCTTCCTGCATGTCAGCCCTCCTGAAGTCCATCTCTCGACATCTTGCCCAAAATCTCCGCCGCCACCCTACTCGATCGGTCCCCAGCGGTGGTTCACGATCGGCCAGAAGACGCCGCCGGCGATGCCGCGCAGGTTCCGCGCGGGGACAGGCCCCCAGTAGCGGCTGTCATAGCTGGAGGGCGAATTGTCGCCGCAGGCGTAGTACTCGTCGGCGCCGAGTTTCACTTCGTCGCCCTCCGCGACGATCGTCTTGCCGGGGATCGCGTACGAAGGCTGGCCCGACGGCAGATACCCCGCGTAGGGATAGGCCTTCCCGTGGAATTTCTCGCGCTTCTGGATCTGGGCGATCCGGCGGGGCGCCATCGGTGCCTTGCCGTCGACCAGCAGCCGGCCGTCCCGGATCGTCAGCGTCTCGTTCGGCGTCCCCGTCATGCGCTTGATGTAGTGCGTGCCCTGCTGGAGTTTCTCGATGCCCGTCGTGGAGAAGATCATCACGTCGCCCCGCCGCGGATGGCGGAAGTTCCAGAGCCAGCGGTTCACGAACAGGAAATCGCCGGTCACCACGTAGCCGCTCCACAGGATCTGCCCCGCGCGGACCGGTTCCCCGGGACGCAGCCCGTTGGGCAGCCGGTAGTCCATGCGCCGGTAGGGGCCGTCGCCCGTCTCCTCGGGATGGAGGACGTCGGTCGGCACCAGCATCCGGGAACTCGTCTGCCCCGTCCCGTTGACGACGCGCATGTCGTAATGTCCCGTATTCGTCGGACGGAACTGCAGGGACCCGTTGAACGGCGCCGTGAAGCATTCGTACATTTCGCCCGTCAGCGCCCATTTGAGCCACTTCTGCGGTCCCCGGTCCCAGAACGTCGCCTGCGCCGGGCTGCAGGCCACCGAATGGTTGCCGTAGAGCGTGGGCTGCATCGAGCCGGTCGGGATGTTGAACGGCTCGTAGAAATAGGCGCGGAACGCCATGGCGACGGAAATGGAAACGACCAGGATGTCCAGCCACTCGCGGCCGATGGCGCAGCTCTTCGGCGGATCGAGGAATTCGAGCAGCGACTTGCATGTCCCGACGTCCCGCGCGCGCCAGGCGGTCCGCAGATCCTGCATCCGCTTCCCGAACTCCCCTTCCGGCCCGTAGGCCGGCAGGTCTTCGTACGACAGGACAAACGTCTCGGCCGCAGTCAACACGGCTTTCGCTTCTTTTTTGGCCTTGGCGGCCCTGGTGAATGGCAATGCAAACATTTTCCAGTATTATAGCGAATCACGGGAAAATGACAAGCGCGAAAAGGAACGCGAAAAAAGAAAGGGCGATCCCCGCGAGGAGACCGCCCTTTCCCGTTGGCCGGAGGACCCGATCAGCCCTTCACGATCTTGCCCATCTTGATGCAGTGCGTGCAGACCCTCTTGCGGCAGGTGTTGCCCTTGCCGTCGGAGACGCGCACCGTCTGGAGATTGGGAAGGAAGCGGCGCTTCGAGATGCCGGTCGTGTGGAGACCGATGCCGCCCTTGTACTTCGGCGAACCCTTGCGCACGATCGAACGACCGGCCGAGGGGCGCTTGCCACAGATTTCACAGACTCTGGACATGATATCATCCTTTCTTTACATCGGTTACTTGTCTTCGCCCGGCTGCCATTCGACAGACTGGAAGGCGTCCGCAAACGCGGAGCCGAAGGAACCCAGCGACTCGCCGCCCTTCGGCGCGCTCGTCATCGAGCCGGCGGAGTCGGCCGAATCCGCCTCAAGGGCCCGGATTTCGTCCTCGGTCATGTTCATCGCGCGAATCGACAGACCGATGCGGCGCTCGCCGCGATCGACCTTGACCACGCGGGCCTCGACCTCGTCGCCGACGCTGAGCACGTCCTTGACCTTCTCGACGCGCTGGTCGGAGATCTGGGAGATGTGGACGAGACCGTCGACGCCATCCTCCAGCTCGATGAACGCGCCGAAGGACGCCGTCTTGGAAACCTTGCCCTTGACGACGGAGCCGATCGCGTACTTCGAGGAGATTTCGGACCACGGATCGGGCTGGGCCTGCTTGAGGCCGAGGGAAATCCGCTGCTCCTTGGGTTCGACCGCGAGAACGACCGCTTCGACCTCCTGGCCCTTCTTGAGGCAGTCGGCCGGATTCTGCGGACGCCGCGTCCAGGAGATGTCCGTCACGTGGATCATGCCGTCGATGCCCTCTTCAAGCTCGACGAACGCGCCATACTGCGTGAAGTTGCGGACCTTGCCCTTGACCCGGCTGCCGACCGGATAGCGGTCCTGGACCGTGTCCCACGGATTGTCCTGCGTCTGGCGGATGCCGAGCGCGATCTTCTGGTTCTCGGCGTCGACGGACAGGACGGCGACCTGGATCTCGTCGCCGACGCTGAGCATGTCGCTCGCCCGCGCCACGCGCTTCGTCCAGCTGAATTCGCTGATGTGCACGAGGCCTTCGATGCCGGGGGCGATTTCGACGAACGCGCCGTAGGCGGCCAGGTTCACGACCTTGCCCGTCACGCGGCTGCCGACCGGGAACTGCTCGGAAATCGAGTTCCAGGGGTTCTCCGTCGTCTGCTTGAGGCCGAGGGAGATGCGCTCCTTTTCGCGGTCCACGTCGAGCACCATCACGTCGAGCTCCTGGCCGACCTTGAGCATTTCGCTCGGGTGCTTGATGCGGCCCCAGCTCATGTCCGTGATGTGGAGGAGGCCGTCGATGCCGTCGAGGTCGATGAACGCGCCGAAATCGGTGATGTTCTTCACGCGGCCCTTGCGCACTTCGCCCTTCTGGAGGGAGGCCAGCAGATTGGCCTTCTTCTCGGCCATCGTGCCCTCGATGAGTTCGCGGCGGCTGACGATGATGTTCTTGCGCTCGGGCGAGATCTTGATGACCTTGAAGTCGTAGGTCTGGCCGATGTACGGCGCGAGGTCGCGGACCGGCGTGACGTCGACCTGCGAACCGGGAAGGAACGCCTCGACGCCGTCGATGTTGACGATGAGGCCGCCGCGCACGACGCTGCCGACCGTGCCGGTGACCACGTCGTCCTGATGATAGCGCTCCAGCACCTTCTGCCAGCGGATCTGGTCGTCGGCCGCCTTCTTCGACAGGCGGGGAAGATTGGTCTTGTCGTTCTCGAGTTCCAGCAGCATCACGGAAATCTTGGCGCCGACCTGCGCCTCGGCGGGATCCGCGAACTCGTCGATCTTGACGATGCCCTCGGCCTTGGCGTTGATGTCGACGAACACGTCGTCGCCATTGACCTGGGAGATGGTTCCTTCGATGATGGAACCCGGCTTGAAGGAAACGTCCTGCATCTGCTCCTGGGCAGCGAGGAATTCCGCAAAAGCGGCTGACTTCTCAGCCTTCGGCATCGGTTTACGAATAGCCATGAATCTGAATCTTTGTTTTGGTTTGTTTCTGGGCGCGGTTTTCTGCCGCGACTTCCCCGTTAGTGGGCGAAGATTTTGACAGTATATCAAAAAAATGGCGACGCGTGGAACCGAAACCGGAAAAAATGCGTTTTCGGTTTTCCCGTCGCCGGCGCGGCCGGCGGCCGGCCGCCCGTTTCGCGCGCGGCCCCGGCCGGCGCGCGGCGGCTTCATGCGGGGACGGATGACGCCCGTCCGGGCGTCACCGCAGATAGAGCATCGTGCCGGAGAGGCCTTTGAGGACCAGGGCGTTCGCCGCCGCGTCGACGGCAATCGCCGCGCCGGCGGAGGACTCGGCCGCGCGCGTCCAGGCGGGCGCGCCCGTCAGCGTCGCCGCGCGCAGGATCTCCGTGCGGCGCACCGTCACCTCCTCGGGGCGCGCGACCGAATAGAGGAGCGCGGACGGCAGCGACAGCGAGCCCAGCACCGTCAGCGTGTCCGCATGGCCCGATTCGTCAACCGTCGCGCCGACGACCGCGTTCTCCGCGAACACGAGATTCGTCACCGTCACGCCCCGGAAGTTCGCGGCGTTCCATTCGCCGCCCGCCGCCACGGCGACGTCGCCGAGAACGACGTCGTCCGCCGCCGCCGTCGCCACGCCGCGCACCGTCACGCCCCGGCCCTCGACGACGACGTGCGCCGCGTAGGCGGGAATGCCCGCATCGACCGTGAACGACGTGTCCGCGCCCCGCATCGTGAGCGTGCCGAGCAAAATCCGGTTCGCGGCGTTCGTCGGCATCCACTTGTCCGCCAGGTAGCGCTGCGTCGCGCGCACCTCGGCGTCCGTCAGGCGGTTCGTGTAGATCAGGATCTCCGCCAGGTCCTGCCCGCCGTTGAGCCGTCCGTCGGTGGCGTTGTAGCACGAGGCCAGCCAGAGGGCGCACGGCGTGAGATTGGCGGCGTCGTCGGCTTCGGAAAGCCGCCACGAGACGAGATCCCAGGCGCCGCCCAGACCCGTCTTCGTGCCATCCACCTCCATGCCGTTGATCCAGGTGGTGCCGCCCTTCACCAGTCCGTCGCGATCCCTCGCCTCGTCCCAGAGGGGGTCGGACGCGACGGCGCCAAAGGTGGTGTCCGCCCCTTGTCCGCGATGGAAGCAGCGTTTGCCGTTGGACTGCTGCGAGTCGCCCAGCAGAAAGCCGCCGCCGTTGCGACTGCCGACCATCCAGAACACGGTGCGGATGTTGGTCTGCAGCGCGTTGAACTGCAGCATGCGGTCGTCGCCCGCCCGCTGCTTGTTCGAATCCGCCATCACGCCGAAATCGACGAACGGCCGCCCGTCGAAACCCGTCGCGTTGTAGAGGGGGTATTTCCGGACGTAATCCGCGTAGACCGGAGCGCCGCTCCGGCGGTCGGACCATCGGGAGATGGACGTGCCGCTCTTCGTGAAGGAGGACTCCACCGACGCGTCCAGCCACACCGCCGGCACGCCCGCGGGCTGCAGTTTTCCGCCCGGCGCCACCTGCACGCCACCCGCCGCCACCGTGAGATCGAACGCCGAACCCGCAATGGACGAGACGACGAGCGTGCCGTCCCCCGTCTTCTTCGCCGCCGCGCCCCCGAGAGACGGGAACGACGCCGTGCCGGCAACCACCCCGATCGACCCCGTCTCGACCGTCACGGACTCGTTGGCGAGCGCGACGCCGCCGGCCAGTTCGAGATTGGCGCCGGCGAGCGCGAGCGTCCCCGTCCAGTCCGGCATGGACGCCGTGGCGCGGAGCGTGCCGTCCTTCCCCGTCACCGCAAGCGAACCCGCGCCCGTCCACACAGGGCCCAGCGTCACGCCATACGCCCCGATCTCAAGCGTGTTCGTGCCGCGCAGTTCGCACGAAATCCCCTCGCCGACCAGCGTGAGATCCGCCGCCGCCGTCACGGCGGCGTCCTCGAACCGGACGGAGGAGAACGTAGTGCCGTTGTTGCTGGTCAGGCCCTTCGAGGTCACGAACACCCCGCCCACGACTTCGACGGACGCGGTCGCCGTCGGAGCGTAGGCGACGTAGAACGGCTGGCGGCTCCCGTATTTGAAGACGCCGCCCGCGGCGACCCGAAGGCGTCCCACGGCGCAGTTTCCCTGCCCCAGCGAGATGTGGAATCCCTCTTCGAACTCCACCTCGCCGCCCGGCCCCACCTCGAAAACGCTCTCGACGCCCGAAGCGGTCCCCACGTGCAGACCGCGGCCGGTGGTCGTGCGCTTCGCCAGCACTTTCGCCCCGTCGCGCACGATGAGCTGCCGGCCGTTGCCCTCCACGCCGAAATAGGCGCTGAACGTGAAATCGTTCTTCTCGATCGCCGCGCTGCCGCCCTGGACGAAGAGCTCGGAACTGTCGACCGGAAATTCGCCGCCGCCCGCGAACACGAGCAGTCCCGGACCGGACGGACGGCATTTGCCGTTGTTGTTCGTGTACTTCCCGGCCAGCGTCGCCGTCTTGCCGGCCGCCACCGCGAGTATGGTCGCCGCCGTCTGGGTGATGGGGACCTGCAGCGTCGTGTCCGCATCGAAGCGCAACGTGCCGCCGGCCAGCGTGAGCGGCGTCGCCAAACCGCCGCCGTCCGAAATGACGAGCGTGCCCGCGCTCTCCGTCTTCAGGGCCGTCGTCACGATGCCGCCGGCCGCAATCCGCATCGTTCCCGCGCCCAGCGCCAGTTCGCTCCAGCCGAAGGTGCCGCCGTTCGTCACGCAGATCGTGCCCGCCGCGGCGAGCGTCAGCTCGCCCGCGCCCAGCGACGCCCCGTTCTCCGCCTGCAGCGTGCCGCCCCACACCTCGAACGAGTTCCGCAGCACCGTGCCCGATCCCGTCGCGGTGAACAGTCCGTTCGACACCACCACCGTGTTCGCGCCCGCGGCGCCCGTCACGCGCAGCGTGCCGCCCAGCACGAAGATGCGTCCCGCAAAGTCCTCCGCGCCGGCGAGTTCAAGCGTGCCGTCGCCCTCCTTGTAGAAGTCGCCCTCGCCCGTCAGCGCCGTCACGGAGAACGTCCGCCCCTCCGCCACCGCCAGACACGGCGGCAGACCGGACGAAGCGGACGTGTCGACGGCCGCGGAGGAGCCGTCCGCAAAGGCGACGCACCGCGTGCCGCCGACCTTCGACGCGTCGTAGTTCTCCGTCGTGTCGAACTGGACGATGCCGGAGCCGGACGTTTCGACCACGCACCCCTCGGGAATCGCGGCCGGCGAAGCCAGCAGCAGCACGCCGTTCGTGACCGCGATCGTCGAACCGGAATAGTCCCCGAGCGAATCGATCCGCACGTCGCCGGGCGAGGCCCAGGCCCATTCCGTCCCCTTCAGCGAAGAAAGGCGGAGCAGTCCGCCCTTCTCCGCGCCCAGGGACAGGGCGGACGAAGACGCGTCCAACGTCTGGACCGTGAGCGCCGTCCCCGCGCCCGCCCAGACGCTTCCGGCGGCCTCGGACCCCAGCCGTGACACGACATCCGTCTCGAAGCTGGCGTCGTCCAGCACCGTCCAGACCGCGTCCGCCAGCGGAACGACCTCGCCGCCGGCCGTCGCGTCGAGTCCCGCCCGCAGCGAACCCGCCGAGACGACCACCTGCCCGCTGAATTCCGTCGCCGAGCCGGCGAGCGTCAGCTCGCCCGCCGTCCGCTTCTCGAAGGTTCCCGCACCCGCGAACGCATTCGGCAGCGTGCCGGACGCCGGCAGCACGACCGTCGTCCCGTCCGCCGCCGTCACCGGGCCCGTGCCCGCCGCGCTTGCGCCTGCAATCTCCAGCGTGCCCGCCTTCACGTCCACGCCACCCGTGAACGTCCGCTGCCCGGAGACCAGCGTCATCTTCCCGGGGCCGGTCTTCACGAACGCCGCGGACACGTCGCTCCCCTCCACGCCGCCCGCGGAGAACTGGAGTTCGCACCCCTCCGCGACCTCGAAGGTCATGCTGGAGATGGTCAGTTCCGGGCTTGCCGAACCGGCAATCTGGGACGGGCTGCCCTCCGTCTGCGTGCCGTCCACGACGATGCGCGGAATGCCGAGATACTGCTTGAACCCGTAGTCGGAGAGGGTGATGCTCGCGCCGTTCCGCAAATAGAGCGTCGAGGCCAGCATGCCGTCGGTGCAGTTCTTCCCGTCATGCATCCCGCCGAAACTCGCGCGCGAACCGGTGCCATCCAGAATCAGAGCGGGACTGCCGAGTTTCGCCGACGAGTCGCTCGCCATGGAGAGGATGGCCGGCGCGGTGACGCGGATGGTCGTCGTGTCGGGCAGTTCCGCCTTCGCATTCCAGCGCAGAACCGTGCGTCCCGTGACCGTGAGCGTCACGCCCTCTTCCGTCGTGAGGGAACGATTCCCGTCCAGACAGATGAGCGGCGACAACTCAGTCGTCACGGTGTGCCAGGTCTGATCCACCGCGAGGTGGATTCCGCCGCTGTTGCTGAAGTTGATTTCGCCCTTGCCGCAGTTGACGATGCCGCCCTTGCCCAGAGTGAGCGCACCCGCGCCGGTCAGCGTCCGTTTGGTGGTTGTGGTCCACTCGATGCCCTCCGCGCTCACGTCGCCGGGCAGGGTGATGCGCACGTCGCCCAGCACGGCGGTCGCGCCATCGCTCCACGTCACGGTGGCGCCGCTCTCGTCCTGCCACACGTCCGCGTCGAGCCAACTGCCGCCATCGACCCCGATGTAGGTCAACTGCGCGGCATCCAAGGGCATCGCGGCCAGCATCATGGCGCCCAGCAACAGATTCCCCAACTTCATGTTCGTCTGCTCCACCTTCTGCCTCCTACCTTTTGCCGTCGGGAAGTCTGCCCGCCGTTCGCGCACAAAACCCCCAGCGATTCAAATTTTGCCACATATCGGACGCCGAATCAAGAAAAACACGAAAAATATCCTGTAAATCAAGATCATCCCCCCCCCCCCCGACAGATAAAATCTAGAATTAAAATCGAGAATCCGCCGGGACCGAAGGCGTCCGCGCATCATGATCCGCCCCCGTTCAGATCCGTTCCAGCCGATAGGCGCGCGTGCCGAGTTTCATGCGCGCGCCTTCGGCGACGGCATCCTGCCAGCGGGTGGCGGGATGCATCGTGGTGAACAGATCGCCCTTCGTGTCCCTGCCGGCCAGACAGCAGTTCGGCAGAAGGGGCGCGGCATTGCAGAGGTCGGCGCACGCCTGGTCGATGGCGACCGGATCGAACGACGCCGCGATGCCGATGTCGCCGATCAGCGGAACGTCGTTCATGGGATGGCAGTCGCAGTGCGGCGAGACGTCGCAGATGAACGACACGTGGAACGAGGGCTTGCCGCGGACGACGGCGGCCGCATACTCGGCGATCTTGCCGTGCATGACCGTGCAGGGCTCGCCGAAATCGCTCTGGATGGCGTCGCGGTTGCAGGCGCCGATGCAGCGCCCGCATCCCACGCATCTGCCGGGGTCGATGGCGGCCTTGCGGTTCTTGACCGTGCAGGCGCCGTGCGCGCATTCGCGCGTGCACGCGCCGCAGCCGATGCAGAGTTCCGCGTTGACCTGGGGATGGACGGACGAGTGCATGGCCTTCTTGCCCGCGCGGGACCCGCCGCCCATGCCGAGGTTCTTGAGCGCCCCGCCGATTCCCGTCATTTCATGGCACTTGACGTGGGTGAGCGAGATCACGGCGTCGGCGTCCACCAGCGCGCGGCCGATGTAGGCCTCCTTCACGTACTTGCCGTCCGGCACCGGCACGGCCACGTCGTCCGTTCCCTTCAGGCCATCCGCAATCAGAATGTGGCAGCCCGTCTGGAACGGCGAAAACCCGTTTTCATACGCCGCCGCCAGATGGTCGAGCGCGTTCTTCCGCCGCCCCACGTAGAGCGTGTTGGCGTCGGTCAGGAACGGGAGACCGCCGCGGGACCTGACGAAATCGACCAGCGTCTTCGCCCAGTTCGGCCGCAGATAGGCCAGACACCCCGGTTCGCCGAAGTGCGTTTTGACGGCCACGTACTTGTCCGCCAGATCCAGGTCGCCCAGTCCCGCCGTTTTCAGCAGGCGCGTGAACTTCTGCTGGAGATTCTCGGCGTCCGAACAGCGGAAGTCGGCGAAGTAGACAGTCGATTTTTCCATCTCGGCGTTCCTGTCGGGTGTTCAGTCCCGCACGAGCCAGTCCTCGGCGGAGACGGTGACGCCGTCGACGGCGACGGGCGTCCGGTTGTAGTTGACGTAGATCCGCGTCCGGTTCGAGTAGGTCGTCCGGAAGACGCCCGGAGCCAGCTCGTCATGCCCGTCCATGTAGACGTACTGCAGCTTCCACACCTTCTGGTAGGCGTCCACGCCGCGCTTGACGTGGGCGACGGACCGGACGAGCTGTTCGTCGGTCCCGCATTCCAGATCGACGTCGCCCATCCAGTTCGCGCCCTTGCCCGGCGTGAGGAAGTTCGCGTAGAAATAGAAACTCGGCCGCCCTCCGAACTCGATCGTCTTCAGTTCGCTCGGCCGCCCCTTGATCTGGGCGTTGACCGTCGTCGTGTAGGGGTTGGAGAGGATGATGCCGTTGTAGACGAGCTGGAACATCGGCACCAGACGGTCGACCAGACCGGCGTACGTGGACTCCTCGAACGGCCGCGCGAACGAGACGTAGAGCACGTAGTCGAGCTGGCCCGCGTTCTGGTCGAAGGACCCTTCGCTCGAAATGCCGCCAAACGTGTCGCGCCCCAGCTGCAGGATGTGGCTGACATACGCGGCGCTCTCGCGCTCGTTCAACGGGTGGCGCGGATCCGGACAGGCCTCCGCGCCCACGCAGCTGTAGACGTCCAGATAGTGGAGGCCCCTGAAACCCAGCGCCCGGACCATCGGCATCTGCTGGAGGGCGAAGCGCTCGTAGGCGCGCTTGGGGCAGATCGTGTACATGCGGCCGCCGCCCCAGGTCGTCTTGCCGCGCCGAAGCGTTCCGTCGGCGTTCTTCTCGCGGATGTATTCGGCATCCCAGGCGTCGGCGATCAGATAGGCGTCGCGGTGGTTGCAGTGCGCCACCACCTGATAGCCCAGATCCTGCGCGTGGCGGATGGCCGCCTTCAGCTTGTCCTCGCCGCCCAGCGCCGGCTCCACGGGAAAGATCTGCGGCCAGCGGCCGTCATGCCCGCCCACGTTCCAGCCCACAAGGCAGAACTCGGCGCCGCCGATGCCCTGGCGCTTGAATTCGTCCGCGATCTGCCGGAACCGGTCGAACGTGACGACCGGCTTCACGGGCGGCTCGTTCTTGACCGTCTGCTCGGGTTCCGGACTCGGAACGGGCTTCCACGCATGGCGCACGCGGATCTCCGGCCATTGCGCGGCATACTCCAGCAGCGGCTGCGCCTTGATCCGTTCGGCCAGCGGCACGACCGCCTTGCGCGCCAGCTGGTACGCCCGGTAGGCGCGCGCCATGCCCGCATACGTGGCGTCCGCTTCCGCCAGCCGGATGAAATCGACGGCGGGATCCTCGTAGACGTTGCCGTCCATGTTGAAATCCCAGGCCATCGAAAGCACGTATTCGCCCTTCTTCAATTCGGCCGTGACGGAAAAGTTGTAGGGCATCCCCTTCACGATGGCCACCCAGGACTCCTGCGGCGTCTTGAGCCCGAAAAACGCCATCTGCGAACGCCCGATGCGGCGCACGCCGTCCTTCGCCCGCGGCCGGAACGTGCCCAGCTCGCCATTGCCGTTGACCCAATAGCCGTCCGTGCCGGCCGGGATGGGCGAACCCGGACAGACGATCCGGATCGACTTGACGCGCGCCGGAAGCGCACGCCGGTCCATCCGGAACGACCGGCGGCCGTCCGCCTCGCGCAAGGCAACCGCCCGGGACGTCCCGGCGCCGTCCACCGTTGCGATGTCGACCATCACCTCGGCCGCAGCGCCTGTCCAGCATACGGCCGCCATCAACACGTTCGCCCAGATTCTCATGGACCCATTATAGCAAAAAAAGACTCGACGCGTCCGCATCGAGTTTGAAATTGGTAGCGGGGGCTGGATTTGAACCAACGACCTTCAGGTTATGAGCCTGACGAGCTACCAGGCTGCTCCACCCCGCAATCTGGTGCTTCCCGAAATGGCGGGCCTGACAGGAGTCGAACCTACAACCCTCAGATTCGTAGTCTGATGCTCTATCCAGTTGAGCTACAGGCCCTTACGGAAAACGGCACTTATTCTACCACACCTTCCGGACCTGCGCAAGGGGGGATTTCGAGATTTTTCACTTTAGGCGGAAAGGGCAAAACAGCGGCAGCCGTTCCGCGAAAGAGGGACCGCATTGCCCTTCCCGCCGCCGGCAGAGCCGGCCCTTCCGGCGCGCGGCCGTTTCATTCCTGGACGCGGGAGATTTCGATCTTGTCGATCCAGATTCCGCGATGGGCCGCCGTGCCGTCCCGGTTGAATCGGCCGGGACCGATCCAGAAATAGTCGTCCGCGCCGGGCGTCCAGGTGCAGACGTCGTACCAGGCGTAGTCGTCGGACACCTGGGAGGTCTTCGGCTGGATGCCGCCGCGCCCCCTCTTCGCCACGGGGTCGTACACGCCGGCCCAGAAGGCCTCGCCCTCTGTCGCCTTCTCGCCCCGAAGCCGGACGCGGATCTTGAGCGTGGCCCCCGGATCGAAGCCGACCCGGCGGAGCGGGAACGTCGTGCACCACTCGTAATGCGTGTTCGACAGCTTGAGCGCCTTGCCGTCGGAAGCCTTGGGGTCGTCCACGAAGGTTCCCCACTCGCCGAGACGGGAGCAGTTCAGGAACGATTCCTGGAGTTCGCCCGCCAGCCGGTTCGTCAGCGCCGGCGGCAGTTCCTGCGCGGCGATCCGCTCCCACGCGTCCACCAGTTCCCCGTGGCGCTGGAGATTCTCGGCCAGGCGGATGTCCTTCGCCTCGGCCATACGCGCCAGCAGCGACCGGGCCAGCTGCCTGCGCAGGGCGAACGCGGCATCGCCGGCCGGGCGTTCGGACAGCCAGAGGTCCTTGACCTGCCGGCGCAGGCGTTCCAGCCGGACGTAATCCACGCCGAACGCGCCCATGCGCACGTTGTAGGCGCACACGGGATCGTCGCCCGCCGCCTGCGCGGCCTTCGCCCAGAGTTCCGCCGCGCGCGCCAGGAACGCATCCGGCAGGGCCGGGTTGTCCACGCCGTCGAAGATCCGCAGGGGGCGGTCCGTCGACGCGGACGAATACGTCCGCTGCCGTTCGTGCAATTCGTCGAAATAGGCCCTGACGTGCGGCGCGCCCTTGCCGTAGTAGCCGCTGAAGAAATCCCGCAGCAGGTCCTCGGCCGGCAGTTCGGGATTCCACATCCACTTGGCGAGCAGCCAGGCTTTCAGTTCGGCGAAATCGCCGTGCCGTCCCTGGTAGGCCCCCTGCTCGAACAGCTCCTTCACGTTGTTGTCGCGGAAATACCGGATGTTGCCCTGCAGCGTCAGGACATTCGCGAACGGCATCGTGTAGTTGGCGAAGTCCGTCACGTAGTCCCAAACGTAGAGCTGGTCCGTCTGCGTCTTCCAGCCCTGGATGTCGGAGCAGAACTTCACGTTCTGCGGATAGCCGCTGTCCGGCAGCGGCCGCGAGAAATCGCACTCGATCGTGCACAGGCACGGAACGACGTTGTGGCGCAGTTTCGTCTTCTTCGGCGGCTTGCGCGTGTACTGGTAGGCCAGCGTCTCGATGACCGCGTGGGGGAACTCCTTCTCCACGCGCGCGGCGACGGCGTTGACAAAACGGATCATCGTCCCCGCGTGGCTTTCCTCCTCGTCGTCGACGGCCTTGCACGCCGCGCATTCGCAGTAGTTGTACCAGTCGTTCTGGCTGACGCCGTAGAACTTCGCGCCGGGGTCCTTGCGGATGCGCGCCAGGACGTTGGAGGTGACGATCTCCAGCACGTCCGGATTCGTCAGGCAGAGCTGCGAGCGGACCTTGAGCCGCTTGCCCCCGACTTCGCTGAAATACTCGGGATGCGCGTCAAAATACCGTCCGGGCGGCAGCAGCGTCTCGAACGTGTGGCAGCTGCCGAGCCCCCCGCCAAAGCGGAACGAGTCGCCGCCGAACTTCTCCGGCACGGGCGCGCAGTGGTTGTATCCGTTGACGCGCAGGCGGGCGGAGAACTCCCGATGGACGTTCATGTCGTACCAGAACGGCTCGCGCATCCGGAAGGCGGGAATCTGGACGTCGGCGTAGTCCGCCGGGACGACGAGCGACTTCCGCGCGGGGATCCGGGAGCACCACGACGCATACCAGCCGCAGCCGCCAAAGCGTTCCAGAATCTCGTAGACGCCGTAGAGAACGCCCCGTTTCCGCGATCCCAGCACCACGAGATGGCGGCCTTTCGCCGTGAGGCAGAACCCGTCCTCGCCCAGCTTGGCCAGCGCCCCCGCGCAGTCCTTCACGCCCAGGACCTTCGCCGTGTGGGCCGTCGCCCCCAGGAGAATCGCCCGCGGCGGCATGGGCGCGCCGTCCGGAACGATGGGGAGCTTCACGCCCGTCAGCCGCTCCGTGAAATCGCGGAGTTCCTCCGCCGCGTAGCGCTCGGACGCCGAGGCCTTCGCGGGAACGACGATCGTGTAGGCGGGGGCTTGTCCCCGCACCGCCAGCTTGAGATCCGCCGCCGCGGATCCGGACAGGCCAAGCGCCAGCGCGATGACGAACAGGTTTCTCATGGTCGGATTCCGGCATGACGCGACGTCCGGCTAAACGGGAGATCCGCCCGGCCGGACGTCCAACGCCGATTCATCCGCGTGCGCTCAGAAGCTGAGCGTCGCGTTCACGCCGCCCCAGACGAGCTGGTTGCGGTTGTCGTGGCCGCCCGTCATCCAACGCTCGTGGCGGAGCGAATGGGAGGGGATCCAGGTGTAGTTGATCTTCGCGCCCAGCGAGAAGTAGTCCGTCACCGCCCAGGAGAGGGCCAGCGTCTGCGTCCAGTCCGTCATCTCGACGCCGTAGTTGTCGCGCGAGCTGTCGCGGTAGCCGGCAATCTGGCTGCGGGTGAATTCGTGGTCGCCCACGCCCAGCGCCGACTTCGGCGTCAGCGTGACCGTGTCCGTGATCTCGAAGCCGTGCTTGACCGAGAAGCGGAAATACGCGCGCGACGGGTCCTTGCCGTGCGCCGTGGAGTAGTTCCAGAAGACTTCCGCGCCCGGGGTGAGGTACTTGTTGTTGTAGAACACGCCGGCCGTGAGATCGCTGCTGAGCGAACCGGCGTTGTGGCTTCCCGCGCCGTTCACGCCTTTCGTGCCGTTCTTGCCGTTGTACGGATAGTCGTACCAGTAGTGCCCGATCTCGAAATCGAAATCGCCGAACGACTTGGTGTAGCCGAGGTAGAAATCCTGTTCCTGGATCGAACCGCACTGGCGGCTGTTGTTGCCGTACGGCATGCGGTTGCGGCGGTCCGTCAGATCGAAGGACGCCCAGTAGTTGAAGTAGATGCCGCCGAACTCCTCGGTGTTGTAGCCGATCGAGACGGACGGCTGCCACACGGGATTGTCGTCCAGGATGATGCCGCGCCACACGTAGTCGCTGAGGATGTCCACGCCGGCCTCGGCCCAGAGGCCCGCGCCGGAGTCGTCCACTTCCTCGATGGCCTCGCCATCGGCCTTGGCCGTGTCGGCCGCAGCCGCGTCGGTCTTTGCCGTGCCGGCCGGAGCCGATGCCGTCTTCTCTTCCGCGAACACGCAGAATGCCGTCGCGGCGAATGCTGTAATGAGCAGTTTTTTCATCTGATTTTATCCACTTTCCTTTTTTTGACCCGACCAATGCCGGAAATCGTCGACCGTTCAACCGTCGTACGCAAACCTCTTTTCCGCAAGTCCCATGGCCTTTGCGACCAGCGCGTTGAACACGTAATAGAACACGCCGGCGGCGATCAGCGGCGTCATGGTGGTGTTCGCGCTCGACAGCTGCTTGGCGATCGTGAACATCTCCGTCACCGCAATGGTGAACGCCAGCGAGGTGTCCTTGACCAGGGTGATGACCTCGTTGCCCATGGCCGGCAGAACGCGCTTCACCGTCTGCGGGAAGACGACGCGCCAGAACGTCTCGCCGCGTCCCAGGCCCAGCGCCTTGGCGGCCTCCCACTGCCCCTTGTCGACCGAGAGGATGCCCCCGCGGTAGATCTCCGCGAAATAGGCCGCGTAGTTCAGGCCGAAGGCCAGGACCGTGGCCAGCAGACGCGGATACTTCGACAGCGGCAGTCCGAAGAAGATATAGGGCGCGAAATAGACGAAGATGATCTGCAGCATCAGCGGCGTGCCGCGGACAATCGAGATGTAGACGCCCGCGCCGGCCGACAGCAGGCGGTTCTTCGACATCCGGCCCAGCGCCAGCGGAATCCCCAACGGCAACGCCAGGCACAGCGTCAGGGCGAAGATCTCCACCGAGACCAGCAGCCCCGGCAGCAGTTCCTTGACGATTTCGACCCCCGACATGCGCCCGCCCCGACTGTCACTTCCCCAGCAGCAGCGCGCCCGGCTCGATGCCGTACCGCCGGGCGATCCGCGCCATCGTGCCGTCGGCGGCCAGCGCCTTCACGCACGCTTCGACCTCGTCCTTCAGCGCGACGTTGCCCTTCTTGAAACCGATGCCGTAGGTTTCGGTCATCACGATCTCCGCCAGCAGCTCGAACTTGCCCGGCAGATCGGCCATTTTCCGCCTGGCCACGCCCACGTCGAGCGCCACGGCGTCCACCGCGCCCATTTCGAGATCCATCACGGCCTGGTTGTAGTTCGGCATCACGACGAGCGACTTGAACGTCTTGCCGAGCGCGGCGACCGCCGGCTTGCCCCCGTCCTTGCCCGCCAGCGCCTTCTGGACCGGCGTATCGGTCTGCACGCCCACCAGTTTGCCCGCCAGGTCGGACAGTTTCCGGATCGGCGAGCCGCGCTTGACCAGGACGACCTGCGAGTTGTCCACGTACAGAACCGACCAGGTGTAGCCGTTCTCGCGCCCCTGCATCGTGAATCCGTTCCAGATGCAGTCGATGGCGCCGGAGTTCAGCTCCATGTCCTTCGTGTCCCAATTGATGGGATTGGCGACGAACGTCCAGCCCTTGCGCGCGCAGACCTCGCGGGCGAGATCGAGGTCGAAGCCCTTGTATTCGCCGCCCTGCTTGAACCCGTAGGGCGGGAAATCGGCGTCGAAGCCGACCGTCAGGGTCTTCCCGCCCGCAGAGCCGTCCGAACATCCGGCCAGCATCGCCAGCGCGGCCGCCAGCACCAGCAGCGATCTAGTCATTTCGAAGTCCTTCCGCTCAGGATGAACCGCAGCGCGAACAGCGCCGCCAGCATCAGCGCGACGGCCGCCGGCAGCGCAATCCACGCCGTTCCGGCGTACGGCGCCACGAGATAGCCCACGAAGGAGACGCCCGCCACGAGAAGCGCATAGGGCAGCTGGGTGTTGACGTGGACGACGTGGTTGCACTGGGCGCCCGCGCTTGCCATGATCGTGGTGTCGGAAATGGGCGAGCAGTGGTCGCCGCACACGGCGCCGGCCATGCAGGCCGAAACGGCGATGATCGTCATGTCCGAACCGGGAATCGCCGCCAGCACAATCGGAATCAGGATGCCGAACGTGCCCCAGCTCGTCCCCGTCGAGAACGCCAGGACGACGGCGATCACGAAAATGATCGCCGGAAGGAACATGCGGAGCGAGGCCGCCGGCCCGTTGATCAGATCGCTGACGAACACCTTCGCGCCCAGGGAGTCCGTCATCGTCTTCAGCGTCCAGGCGCAGCAGAGAATCATGATCGCCGGCACCATCGCCTTGAAGCCTTCGGGGAAGGACTCCATGCAGTCCTTGAAGGAAATCACCCGGCGGCAGAGATAGAACGCCACGGCGAAAACGAGGGCGGCAATCGACCCCATCACGAGGCCGACCGAGGCGTCCGAGTCGGAGAAGGCCTTGACGAAACCGGGCTTGTCCGCGCCGAAGTAGCCGCCGGAATAGATCATGCCCACGATGCAGGCGAACACGAGGACGACCACGGGGATCAGGAGGTCGCAGACCTTGCCCCGCGCGTTGTGCGTCAACGGCTCGATCACGCCCGTCAGGGCGCTCAGATCCGGTTCGCCCCGGAGAGCCGCCGTCTCGTACCCCCTCATCGGGCCGAAGTCCAGCTTCGTCAGGGCGACGAAGAACATCGTCACGATTGTCAGAATCGCGTAGAAATTGTAGGGGATGGCGCTGATGAAGAGCGAGAAGCCGCTTTCGGCGCCGGCGCCCTTGGCGAAGCCGGCCACGGCGGCGGCCCAGGACGAGATGGGCGCGACGATGCAGATCGGCGCCGCCGTCGCGTCGATCAGGTAGGCGAGTTTCGCCCGGGAGACGCCCTTCGCGTTCGTCACCGGGCGCATCACGCCGCCCACCGTCAGGCAGTTGAAGTAGTCGTCCACGAAGATGAGCATGCCCAGGACGATTGTCGCGATCTGCGCGCCGACGCGGCTCTTGATGTGCGTCTGCGCCCACCGGCCGAACGCCGCCGACGCGCCCGTCTTGTTCATCATCGCCACCAGCGAACCCAGCAGGACGAGGAAGAGGACGATGCCGACGTTGTAGGCGCTGGCAATCGATTTCACGAAACCGTCCGTCATCACGTGGACCATCGTGCCCTCGAACGAAAAGCCGCTGTACAGCAGACCTCCCGCCACGATGCCCACGAAAAGCGACGAATAGACCTCCTTCGTGATCAAGGCGAGGAAGATGGCGAGAATCGGCGGAAAGACGGCCCACCACGAACCGAAGAACCGGTTCGAGGTCGCCCGGATCGTCGCCAGAGCCCGCGCCTCGTGCTCCAGAAAGGCCGGGTCGTGCTGCACGTTGTCCGCATAGGCGTCGATGTAGGCCTTCGCGCCCCCGACCTCGCCCTGCGCCTCGGCCGACGCCAGATCGTAGCGATTGGTCGAACCGTCAACGACCACCGCCACGGCAACCGGCGCCGGCGTCGCGGCCGCCGGCGCGCCGGCGGCCGCAGCGGACAGCGCGCCGCCAAGCGCAAGAACTGCCAGAAATCGTCTCATCTTCCCTCCCCCGTCAGTTCGACTCGCCGCGGACTTTCCCCAGGAACTCGGCCAGCCGGCCCTCGTGGGGGCGGCCGAAGATCTCCTCCGGCGCGCCCTCGGCGGTGATCCGGCCGCCGTCGAGAAACAGGACGCGCGTGGCGACGTCGCGCGCGAAGCGCATTTCATGCGTCACCACCACCATCGTCATGCCCCGCTTCGCCAGATCCTTCATCACGTCGAGCACTTCGCCCACCATTTCGGGGTCCAGCGCCGACGTCGGCTCGTCGAACAGCATCACCTGCGGCTCCATCGCCAGCGAGCGGACAATGGCGACGCGCTGCTTCTGCCCGCAGGAGAGCTGCTGCGGATAGGCCCTCGCCTTGTCGACGAGGCCGACCCGCGCCAGTAGCTCCATCGCCTTCTTTTCCGCCGCCTCCCTCGTCCGGCCCCGCACCAGCCGCTGCGCCAGCGTGATGTTGTCGAGAATCGTCAGATGCGGAAACAGGTTGAAGTGCTGGAACACCATGCCCATCTCGCTGCGGACCTTGTTCTTCGTCCGCTCGTCCGCCGCGACGATGTCGATTCCGTTGAAGACGATGGAACCTTCGGTCGGCTCCTCAAGCAGGTTCATGCAGCGCAGAAAGGTCGACTTTCCCCCGCCCGACGGACCGATCATGACGACGACCTCGCCCTCGCGGATGTCGGTCGTCAGCCCCTTCAGAACCTCCAGTTTCCCGAAGGTCTTTCGCAAGTTCGCGATTCTCAGCAGCGTTTCGGCCATACCATCACGATCATTTGTTGAAAGTCACGGGGACTCCGGTCACGCTGATCGTCTTCCGGGAAAAGAAAATCACATTGACATTGTGCTCCTCGATGGACATTGAGACAAGGGCGTCGGCTTTCTGCGATTTCGCCATGGCATCGCGGAAGGCACGCGTTTGCTGCAGTCCGGTCGACCCGCCGATGCCGAAGACCCAGATCTGATCGCTCGTACCCGTCACTTCGGAACCGGCGACCGTATAGCCGCTCGGCGGAATGGGCGCGGACGACGCCAGGAACCGAATGGGGCCTGACACGCATCCGGTCAAGGCAACCGCCAACATGCCAATCGCCGCAACGCTCATGATCTTCTTCATTGTCAACTTCTCACTTGAGTTCTGACGGCTGTTGAAGGCCAGCCGAATCGCCTGTATGCCCAAAACACTTCACGAATCGTTGTGGACCGGATCCGCCCCGGTGTTCCGCAAATGGCGCTCCAGCTTGCCCAACAGCCAGGTGAACGTCATCACCAGCGCCAGGTAGACGGCCGCCACGGTCAGATACGGCGTGTAGACCGAATAGGTCTGCGACCGGATGATGTCGCCGCCCTTGGCCAGGTCGCGCAGCGCGATGTAGCCCACAATCGACGTGTCCTTCATCAGCACGATGAACTCGTTGCCCAGCGCCGGCAGGACGTTGCGGATCGCCTGCGGCAGCACGACGCGGAACATCGTCTGCCAATACCCCAGCCCCAGCGCGCGGCCGGCTTCCATCTGCCCGGCGTCGATCGACATGATGCCCGCGCGCATGATTTCGGCCTGGTAGGCGCCCGAATTGACACCGAAGGCCAGAATCGCCACCGTCACCTTGTCCAGCGACTTGAGGATGATGAAATAGCAGATCAGGAGCTGGACGACCATCGGCGTGCCGCGGATGATCGTCAGATAGACCCGGCAGAGAAAATCCAGGACCGGGAAACGGCCGTATTTGTCGTGCGTCGAACGGACGACCGCCACGAGAAAGCCGATGGCCAGCCCCAGCACGATTGCGGCGAGCGCGACTTCCAGCGTCACGCCAAGACCGTCCCACAGGTATCTCCAGCGGGCGTTCTTGACAAAACAGAGCGAAAAATCGTCTACCAGGGACTGCAGCATCCGGACCGTTTCCTACCTTCCAGCCTCTCCGGCGCCCCGCTTCACTTGTCCTTCAGCCTGTCGGCCTCGTCCGTATACTGCTTCGTCCAGGCGGCCAGCTTGCCGTTCGCCTTCAGTTCGGCGATTGTCTCGTCAATCGCCTTCAGCAGGTCCGGCCGGCCCTTGCGGATGGCCACGGCGTACTCTTCCGTCGTGATGAAATCGGAAATCGCCAGATCGGCCTCGCCCTTCACGCAGTTCCGGGCCGGTTCGATGTCCGCGAGCACCGCGTCCACGCGCCCCGCCTTCAGCGCCGCCACCGCCGCCGCCGGCGAATCGAAGCGCTCGGGCTGCTGCTTGAGCACGTCCACGACGTAGTTTTCGGACGTCGTGCCGCCCTGCACGCCCACCTTCTTGCCCTTGGCGTCCGTCCCCTTCGCGTAGGGGGACGCCTTCTTGAAGACGAACACGATGCCCGTCTTGACGTACGGAATCGAGAAATCGACGTTCTTCTTGCGGTCCTCCGTCACCGTGATGCCCGCCGCCGCGAGATCGGCCTTGCCCGAAATGACCGCCGGAATCACGGAATCGAAGTTGACCGACTCGACCGAGAACGTGCGTCCCAGCCGCTGGGCGACGGCGCGGCAGATCTCGACGTCGAGGCCCACGATCTCCTGCCCGCGCAGGAATTCATAGGGCGGGAACGTCGCCTCCGTGACCATCTTGAGCGAATCGTCCTTGGAATCCGTGCATCCCGCCAGAAAACCGGCGACGAGCAGGGCGGCAACAAACTTTCTTGTGCATTTCATTGGCAACACTCCTCCTTCAGTTGGGCTGTATGATACCACAATCTGGTCATTCTGTCACTTCGCCGCGCGACAGCACGGCATCGGCCACGGCCGCGAGTCCGGGCACGTCGAGCGACTCGATCCGCCCCGCGTCGACCGCCGCCGCGAAGGCGGGGTCGATCGGCAGACGGGCCGCCACCGCGATGCCGTGCCTCTTCGCCAGTTCCTCGACGCGGCTCCGGCCGAAGATCTCGTGCCGTTTCCCGCAATCGGGGCACTGGAAATAGCTCATGTTCTCGACGAGCGCCGCGACCTTCTTGTCCAGCATGCCCGCCATGCGCACGCTCTTTTCGACGATCATGCCGACCAGTTCCTGCGGCGAACACGCCACCACCACCGAATCGACGGGCAGCGACTGGAAGACCGTCAGCGGGACGTCGCCCGTGCCCGGCGGCATGTCGACGAACATGACGTCGACGTCGCCCCAGCAGACGTCCGTCCAGAACTGCTTCACCGCGCCCGCGATGACGGGGCCGCGCCACACGACGGGATCCTCCGGATGCTCGACCAGCAGATTCAGCGACATCACCTTCACGCCGCCCGCCGAGGCCGGCGCGAGAATGCCGCGCTCGTCCTGGCACGTGCCGCCCGCCATGCCGAAAGCCCTGGGGATGGACGGCCCCGTGATGTCGGCGTCGAGAACGGCCGCCTTCAGCCCGCGCCGCGCGGCGAGGACCGCCAGCATCGCCGTGACGAAACTCTTGCCCACGCCGCCTTTGCCGCTGGCCACGGCCACGACCTTCCCGACCGACGAGAACGCGTTCAGCGGAGCCGAGAAATCGGGCTTCGCCTGGCCCTGACGGGAACTGCAGTCCTTGCCGCAGCTGGAACAATCATGTGTACATTCTTCGCTCATGCCTTTTTTCCCCCGGATGTTACAGATTGGCGAACGGATTGATGCTGAACCCGCTCGAAAAGCCGCGGCCGCCACGGTCGCCGCCCGCGCGGCGCGGACCGCCCGTGCCGCGCGGACGCGGCGGCGGACCCTTGCGGGCCGTCAGCGAGATGCGGTTGCGCGCCGTGTCCACTTCCAGCACCCTGACCTTGATCCTGTCGCCCGCCTTCACGACTTCCGCCGGATCGCGGACGAACCGGTCGGACAGCTGCGAGACGTGGACAAGGCCGTCCTGGTGGACGCCGACGTCGACAAACGCGCCGAAGGCCGTCACGTTCGTCACCACGCCCTCCAGCTCCATGCCGGCCTGCAGATCGCCAATCGTCGTCACGTCGTCGCGGAAAGCCGGCTTCTCGAAGACCGCGCGCGGGTCGCGGCCCGGCTTCTTCAGTTCGGCGACGATGTCCTTCAGCGTCGGCTCGCCCACGTCGTCGGTGATGTACTTGCGGACGTCGATCCTGTCGGCCAACGCCGGATTGCCCACGAGGTCGCCGACCTTCACGCCGAGATCCGCCGCCATCGCCTCCACGAGCGCGTAGCGCTCCGGATGGACGGCGGAGGCGTCCAGCGGATTGGCGGCGCCGCGAATCCGCAGGAAGCCGGCGGACTGCTCGAACGCCTTCGGCCCCAGGCCGCCCACCTTCTTCAGGTCGGCACGGCTCCTGAACGCGCCGTTCGCGTTGCGCCACGCGACAATCCGCCGGGCCAGCGACGCGCCGATGCCGGACACGCGGGTCAGGAGCGGCGCCGACGCCGTGTTCAATTCCACGCCGACCTTGTTCACGCAGCTGACGACGACCTCGTCCAGTTTGGCCCCGAGCAGCGGCTGGTGGACGTCGTGCTGGTACTGGCCCACGCCAATCGCCTTCGGGTCGATCTTCACGAGTTCGGCGAGCGGATCCTGCAGCCGGCGGCCAATCGAGATGGCGCCGCGGACCGTCAGGTCGAGTTCGGGGAATTCCTCGCGCGCCACCTCGCTGGCGGAATAGACGGACGCGCCCGACTCGGAGACGGACACGACCATGACGTCCGTCGCGCCCAGCAGCTTCAGCACGTCGCGGACGAAGGCTTCCGTCTCGCGGCCGGCCGTGCCGTTGCCCACGGCAATCGCCTCCGGCTTGAACGTCGCGACGAGATTGGCGAGCGTCTCCTGGGCTTCGGCCTTGCGCTGCATCGGGTAGATGACCGTATTGGCCAGGAACTTGCCGGTGGCGTCCAGCATCGCCACCTTGCAGCCCGTGCGGATGCCCGGGTCGATGGCCAGCACGCGCTTCTCGCCCAGCGGCGCGGCGAGGAGCAGATGGCGCAGATTCTCCGCGAAAACCTCCACGGCGCTCCGGTCGGCCGCCAGCTTCTTTTCCACGCTCACGTCGATTTCGCAGCTCGGCGCCAGCAGACGCCTGTAGGCGTCCTGCGCGGCCAGGGCCATCTGCGGATCGCCGTGCGCGTCCGCGATGTCCAGCATCCGCGCCACGAGCGGCGCGGAATCGACCACCAGGCGGACCCACAGCACGCCCTCCTTCTGCCCGCGGCGGATGGCCAGGAAGCGGTGGGAGGGGATCTCGGAGATGGGTTCCTCGAAATCGTAGTACTGCTCGAACTTCGTCGGCCCGGCCGGCTTCGGCGTCACGACTTCGCTCCTGACCATCGCCTTGCGGGCGAAGGCGTCGCGGACGAGTCCGCGGATCTCCGCCGTGTCGGCGAGGCGCTCGGCGATGATGTCGCGCGCGCCCTGCAGCTCCTCGTCCGACGCGTCGGCATAGGGCTGGTGGTTCCAGATCCTGTCGGCCAGGGGCTCAAGCCCCTTCTCGCGGGCGATCATCGCGCGCGTGCGGCGTTTGGGCTTGTAGGGCTGGTAGAGGTCCTCCAGGGCGTTCTTCTGCATGCAGGACTCGATTTTCCTGCGCAGTTCGTCCGTGAGCTTGCCCTGTTCGCCAATCGACTTGAGAATCGTCGCGCGGCGTTCCTCCAGTTCCGCGTAGTAGGCGAGGCGTTCCTGGATGTTCGAGATCTGGACTTCGTCGAGGTTGCCATGGGCCTCTTTGCGGTAGCGGGCGATGAAGGGAATCGTGTTGCCTTCGCCCAGCAGTTTCGCCACGGCGGCGATCTGGCGGGCCGCGATGCCCAGTTCGGCGGAAAGGCGCGGCAGCGCCTGGACGGTCGTTTCTTCGGAAATCATCGGGAGAGCGGTTTGTGCGGGTGGGAGAGCCGGGACGGACTACTGGACCAGATCGCCGATCAGCATGATCTTGGCCGGCCAGAATTTCGTCCCCTGGTATTTCGGTTCCGCCAGCTCCTTTTCCGGATCCTTCAGGCGGAAAGCGACGCTCTGGCGCGAAGGCTGCCGGGCGTCAATTGCGATCTCGACTTCATGGACGCCGTCGTCGCCGCTGAAAACGCCCAGCGTGGCGATGCGGTGATAGGTGCAGTAGCTGTCG
The DNA here is from genome assembly GCA_051884915.1 of Kiritimatiellia bacterium. GTDB lineage: Bacteria > Verrucomicrobiota > Kiritimatiellia > RFP12 > UBA1067 > RUG572. Next base: position 72,431 of record JBJEWF010000028.1, read on the forward strand.
AAGCGCGGCGCCGGGTTCGGGCGCTTCTTGCCGTCGACCGCGATCCATACCTGTCCGCCGTCGGGTCCCAGCAGGTCGTAGATCTGGCAGTAGGTCCCCTTGAACTTGAATTTCAGCGTGTCGCCCGGCTCGTGCGCGTACCACATCGTCCCCATCCGGCCGGAGAAGGCCCGGGCTTTCGCGTCCTGGTCCGGCAGCTTCGTCCAGGACCCGGAGAGCATCTCGGGACGGATCTCGACCATCTTCGCCCGCTCCATGTTGTCCGCGACAAAGGGGCGCGCCAGTTTCGCCGCGTGGTCCGCGGGGCGGGAATCCCGCATCTGCGTGAAGCCGTTGACGACGGATTTCAGATAGAACTCGTGGCCGGGAAGCGCAGGGTGCACGCCGTCTTTCGCGAAAAGGACCTTGCCCTCTTGCGCCAGCGCGGCGGCGATGGCCTGGTCGCGCTGCGGCGTTTCCACGGGCACGGCGGTCGCCTTCTCCGCATCCTTCAGGTTCATGACCAGACGGCCGGCGGCGACTTCCGCCGCCACGCGCGGACCAAAGCCGATCGACGGGATGCCGTAGTGGTCGGCCAGCTGTTCCATCGCGCTGGCGGCGCGCGGGCACAGGCCCCTCCCGTAATCGCCCATCATCGACGCCGTAATCGTGTAGACGAACACGATGTCCGTCGTCGGGTCCTTCTGCCACGTCTGGCGGACGATGCCCTCCATCGAACGCCAGATGGCTTCGGGCGCCGCGCCGGCGTCGTTCGTCGCGAACTCGACAAAGAGCAGATCGGGATTGTGGCGCAGCACGTCAAACCCCAGGCGGAACACGCCGAGATTGGAGCCCGTGCCGCCAATCGCGGCGTGGATCTCCTTGAACGTGGCCTCGGGATAGGTCTTCCGCAGCCAGTCCGTCGTCAGGTTCCGCCAACCCGTCATGGCGGTAATCGACCCGCCCAGGTAGGCGACGGAAATCGCCCCCTTCGCGCGGATCTTCTCCATCAGGTGGCCCACGCCCGCGCGCGCGCGCACTTCCTCGGCTTTCACGGGGCCGTTGTACGTCGGCGCCCCCCGGCCGGCAAGGGTCGCGGCCAGCCCCAGAACCATCAGCAGTTTCTTCATTGTCGCTTCCTCCACATGGATGGGCAGATCGTCTACGCGCGCAGCGATTTCAGCAGCGCGATTTCGGAACGGTAGCCGTCGAGATCGTTGGGCGTTTCCAGATAAAACGGCAGATCGCGGAGCTTGCCGTGGTTGATGACGCGGGCCAGGGCCTCCTGCCCGATTTTCCCCTTCCCGATGCAGGCATGGCGGTCCTTGTGCGCGCCGCAGCCGTTCATCGAATCGTTCAGGTGGATGGCCTTCAGCCGGCCGAGGCCGACAATCCCGTCGAAAGCCGCCACGACGCCGTCCAGATCCCCGGCGACATCGTACCCGCCGTCCCAGATGTGGCACGTGTCCAGGCAGACGCCGAGGACGTCCGTGCGCCCCAGCGCGGACTCCGTCTTTGCGATGATGGCCTGGATCTCCTCGAAGTTCCGCCCGAGTTCGGAACCCTTTCCGGCCATCGTCTCCAGCAGAACGGTCGTCGCGAAGCGCCCCTGCGACAGGATGCGGACCAGCATGGCGGAAACCAGTTCGACGCCCCTGTCCGCCCCCTGCGCGACATGGGAGCCCGGATGGAAGTTGTACAGCGCGCCCGGCGTCAGTTCCAGGCGCTTCAGATCGTCCGCCATCGTCTGCTCGGCAAACTCGCGCACGCGCGGCTCCGCCCCCGCCGCGTTCAGCGTGTAGGGCGCGTGCGCGAGGATGGGGCCGATGCCCTTTTCCGCGGCGAAGGCCCGGAAGGCGGCCACGTCCTGCCCGTCGATCGGCTTGGCCGCGCCGCCGCGCGGATTGCGCGTGAAGAACTGGAAGACGTTCGCGCCGATGGAATCGGCCGTCTGGCCCATGGCCAGATAGCCGCCCGCGCTGCTGAGATGGCATCCGATTTTGAAGTTCATGTTCGCCCGGAAGTTGAAGGTGGAGAGAGGTCAGCCGACGATGATCTGCTCCTTGGGATAGTGGATGGTCGTGCGCTCTTCCTGCCCGACGATGAGCAGGACGATGGCCAGAGGGCCCAGACGGCCGCCAAACATGCAGACCATCAGGACGATCCGGCCGACGGTGGAAAGCGAAGCCGTCGTATTGCCGCAGCTCAACCCCGTGGTGGAAATGGCGGAGACCGTCTCGAACAGCAGATTCTCGAAGGGCAAATCGGGGTTGCCGGCCTCGCTGATCAGCAGCACCGTCATGCCCACCGCGATCACCGCGGCAAACACCATCACGATGACGATGGATTCCCGCACGACGGCCTCGGGAATCGAACGCCGGAACAGCACGCAATCGCGCTGGCCCCGGCAGATGGCGAGAAGCGCCGCGGTGAACACGGCCAGCGTCGTCACCTTGATGCCGCCGCCCGTGCCGCCCGGCGCCGCGCCAATGAACATCAGCACCTCGGTCATGAAACGGGACGCCGGCTGCGCCTCGTGAAGCGGCACCACGGTGAATCCGCACGTCCGGGGCGTGACGGACTGGAAGAAGCCGACGGCCAGCTTCTCGGCCAGGGAAAAGGGCTCCAGCGCATGGTTCCACTCCAGCGCCACGAAAAAGACGAACATCCCGACGAGCGCGACGAACGTGAACAGCAGAACGACGCGCGTGTGCAGCGAGAGGTGCCCGCGCTTCACCAGATTGCGCCGCCAGAACCGGATCGTGCAGAGGTCGTAGATCACGAGAAACCCCACGCCGCCGAGCAGGGCCAGCGCCCCCATGGTCAGCAGCACGCAGGGCTGGCCCTGGAAGACCGCCAGCGAACCGGGATCGATGGAGAAACCGGCATTGCAGAACGACATGACCGAATAGAAACAGGCGCGGAACCAGGGCGACGTCCCCGCCACCGCGGAGCCGGCGCGGACGGCCGCGTCGGCGGCGAAGCGCCCGTGCAGAATCACGGTTCCGACGGCTTCGAGCACGAACATCGAGCAGACCACCCACAGAATCAGCCCCCGAATGCCGCGAATGCTCTTCGCGCCAATCGCGCTCTGCAGCTCGAATTCGCTGGAAAGCGACAGCCGCCGCCCCGCCAGCACCAGGAAGAAGGTGCAGGTCGTCATGATGCCGATGGCGCCGATCTGCACGAGCGCCAGCAGGACGGACTGCCCGAAACGCGACAGCGCCGTGCCCACTTCGATGACGGAAAGCCCCGTGACGCAAACGGCCGAACACGCCGTAAACAGCGCGTCCATCGGCTTCATCCAGGTGTGGGACGGAGACGACACGGGCAACGCCAGCAGAAACGCGCCCAACAGAATCGTCCCGACATAACCGAGCACGATCAGCAGCCGCGTCTTCATTTCTTCTCCGCCGCTCCAGACTTCCCGGCCGCTTTCCCGGAGCCGTCTCCCGAGCAGAGTTCCTTGAACCGGACGCCCCAGATGCTCAATTCGTAGAGAAGGACGAGCGGAACGGCCATGAGAATCTGGCTCATCGGATCCGGCGGCGTCAGGACCATGCCGAAGAAGAAGGCCAGCACAATCGCAAACCGGCGCCAGGCGCGCAGCTGTCCGGACGTGATGACCCCCAGCCACCCCAGGACGAACAGCAGCAGCGGAACCTGGAAGACGAGGCCGAACGCCAGGATCAGCTTCATGATCAGGGGCACGTAGTTTTCAACCTGGATTTCCGTGACGCTCAACCCCACCCAGTTGTTGACCAGGTCGAAGAAGCGCACCACGTTCGGGGCCAGCTGCCCGTAGGCGAAGACGACGCCCACCCCGAACAGGGCCACGCCGCCGGTCAGAAAGAACAGGATGGCGGCCTTCTCCCGACGCGTCAGCGCGGGAAAGACGAAGCGCAGGATGAAATACATGATGAACGGAAAGCCAAGCGCCGTCCCGCCCCACATCGCAATCGACATGATCTGGCCGAACCCGCCCGTGATGTTCAGGCTCACGATGCGGATCTTGTTCGCCGCGACCAGCGCGTCGGCGGGCGCCTGCAGCCAGGCCATGATCTTCGGCGAAAAGACGCCGGCGATCAGACAGCAGACCGCCCAGGCCAGCACGGCGTTGATCAGGCACGCGCGCAAGGCGACGATATGCTCGAAGAAAGGCCGCGGCGGATCGTCGTACGCATCGGGATTCTTGATGAGCGGAGGCATCTTCATGGCCGCGTCTCCGTCCCGGGGGCCTTCGACACCGTGATCGTGATCGCGCGAAGTTCCTCGTCCGTCGGCGGCGCGGGCGCGGCCGGCTCCGGCGCGGCCGGCGTTTCGGCGGCGGCCGGCGTTTCGGCGGCGGCCGGCTCACCGCCGGCCCCGTCGTTCTGATAGGTCGTTTCGTCGTAGAAGTCGCCATGTCCCGGATAGGCGCTTTCCACGTCGTCCGGATAGGGGTTCCCGTAGTCCGCCGCCGCACGGTCCGCCGCGTCCGCCGACGGCTGCGCGTCCGTCGCGGATTCCGCCTTCGGCGAATCGACGTAGTCGCTCTTCACGTCATCGACGGTCTTGCGGATCTCCTGGTCCATGGTCATCAGCTGCCGCTTGAACTCGTCGGCAGCCCGCCGGAGGGTCGACATGATCTGCCCCATCTTCCGCGCCGCGGCGGGAAGATTCTTGGGTCCGACGACAATAAGCACGACACCGAGCAGAACGAGCCACTCGGTGCCGCCAACTGATTCAAGAATGAACGCGAACGCCATCTGGAACCGTCACCCCCGACAAACCGGGCCTTACTTGTGCTGGAACACGGCAAATTCGCCGCGACGGTTCTTGGCCCAGACCGCTTCGCCCTGACCCTCCACCGCCGGCTTCTCCTCGCCGTAGCTCTTCGTCTGCACGCGGTTGGCCGCGATGCCAAGCTGGCCGACGAGATAGTCGCGAATCGCGTTGGCGCGCGTGTCGCCCAGCGCAAGGTTGTATTCGTTGGAACCGCGTTCGTCGCAGTTGCCCTCGATCATGACCACGCGGTTCGGCTTCGCCTGCAGATGCTGCGCGACCTCTTCGATCTTCGCCAGCTCCGCCGCCGCGAGGTTGGAGGCGTCGAACCCGAAGTAGACCGGCTTGAAGTCGACGTCCGTGCAGCGCATGAAGTTGGCGTCCTGGTCGAACGGGACCCCCGTCACCGAATCGAGGCTCGCCTCGTCGGCGTTCTTGTCCACCGCGTTCGGATCGACCGCCGACGCGACGTCCGTCGCGCGCGCGCCGCTGGAATCGACTTCCGCCTCGACGTCGACGGGCTGGACGGAGGTGTCCTCCCCCAGATTGTCGTCGTCGTACTTGCAACCCGTCACCGCCACCGCCAACATGCCGCAGAAAGCGATCGCCGTCATCGTGGAACACTTCATTGTCTGACTCCTTAGTTGAAATTGGACTCGCCTGTTGAAAAGACGCTCCCAATGATACAGAATACGGGCCCGAAACGCAAGGGGGAAATGAAAAATTCAGAAAATCGTGCCGTGCAGCGGGCCCGTTCGCCCCCCGGCGCGGCGGGCGCTCCGCCCGCCGCCTCCCGGTCCGGCCGGTCCGGCCGCCGCCCGTGCCGCCGTCAGTAGAGAATCTCGAAGTCCACCACGCCGGCCCGCGGACGCACGACGACGTCCACATAGGTGGAACCGTAGACGTCAACCGGCGTGAACGCCGTCTCCACGCCGTCGACCCGCAGCGTCTTCGGCGTCTTGCCCGCCGGCACGAGGAGATGGGCGACGACTTCCGCCGCCGGCGACTCCAGATTGTAGCGGAAGCCCCGCTCCGTGAAGACCCAGCGCACGTCGACCTTCTTCTGCGCGCGTTCATAGCCCGTCAGATAGCGCCCTTCCGCATACGGCGTCACCGCCCAGCGCGGCGCGAAGCGCAGCCTGCGGTACTGCGTGTCCAGATCCTGGACGCCGGCCAGCCCCTGGTCGACCGCGCTCAGAATCGCCGCGGCGCCCCAGGCGCTCGGGCCGCCTCCCTGCGGCTTGCCCGTCGTCGGATGGTAGAGGAAGAAGATGCGGCCCTGATCGCGCAGCACCATCCGGACCAGACGCTCCAGAATGTCCCAGCCGTAGTCCTCGTAGCCGTTTTCGAACGCGCCCTTCGCGAGTTCCCCCGCCGTGAACGGACAAATCGCGCCATTCACGTACTCGCCCGCGGGATAGTCCT
>JBJEWF010000029.1:0-77871 GCA_051884915.1 Kiritimatiellia bacterium
GGGGCCGCCGAAACCGCGGGGCCGGGCCGGGCCGCGGCGGCATCCGCCGCCGGCCGGGCGGGCGCCGGATCTTCGCCGGGCGCGGGAGGCGCCGGCGTCTCCCCGGCAAGCGCCGGGCGTTCCTTCGCGTCCGGCGCCGGCGCCTGCCGCGGCCCTTCATCACAGGCGAAGAAGACGGCAATCACGGCGACATGGACCAGAACGCTGATCGCGCACGAAATCCAGAATTCCGAATTCTTGTCGAAAAAGACGGTTTTCATTGGACGGGCCTTGGGTTTGAAGGTGCTGCCGGACGGACGCGTCACCCCTCGTAGTCGTTTTTGAGAAAGCGCAGACGGGCGACCAGGATCACCAGCGCGCCCATGAGGTAGAACGCGGCCAGCGACGTCAGGCCCATCTGCAGGGAGAAACTCTGCTTCATCCAGCCCAGGACCGTCGAAGACGTCGAACCGAACACGAACGCGCAGCAGAGCATGATGCCGGCGGCGGACGCATGGTAGCGCGGCTTGATGACGTCGAAGAGCGAGGCGAACAGATTGGAGTCGTAGACGCCGCGGAACACGCCGAAGAGCGCCATGCCCGCGCAGCAGACGGCCAGCGACGGCGCCTGCGCCATCAGGACGATGAACGGAATGCCGAGCGCAAGCCCCGCGATGTTCATTTCCATGCGGATGCCCGGACGCCGCGCCACAAGACGGTCGGACACGCGGCTGCCGACCATCACGCCGACAATGGCGCCCAGATAGTGCCAGATCACGGCGAACAGATAGGGCGCGCCCTTCAGCCAGGGCAGATTCCGCTGCAGCGCCGCGAAGTCCGCGTCAAACGTCCCCGCCGTTTTCAGGAAGTCCGGCATCCAGGTCTTGAATCCCACGTCCACGTAGATCATCATGCCGAAGCCGAGCGCAAGCAGAATCGCGCTGGGCTTCGCCACCATGGCGAGAACGGCTTCCCCGACCGTCGCCTTCTGCGGCGTTCCCTCCGCCGGCGCCTCGGGCGGCGTGTCCCTGAGGAAGAACATCAGGACGACGGCCCAGAGCACGCCGATGCCGCCGAAGAGCTTGTACGGCGTGCGCCACCCGTGGGCGCCCAGTTCGCTCATCCAGCCGCTCGCCCAGGTGCAGCCGATGATGCCGAAATAAAGCCCGACCTGCAGCAGGGACAGCGCCGTCGCCCGCGTCTCCTTGTGGAGCTGGCCCAGCAGCGACGTCGCCGACGGATAGTAGAAGGTCTGCCCCAGGCCGTTCAGCACGCCGTAGGTGACGATGAAGAGCCCGAGCGTGGAGACGAAGCCCGAACAGAAGATGCCGCCGCAAAAGACCAGGACGCCGATCGTCACCATCCACTTCCGCTTGAACAGGTCGGCCGCGATGCCGGCAAACGGCACGCAAAGGCCGTACATCAGCATGAAGACGGTGCCCACGCTGCCGATCTGCGTGGACGAGACGCCAAAGCCCTCGCGGATGGACGGAAGCGTCGCCGAGAAAATCTGGCGCGTTCCCTGCTGGAGGAAGAAGGCAACCCACAGCAGCAGCAGGGCCAGCCATTTGTAGGATGAACGTGGCGTAGCGTTTTTCATATCCCCGATTATACCAAAAAAAGGCAATCCGGAATAGCCTTTGGCGGGGAAAGTTGCAATATCCCGTGGCGCAGTTTCAAAGACGGGAAAAAGGGACGCCGCAAAGGACGCAAAGAGGCGTGGACACGCTTCCCGTTTCATCGGAGTGTTTTTTAGCCGCAAAGGACGCAAAGAGGTGTGGACACGCTTCCCGTTTCATCGGGGTGTTTTTTAGCCGCAAAGGACGCAAAGAGGTGTGGACGCGGCGCATCCACATGCCAGCCGTTTTTTTAGCCGCAAAGAACGCAAAGGACGCAAAGGGGTGTGGACGCGAGCTAACGCTAATGTCATCCCGGAAGTGAAATTGCGTCCTTCACATTCTTTGTATCTTCCGCATCCTTTGCATCCTCCACATTCTTTGCGTTCTTTGCGGCTAAAACATATTTCTTCCTCCAAGCCAAAGCGCAATCCCTGCCAGCAAGTCAGCCGTTTTTTATCAATTCTTTCAAGGCACGTTCAAGCACAGTCTCGAACTCCTGCAATTGCTCTGCGGACAATCCATCTGCGCCTTCAAACCCGATCTCAGTTTGTCCGTAGAAATCATACTCGGTCAAAATCCAATCCGTCAACGATTCCTTGTCGGGCATTGCGTCATATACACCATTGCCCACCTCAAGTTCATAACAACAGGCACAAGCAGTCTGCTCCTTCTCATCCCAAACGCCACACTTGTCGAATAGAACACTAAACATTTTCTCATCGCCAGTTGCAGCAACAAGAACTATTGCCGCATTTCGCGCGAGAGGAAAGTCGGGCAACTCACGCCATAGAAAGCCGTACTCATTGGCAATGCGCTTTATGATTCCGCCAATTGAACCGCCACTCCTCGACATAAGGGCAATCGGACAAGTCTCGTCTGTGCCAGAACTTTTCATACCGATTCCTTTACAATGGTCTTCCAAAATTGACTTGCCGTATGCGAGACAGAGACTTCAATGTCGGGTATATTGATGAGGTCGGCAGCCATGCGCTCGGCGAAGTACACGGAGCGGTGCTGGCCTCCGGTGCAGCCGAAGGAGACTTGAAGATGGTCACGGCCATCCTGTTTGTACTGCTCGATAGACTGGCGGACAAGTGTCTCGGCCGCTTCAAGGAACGGTTCGACCGTCTCCGGGAAGCGGGCAAAAAAGTCCACAACCGGCTTGTCGCGCCCCGTGTAGCCGCGCAAAGTCTCGTCCCAGAACGGATTGGGCATTGCCCGGCAATCGAACACAAAGCCCCCTCCGTTCCCGTTTGGATCTTCCGGGATTCCTCTTTTGAACGAGAATGATATGACGGTGACTTTCAGCATGTCGTACAAATTGTTAGAACTGTCATTTCATATCACAACCCAATCCTTGTCGCCATGTTCCCAAGCGCGAGAATATCTGAATCGGAACTTGGCACCATATCTCCTCTTCATTTCTCTTGCAATCTCAAGCCCCTCATTGTCCACGGCCTTGCCGTCTTTCATAATCTCGTCGTAGGATTTTTCGTCTGGCGACGCTATCAGTCGATCTTCAATGCCAAGCCAATGCCCAAGCCATTCCTTGATACGCCCTGCAAGCCCGTCTTGTATGACATCATCTTCAAACCGCACTGTGTCGTCCACACCAATCTCTCCACAGATAGCACCAACATAACTATCGAGGCAATCTTCGTCAACCGCTTTTCGGTGCCACGCAAACGCCCTCGGGTAATCGGGGAAAATCGTAATCCACGGTCTCGAATCTTTGTCGCTGCTCATTATGATGCACCTCCATTTATGCCGAGAAGTCGTGCCAGCCTTTCTCTCTTGTCTTCTCGCCATTGCATCCAGATGTGTCCCTCTGGCTTGCAGAGGACGCCTCGCTTCTGGAATCGCTCGCCAAGCGAATGATGGGTAAGCAACGTCTCCAACAAGTCCTCGAATCCCTCGCCGACACAAGCAGTCAAAATATCGTCTATGTCCTTCTCTGAAATAGGAACCTTCATTCCAACGAGAAGGAACAAGACGAAATCCGTCACCAAAGATTCAACCGGCCCCCAATTGTTGAGTCTGGCCTTTTTGCCGAGTCGTTGTGGTGCATCGCAAATGGCCACAGCGGGGAGACACCTGTCGCCAAGATGCGAATGCGCGGACAGAACACCGGCAACATCAAGATCGCCGTAGGCGTCAAGCAACAACTTGTCGAAATGGCGAAGCATGGTTGCGTCTTTAGGTTCTGTCATTATGATACCACAATTGCCGCGAAACTGCTCAGACAGCTTGAATCTTTTCCGGGGAGGATTTCTCCCCATTTCCGCAAGCCCGTCGCCCGCTTCATAGGGGACATGATCTACGGAATCATGGCGTGGATCGGGAACTCGGAGAAGCACGACGTCATCGCGGACGGCGCAAGCGACGTCCTGAAAAGAGGCCGCAGATGGCGCGGATTCGACCCGGAGGAGGCCGAGAGGCGAGAAGAGGCGTCGCTCTTCGCCTTCTTCGGAATGAACACAGGATGACGAACCCCTCGCAACGGTCAGTTTCTGCGCCTCGACACGGAACGCCTCGGCGCTCCTATTGTCGGATTTTCACTTGCCGCAAAGTGAAAATGTCGACTTCACCCTTTATTTACAAGGGTGCCGTTGCTCTTTACGTCAAAAATAGGGAATCTCCAACGTCCGGAGAACTGCCGGGCGCGCGGGTCGCCCGGCAGCCCCCGCGCGGCAGCGCGCCGCTTCCCCTTCGCCGTGAGCAGAAACAGGAGCAGGAGGAACGCGACGGACGTCACGCCCAGGCTCCAGGCGAGCGACGTCGCGTAGCCGCGCGGCGCGAGAAGGCCCGCGAGCAGGAATCCCGCGACGGAAAAGGCCCCGGCCACGGCGGCGTAGGGAATCTGGGTCATCACGTGGTTGAGATGCTTGCACTGGGCGCCGGTCGACGAGAGAATCGTCGTGTCGGCGATCGGCGAGCAGTGGTCGCCCATCACCGAACCGGCCAGCGTCGCGGCCAGCGTCACGATTGCGGCCTCGGACGTGCGCGTGCACACCGCCATCCCGATTGGCACGAGAATGCCGATGGCCGCCCAGCTGGCGCCCGTCGTGAACGCGAAGACGGCGGCGATCGCGAACATCAGAACCGGCAGCCACGCGACGCTGGCGTGGACGGATTCAAGCAGGCCGGTGAGATACGCGCCCGTGCCCAGCATGTCGCACGCGGCCGCAATGCCCCAGGCGAGCGACAGCAGGACGAGCGCCGGCACCATCGTCTTGATGCCGTAGAGCAGGGCGGCGGCGAACTCGTGGAAGCCGATGACCCGGCGCGGCACGACGAGGATGAAGGTCAGGACGGTCGTCATCAGACTGGCCAGCGCCAGCGCCAGGCCCGAATCGTCGTAGTCCAGGAGAAGCAGCGTGGAGAGGACAATCAGAATCAGAATCGGCGCCACGAGGTCGATCACGCGCCCCCGGCCGGACACGGGCACGTTTTCCAGGCCCTCCCGCATGACGATTTCCGCACCGATGTCGCGGTGGCGGTGGCTGACGCGCTCCATGCGCGCCATCGGGCCGAAGTCGCTGTTCCGCTTCATGGCGATCCAGAAGACCATGACCAGCGAGAAGATCGCGTAGAAATTGAACGGCGCCGCCCGCAGGAACATCTCCATGCCCGACATGCCGAGCGTCCTGGGCAGTTCCGCCGGAATCTGGCTGATGACGAAGACGGCCCAGCTGGAGACGGGCGCGACGATGCAGACGGGCGCCGCCGTCGTGTCGATCAGATAGGCGAGCTTGGCGCGGGACATCTTGAACTTGTCGGCGACCGGGCGCATCACCGTCCCGACCGACAGGCAGTTGAAATAGTCGTCGATGAAGATGATCAGCCCCATCAGGATGGTCATGAAGCCGGCGGTCCGCTCGTCTTTGAGCCGCCGGAACGCCCAATCGCCGTAGGCGCGGGCCCCGCCCGCGCGCGTGATCACCGAGACCAGGGCCCCCAGCAGCGCGAGAAACAGCACCAGGCTGACGTTCTCGGCGAACTTTCCCGACACGAGATCGATGAACGTCTTGAACGCCAGCGTCGGATTGCCGCCGGCGAGGACCGTCTGGACGACGCATCCGGAGAAAATCGCGACGAAAAGGGAAAGGACGATTTCCCGCGTGAGAAGCGAGAGAGCGATCGCCAGCACGGGCGGCAGCAGCGACCAGGCGCCGACAGAGTTTTCCATGGCGCGCCATTATACCACGCGCCCACGGGGGATGACACAACAATCTGCGCGGATCACCGCGCGCCGGGCGATCCGTCCGGAACGCGCGCGTTCCCGTCGTCTTTGATCAGGTGCCCGTCGCGCATGACGAGGTGGCGCCTGGCGTATGCCGCGATGTCGTCCTCGTGCGTCACCATCACGATGGTGATGCCCTCGTTGGAGAGCTCCGTGAAGAGATTCATGATCTCAATGGAGCTTTTCGTGTCGAGGTTGCCCGTCGGCTCGTCGGCGAAGAGGACCGGCGGCTGGTTCATCAGCGCGCGGGCGATCGCCACGCGCTGCTGCTGGCCGCCGGAAAGCTGGGCCGGCGTGTGGGTGCCGCGCCCGCCCAGCCCCACGCGCGTCAGCAGCGCCAGCGCGCGGGCCCGGCGTTCGGCGCGGCCAAGCCGCCCCAGATAGAAGTCCGGCAGCTCGACGTTCTCGATGGCGCTCGTCCGCGCGAGCAGATTGAAGTTCTGGAACACGAATCCGAGCTTCCGGTTGCGGATGCGGGCAAGTTCCGTCCGGGACCGGCGCGCGACCTCGATGCCGTCCAGCAGATAGCTGCCGCCGGTCGGCGTGTCCAGACAGCCCAGAATGTTCAGCAGCGTCGACTTGCCCGAGCCGGAGGCGCCCATGATGGCGACGAACTCCCCCTTCTCGATGGTCAGGGAGACGCCGTCCAGCGCGGCGACGGGTTCCTCGCCCAGCGCGTAGATTTTGCGCAGATCGCGGATTTCGATCAGATGTTCCATCGCGTCTTCCACGTTCCCGGCGGCGTCAGCGTCCCGGCGGCGGCGCGTTCTTCTTGCCGTGCCCCGGCATCTTCGGCATGAACGGATTGGAGGTTCCCCCGCCGCCCGCCTTCGGACCGGCCCCGGCGGCCTGGACGCCCAGCACGACCTCCTTCTGCACAAGGTCCTGCGGCGACTTGATTTCCGTGAAAGTGCCGTCGGTCAGCCCGATCCGCACGACCACCTTGCGCGGCGTCTGCCCGGGGCCGTCGAGGACGTAGAGCGTCTTTTCGCCGTCGTCCAGCGCCGGCGCGTCGGTTTCGCCGGACGGCCGGTAGCGGAAGGCCGCCGCCGTCACGGCCGCCACGCCCCGCGCCTCGGCGACGTGGATGGAGATGTTCGCCGTCATGCCCGGGAAAAGCCGGTCGCCGGGATTGTCCGCCTCGATGATGACGGGATAGGTGACGACCGAACTGGTCGTGGTCGACGCCATGCGGACCTGGGTGACGACGCCGTTGAACTTCACCCCGGGATAGGCGTCGACCGTAAAGGTGACGGACTGCCCGTCGCGGACGCTGCCGATGTCGGCCTCCGGCACGGTCGCCTCGACCTGGATGCGCTTGAGGTCCGTCGCGATGTTGAAGATCGACACGGCATTCATCGACGAGACGACGGTCTGCCCCTCGTCGACCGAACGGCTGATGACCACGCCGTTCACGGGCGAGATGATCGTGCAGTAGTCCAGATTCGCCCGGGCCTGGCTGACGGACGCCTGGCTCTTCTCGACGCTGGCCTTGGCCATTTCCAGGGACGCCCGGGCCGTATCGCGCGCCTCCAGCGCGGAATCGTAGTCGGCGACCGACGCCATTTCGCTCTTGGACAGCTTCTCCTTGCGCGCCAGCGTCTTCTCCGCGAGAACGAACTGCGCCTCGCACTTCTTCACGTTCGCCTCGTTGGAGTGCAATTCGGCCAGCGCGCTCTTGTAGGTGGCCTCGTAGACCTGCGGATCGATCAGGGCGACGACCTGCCCGTTGGTCACGACCGAGTTGTAGTCCACGAACAGCTTGAGGATCCGGCCATTGACCTGGGCGCCCACTTCGACTTCCTTGATCGGCTGGACCGTCCCCGTCGCCTCGACCATCCGGAAGACGTCCGTCCGCTGGACGGCGGCCGTGCGGTAGTGGACGACTTCCGCCTCGACCTTCTTCGCCGAAAAATGGCGCCACGCCGCAAAACCGGCCGCCGCCAGGATGGCCGCCGCGGCCACGCGTCTAATCCATTTGAGCATCATTCACCTCGCGATGGGTACAAGGGGAACAGGAGCAGGCGGGACGCAGCAGCCCGTCCAGCTGCACCACCGGCCACGTCGCCGAAGCGGGTTTGCCCTCCGCCGCCTTTGCGGAAGGCGGAATGCAGCCCGTCAGCCGGATCAGTTCGGCTTCCGCCTGCTCGCCCGCGTAAAACGCCCTGACGCGCGTTCCCAGCGCCGTGGCGTATTCGTTCGCCGCATCCGTGAAATCGACGCGCGACGCGTCGCCGACCGCATACTGCTCGATGACCGTCGCCAAATTCTCCCGCGCCTGCTCGACCTGGATGCGGGCCGTCGCCAGCGCCTGGCGGGCGTTGTCGCGCGAAGACGTGGCGACCGAAAGGTCGCAGGACAGTTTCTGCTCGGCCTCTTCGACGGCCACGCGCGCGGCCTCCAGCTCCACGACGGCCGTGTCGACCGCGGTCCGTTTGCGATAGCCGTCGAAGACGGACTGGAGCGCATTGAACGCCCAGCTCCAGTTCCACGCGGGATCCGCGAACGACACCGCCGACGTGAGCGTCAGTTTCGGCATCAGGTCCGCGATCCGGTAGGAGACTTCGGCCGAAGCCGCGCGCAGCTTCGCCCGCAGAACCTTCAGGGAGGGCGCGTTCGTCTGCGCCAGCAGCAGCCCCTCGCGCGCGCCGTAGCGCGTCACGGGCAGTTCGGTCCGCGACGCCTCCAGGCTGTCCGTCGCCACCGGCAGCACGTCGGCACGGTCGGCGCGGTCGGCCTGAAGGCCCAGCGCGCGCAGGAACTCGGCCCCGGCCGTCAGGACGTCGTTCGAGGCGTTGATCGCGGCCAGACGCGCGTTCGACAGGTCGACGCGCGCCTTCAGCACGTCCAGTTTCTTGGCCTCGCCGGCGGCATACAGCAGTTCGGACTGCTTCAGATGCTCCGCGTACGTGATTTCGTTCGTCAGCGCCACTTCCAGCAGCGCGTCGTTCCGCAGCAGCGTGAAATAGGACTGGGCGACGTCGTTGAACACCGTGAACCTGGCGTCGGCCAGGTCGCGCTGCGCCGCCACGAGATTCTCCCGGGCCTGCCGTACGGCGGCGTCGACCCGGCCGAAATCGTAAAGCAGCAAATCGACGGAGACGTCGCCCGCGAACTGGCCCTGGGGCTGATGCCAGGAGAAATGGGACGTCCGGTTCGCCGTCGCCTGCGCGTAGCCGCCCGACACGTCCAGCTGGGGGAAGCGGTCCGCCTGGACGGACCGGATGGCCAGCACCGCATTCGACACGGCCAGGCGCGCCGTCTCCACCGAGGGCCGGTTCGTCATGGCGAATTCGACGTAGTCGACGAACCGCCGCCCCTTCAAGTCGACGCGGAACGGCGCGGCGTTCGTGCCGGCGACCGGCACGTCCCGCGCGATGGCGGCAACTTCCCGCTGCGCCGCGCGCGCCCGTCCGATCGTCCGGAACGTGCCGCTGCAGCCGGCCAGGCAGACGGCCAGGCCGACGATCAGCGCTCTTTGCCCTAAAACGAACATACCCCCATTATACTCGCCTTGGCGGATGCCCGTCAAATGCAAATGCACGCGCCGCCGGCGCGGGCGGTCACGCGCGCGGGCTTTCCGGGGCGCCGTCCTCCGCCCCGTCCCCGGACCCGTCCTCCGCCGTCCGGTGCCAGCCGTGGAAGAACCGGCCGAAGATTTCGAGGGCGGCAAGCGCGATCGCGGTCGCCGCGATGCCGAGCGCATAGAGGCCCGTCGCCACCGCCATGCCGATGCCGGCCGAGACCCAGATGCCCGCCGCGGTGGTGAGGCCGTGCACCGAATTGCGATGCACCATGATCGCGCCGACGCCGATGAAACCGATGCCGCTGACGATCTGCGCCGCCACGCGCGACGGATCGCCCTGGCCGTCGAAACCGTAGCGCGAGACAATGAGCATCAGCGCCGCGCCGACCGCCACCAGCAGATGCGTCCGCACGCCGGCGAACTTGGCGCGGTATTCGCGTTCGGCGCCGATGAGTCCGCCCAGCAGTCCCGCCAACAGCAGGCGCGCGATCAGAACATGCGTTTCCGGCATTTTCAATTCCTCCACATGGCTGGCAAAGGACGGATCAGCGCCCGTCGGCGGCCCCCCCGGAACCGCCCCGGCCGTCCGCCGCGCCGGGATCCAGAAGTTCGGAGCTGATTTCGCGTCCTTTGCCGCCGTAGCATTCCGTCGGACGGACCACGAAGCGGACGGGTCCCCTGCCGAGCAGATCCCGCTTCGCGAAGAGACATGTCTGCGCGCGCGTCGTCTCCTGCGCGGGCGGCAGATGGAAACTCGTGGACAGCACGCGCCGCACGGCGATCTCGTAGTCCGCGTCCTCGCGGTAGGCCACGGCTCTCACCTCGTAGTCGTAGACGCGGGACGTCGCCGACGCGCAGGCCGGCGGAAACGACACGCGCACCTGCTCGGTCTCCCGGCCGTTGCGGTCCTTGCCCAGGCCGCAGGAAACCGCGACCTTCGCGCCGGCCGGGAATTCGGGCGGAACCATCCGCGCGCCCCGCGTCGCGAACGCGAACGCCTTCGAGCCGTCCAGCGGAACGACCCAATCGGGTCCCGTCTTCTCGTCCGTCACGAATTCGCGGCGTTCCAGCACGAGACACGCGTCGTAGACGCGCACGAGCAGCCCCTGCTTGCCCGCGCTTTCGCGGAGGCACGGCATCTGCAGCACCCGCTCGCCGTGGGTTTCGCCATTCTCGCGATGGTACGGGGCGAAAATGTAGCTGAGCGAGGACGTGCCGATCGACGTGAACGCGCCCTGCCACACGCAGCGTTCGTCCGTGTGCGAATAGTGGGAATGCCCCGAGAAGGCAACCGCGTTGGGGAACGCCGCAAGCGCCCGCGTCGCGACGCCGCGGTCGTGGCCCCAGGCCCAGGGACCCTGGACGGTTCCGCCGGGATGCGGGTGCTGGGCGTAGAAGAACGGCTTTCCGCCGCGCAGCCCCAGCCGCTCGGCGTTCGCCCGCAGAAACGCGGCCAGATCCTTCTCGTATCCCCAATGCGCGCCGATGAAGGTGTAGCCCTTGACCTGCTTCGCGTAGACGCCCTGCCAGGGTTCCCGGAAATATTTCTCCCAGTTCCCCTTGGGATCCCGGTTGACGCGGTGGCCCGGACGCTCCGCCGCATTCGGGCAGATCTTCGCGAGGTAGTCCTCCGCGTAGTCGGAGACGTCGTGGTTGCCGTAGACGAAAAGCCGCTCGACCGCGCGGCCGTCGGGCGCCTTGCCGTCCGGGAACACGCGGAACCAGGCCGCGGCGATCAGCTCCAGCTGGTCCACGAGTCCCGTGTCCGCCATGTCGCCCGCGACGATCACGCCGTCCGCGCCCGCGTCGCGGAAGAAGGCGAATGCCTTTTCGAGCACGGGAATCTGCGCCGCCGAACGGACATGGATGTCGCTGAGCACGCCCAGGGTGAGATTCGCCGCCGGCCGGCCGAACACGCGCGTTCCCGCCACGGCGGCCACGCTCCCGATGAAACCTCTTCTCGACACGTCGGACATGAACGTCTCCTCGCCGGTGGCCGGTCCGCCTTCAGGCCGAAGGCCGCCGCGCAACGCGGTTGACGAGCGCGACAATGTTGCTGTAAGGGATGCCGGAATGGGTCATCAGGCCGATTTCGCAGGTCCGCGAATTCGAGAAGCCCTCCGTCGCCCCCGCCTGTCCGACCTTCGCCCGCAGCTTGCGGAGCGCCCAGGCGTTGAACGCCGGCCGGGTGAATCCCTTGTCGCCCGCGAACGCGCAGCACCCGATCTCGTCGGGCACGCAGACGTCGCGCGCGCACGCCTTCGCCACGTTGACGAGACTGGCGGCAAGCCCCATCTTCCGCATCGAACAGGTCACGTGAAGCGCCACGCATTCGTCCAGCGGCTCGATCGCGAGATCCTTCAGCAGATGCTTTTCGATGAACTCCGCCGGTTCGTAGAGATCGAGTCCCCGGATATGGTTGCGCATGCGGTAGAGGCACGGGCTCTGGTCGCACAGAATCGGATCCCGTCCGTCCCGCGACGCCGCGCGCAGCGCCGCTTCGAGTTCGGCGGTCTTGCGCGCCGCCTCGTCCATCAGGCCTTTCGATTCCCAAATCGTGCCGCAGCAGAGATTGCCCAGCCCCGCCGGGAACACGACCTGCCAGCCGGCCTTCGCCAGCAGTTCCAGCGTGTCCGCGATGGTGTCCCCTCCCGCCTTCCGGCCCGGCGTCCCGCCCAGACGCTGGTTCAAGCAGCTCGGGAAGTAGACGACCCGCCGCGCCGCCGCGTCCGCCGCCGGCGCCTTCGGCACGGCGAACCGGGGCGCGGGAACCGCGGGCGTCCAGAGCGGAATCGTCCCGCCCGACGCCTTGTGCAGCCCCCGGCACAGCCCGCCCATGGCCGCGGCGCCGAGAACGGCGCGGCCGGCCGACGCCACGGCCAGCGCCGCCTGCGGCACGCGGGCGACGGCATTCAGATGGCGGCCGGCGAACGCGCCGAACGCGCGGCCCGCCGCGCCGAGTTCGCGGCCGCGGATTTCGTGGATCAGCTTGCCCGTGTTGATGCCCAGCGGACACGACGTCGCGCACAGGCCGTCGCCGGCGCACAGGTCCTTGCCGACCGTGCGGAACTCCGCCGCCAGCCTGCCGGCCTGGCGCCGGGCGGCGCGATCGGTCGCCCCCAGCGCGGCCAGGCGCGCGATCTCGCGCTGGACGACGATCCGCTGGCGCGGGGACATCGAGTAGCCGTGGGCCACGCAGCTCACTTCGCAGAATCCGCACTCGATGCAGCGGTCCACGATCGGATGGACCTGCGGAAGCGGCTTCAGATGGGACACGTAGGACGCGGGGTCCTCGTTGAAGATGACGCCCGGATTGAAGAGGCCGTCCGGATCGAAAAGCGCCTTCACGTCCTTCATCAGCCCGTATGCGGCGTCGCCCCATTCGCGGCGGACGAACGGCGCCATGTTGCGGCCCGTTCCGTGCTCGGCCTTGAGCGAACCCTCGTACCGGTCGACGACCAGCGACACGACGGCGCGCATCATCTTGTCGTACTGCGCCACGGCGGCCGGCGTGTCGAACCGCTGGTTGAGGATGAAATGCCAGTTGCCCTCCAGGGCGTGCCCGTAGATGACGGCGTCGGGATAGCCATATTCGGCGAAGAGACGCTGCAGGTCGAGCGTGAACGCGGCCAGACGGTCGACGGGCACGGCGACGTCCTCGATCAGGCAGGTCGTGCCGATTTCGCGCGTCCCGCCCACGGCCGGGAAGATCCCGCTGCGCATCGCCCAGTATTTGCCGGTCAGCGCCGGATCGCCGGTGAACGAAGCCGGCGCCGCGAGCGTGCAGACCGCCAGCACGGCTTCCAGCCGGACGCGCTTCTGCGCGAGTTCGGCGGCGTCGGCGGCGTCGATCTTCACCAGGACGGCCCCCGCGTCGTCCGGCAGGCCCTTCAGCTCGGGGAAATCCGCCTCCACGACGCGCATCGAGCGGCGATCGAAGAACTCCGCGGCCGCCAGCGCCCCGGTCCGCTTCATCTCCACCACCGCATCGCAGGCGCTCTTCGTCGCGGGGAACAGGAGCAGCGCCGATTCGGAGAGGCGCGGCAGCACGCCCGTGCGCATCACGACTTCGGAGAGAAACGCGAGCGTCCCTTCGCTGCCGGGAATCAGATGGGCGATGATGTCGAACGGATCCTCGTACTCGACGAACGGCAGAATCGTAAGCCCCGTCACGTTCTTCATCGCGTACTTGCGGCGGATGCGCGCCGCCAGATCGGCCGAGGCCCGCGTGCGGTCGCGCAGTTCCGCCACGCGCGCGAGGAAGCGCGGGTGGGAGCGGGCGAACGCGGCCCGCGACGCGGCATCGCCCGTGTCGAGCACCGTTCCGTCCGCCAGGACGATGCGCACGCTGTCCAGCATCCGGTAGGCGTTGGCATGCGTTCCGCAGCTCATGCCCGAGGCGTTGTTGTTCACGATGCCGCCGACCATCGCGCTCTTCACGGACGCCGGATCGGGCGTGAAGAAACGGCCCAGCGGCCTGAGCACGTCGTTCACGCGCTGGCCCACCACGCCGGGCCGCAGACGGATCCGCGCGCCGCCGTCCAGCACCTCGCAGGCGTCCCACTTCTTGCCGCAGACGACGAGCAGCGAATCGCCGGCGGCCTGCCCGGAGAGCGAAGTGCCCGCCGCGCGGAAGGTGATGGACTTCTTCTCCCGGCGCGCCCGCGCCACGATTTCGACGACCTGCCCCTCGTCCGCCGGCATCAGCACCTCTTCGGGGAGGATCCGGTAGAAACCCGCGTCGGTTCCCCATGCCAGACGCTCGATCGCCTTCTTCATGCCGTCAAACCCTCCGCCAGCACCTCGGCCACGTGCACGACCTGCACCTTCATCCCCCGCCTGTCGATTCCGCCGCGCACCTGCAGGGCGCAGCCCGGACAGTCCAACGCCACCCGCGCGGCGCCCGTGGCGGCAATGCCGTCGAGCTTCCGCGCGAGAAGTTCCGCGGAAATCTCCGGGAATTTCAGCGAAAACGACCCGCCAAAGCCGCAGCAGCCGTCCTCTTCCGCCGCCGGCACGTAGTTCGTCGCCGCCTTCAGCAGCGCGCGGGCCTTGCCGGCGCCGTCCAGAACCCGGCACAGGTGGCAACTCGCGTGGTAGGCCGTGGGCGTCGGGGTCGGCACGCGCGGCAGCGCGTCCGGCCCCAGCCGGTCGTGGACGAACGAGCTGAAATCGCGGACTTTCTCCGAGAAGTCCCGCGCCTCGTCGCCCAGCATCGCCACGTAGCCGTACCGGAGATGCGAGGCGCAGCTCGCGCAGAGCGTCACGATGGCGTCGTACGCGCCCGCCAGCGCCCGGATGTTGTGCCGCGCCACCTTGAGCGCGGTCGCCTTCTCGCCCAGCTGCGAGAGCGGAAGGCCGCAGCAGGTCTGCTCCTTCGGAAACACGACCTCGACGTCCGCGGCGGCGAAGACCTTCAGCGCCGCCGCCAGCTGATGCGGAAACACGAAATCCTGGGCGCAGCCGGCGAACAGCGCGATGCGGAGGCGCGGCGTCCCGGACGCCCGGTTCCGCCGCGCCAGCTCGTCCCACTGGTCGCGGAACGGCCGGGGCGCCAGCGCCGGCAGCGAGCGGAAATCCTGCCGGCCGAGAATGGCCAGCGGAAGATGGCGGACAAAACCGTCCTTCCCCGCCACCGGTCCCTGGGCGAACCTGCCGAACCTGAGAAGCGCGTGGAAGACGCGCCGGTCCGTCAGCGCGAGCGCGGCGAGGCGCGAGACCAGCGGCTTGCCGTCCTCCGCCGAGAACCGGGCGCGGATTTCGCGGATGAGTTCCGGCAGGTCGATGCCGCCCGAGCAGACCTGCCGGCAGGCGCCGCAGCCGATGCAGTTCTGGCAGAGGTTCTTCGCCACGGCGCGGTCGTGGTAGAGCCAGGTGAGAACGAGGCCGATGGCGCCGATGTAGACGTGGCCCATCCGGTGTCCGCCCACCAGGCGGAAGACGGGACACACGTTGGCGCAGGCGCCGCAGCGCACGCAGCGGAAAATCTGCGAGAACAGCGGATCGGCGGCGATGCGCGACCGGCCGTTGTCGACGAAGACGACGTGGAGGATCTTCCGTCCGGTCGGGCTTTTGGCACACGGCCCCGCGCCGCCGATGAACGTCGCGTAGGACGTCAGGCGCTGCGACGTGGCGTTGCGCGGCAGCACGCGCAGCGCGTTCAGCGCATCGTCGATGCGCGGGACGAGCTTGTCAAGCCCGGCGATCGCCACGTGGACGCGCGGCAGCGTGTTGACGAGACGTCCGTTGCCCTCGTTCGTCACGAGGACCAGCGCACCCGTCTCGGCGATGCAGAAGTTGGCGCCGGAAACGCCCATGCAGGCCGCGTGGAATTTCGGGCGCAGCTGGCGGCGGGCGACCTTCACGAGCTTCTGGACGTCCTCGTGGTCCAGCTTCTCGCCGGTGGCCTTCTCGAAGTCGTCGGCGACCTGCTGGCGCGACAGATGGATGGCCGGCATTACCATGTGCGAAGGGCCTTCGCCGCGGAGCTGGACGATCCACTCGCCCAGGTCCGTTTCCTGGACCTCGATGCCGGCCTGCTCCAGATGGCCGTTGAGGCCGATTTCCTCGGCCGTCATCGACTTCGACTTGACGATTCGACCAACGCCGTTCTCCCGCGCGATCGCGAGCACGATTTCGCGCGCGTCGGCGGCCGTGGCCGCCCGGTGGACGACGACGCCGCGCTTTTCCGCTTCCGCCTTGAACTGGGCGAACAGCTCCTCCAGCCGCCGGGCCACGCCGTCTTTCGTCTCGGACAGGCGCCGGATCAGCGCGGGGCCGTCGATTTCGGCGAAGACGGCGTCGCGGGATTTCCGGTAGTCGACGGCGAACGTGTCGAGCGTCCGCCGCAGGAAGGTGTCGTCCAGGGCTTCCGCGATTTGCCGGTGGTAGGCCGAGGCGGTGCGGGACGTGCTGTGGCCGGGCATGGTCAGTCCTCCACCAGAATGACGTGAAGCGCCAGAGGGCCGTGGACGCCGATGGCGCTCACGCGCTCGATGTCCGCCGTCCGGCTGGGTCCCGTGATGAACGACGTGTAGGAAATCCTGCCGTCCGCCTGGCGTTCCCGCAGGTAGGCGGCGAGGTCCGGCAGATCGTCGACGATGGCGGAGGCCTTCAGCACGATGACGCTCGTCTCGGGCAGCATCGTCAGGAGGCGCGTCTCCTCGTCGTCCGTCTCCACCACGCAGGTTCCCGTCGACGCCACGCCGCGAACCGCGTGGACGACGCCCACGCCGCCGCAGTCCGCGGCCGGCCGCGCCCGGTCCTCGGCCACGAGCCGCGCGACCGCGTCCGCATCCGCCACGCGGCTCACCCGGCAGGCCGCTGCCGTCGCCCGTTCCACGAACAGATCAACCCGTTCCTTCCTGTCCATACGTCCGCCTCAGCGAAGAATGAGGAAAACGCCGGAGGCATAGTCAAGCGGTCCGACGACTGCCGCGCCCGTGTCCCCGGCGCCGGGCGCATAGGACAGGACGAGCGCGTTGTCGGCGGAAGCGGCAACCGGCAATTTGACCGTCCGGCAGCCGTCGTCCGCCGTGACGGACGCCACAACCGCGTCGTTGAGGGAAAGCGTCAAGGTGCCCGTCCCCGTCACCTCGACCGGCAGTTTCGCGGCGGAGGTCGTGGCGCGCCACGTCGCCGCGACGGTTCCCGCGGGAATGACCAGCGCGCCCGCCGCGTTCGTCGTGACCGACGCGTCGGCGGCGTCGACCGTCAGATGCCGGGGCGCCAGACAGGCCGCATAGACGGGGCGCCAGTCGAATTCGCGGCAGCCAAGATCGATCTTCCCGTCGTTGTAGACGCGCTGCCCGCCGGCAAAATCGGTTTCGCTCCCCTCCGCGCTTTCCGCCCGGAAGACGGAGGCGTCGCCCGCGTCAATCGCCGGAGAACCCGGCGAAACGGCGCCCGTCAGCCAGTCCACGCCCATCGACTCCCAGTCGTCCACGAAGACGAGATCGCGGCTGGACTCCAAATCGAAAGTCGGCTTGCCCGCTTCGCCGAGATGGACAATCGCGCAATTCACCAGATTGCTGAGCGTATAGGAGGAGCCCGATCCGAAGATGCAGATGACCGAATTCGCGATCGGACACTCCTGCACCTTGCCCGCGCGGCCGAGTTCCAGGGACTGGCCAAAGCCCGCATTGTTGTACAGCGTGCAGTTCACCACGCCATAGTGGGCGAGCACGGCCGTATCGCCCAGATCGGCCCGGTCGATCAGGCACTGGATGTGGCGCGCGCCGCAGGAGGCGCAGCCGCCGGCGGTGGAGAACGACTTGCCGCCGCTCAAGCGGCACTTGTAGTAGACGCCGCCCAGCACGCAGCCGCCGGAACGCGCGCAGCCGTTCGAGATGACGCAGTTCACGAACGTCGCCGTCGACGCGTCGCCCGTGGCCGCGTTCCACTTCGGCGCCAGCACGCAGCCGCCGCCATTGATGTCGGTCGGCCCGCCGATGACGCCCCGCGTGCCGCCGTTGCGGATGGTGAAGCCTTCCACCCGCGAACCGGCCAGGGCGATCAGGCCGCGCACGGCGTTCGTGCCGCAATTCGCGTAGTGGACGCCGTTGCAGGTTTCCCCCTCGGGATCGAACGCGCCCGTGATGAAGGTCGCCGACGGCGAACCGGTGGCGACCAGCCGCACGCCGGATCCGACCACGCCGCGGCAGCGCGGAAACGGGCGTTGCGAATCGTAGACGAAGATTCCGGTCGTATAGGAGGGCGTCCAGTCGACCGTTTCCCGGTCGTAGTCGCCCTCTGCCGCATGGATCGTGTCCCCGGCCACGGCGGACAGCGAAACCGACGCCAGCGTCCGGCGCGCCGTCTCCGGCGTGCACGCGTCGTTCCCGTCGTCGCCATTCACGGCGTCGATGTAGATGTCGCGGGAGAAAATCGGCGTCAAGGCGTACAGGGGGGCGGACGCGTCGACCGTGTACGTGTACGTGGCATCCGACGTGAGATTCGTCACGCCATTCACCACCCAGCCCCTGAGCGCGTGGGCGTCGGCGGGAACCGCCTGAACCGTCAGCGACTCGCCGTCGTCAACGTCAAAGACGCCCGACGGCGACACCGTGCCGCGCGCATCGCCCAGGACGATCAGCCGTTTGACCGGCACCTGGAAGGCGCCCGGAACCGGCGCGCCGTCCGCCTGCAAGTCGAGGCTCTGGCCGTCGAAATCCCCCACTTCGTAGCGGACGAAGTCCGACGGCGTGGGCGCGCCCGCCTGAAGCCCGGCGCAGCCGACGACCGGCCGGTAGTCGCGCGCGTCGGAGTCGGCCATGTAATAGTCCTTCTCGTACCCCGTCAGCCAGTTGCCCCTCGAACTGCCGGGCGAGATGAGATTGCCCATGACCCGCTCCGCCAGTCCCGCCGCCAGATCGTCCAGATAGCCGCCCACCAGCGCGTTGTTGCAGGCCACCGTGCATCCATTGGCCGTGTTGAACGAGCGCAAACGCGCGCTGGACACGTTGCGCCTGTCGTTCGGGGGAATCTGGAGGGAACATTCCAGCAGATAGTCGTTCTGCGCCACGCACGTGCACGCGACCGGATAGTTCTCGGTCGAGAAATACTCGGGCGAATAGTCGAGCACGCAGGCGGACAGCACGCTGCCGTAGGCATGGGTGCCGCGGTTTCCGCTCGTGCCGCTGTTCATGTTCTCCTCGGTCGTGAAGTTGTCGCGGAACAGGCAGCGCTCCGCCCAGCCGCCAACCATGGCGCCCCATTGGGAGACGTTGTTGGAGAGAACGCAGTCCGTCAGATGGAGATTGGCCGACTGCACCGTCTTGCTGTCCACGTCGATCGGCATGGCGTAAAAGGCCCCCGCGGCCGTGCCGTCCTGCCCCGTCAGCGTAAATCCCTGGATCTGCGAAACGCGGGTCCTGCGCGAGGCGCGGACGATCGTGCTCACGTCGGATCCGCCGCGAATCACGGTCTGCGCCGCGCCCGCCGTCGACCGGATCGCCACGTCCTTCCAGATCGACACGCGGCAGGTGGCGGAGTCGGGACTGCTCTCCGTGTCCAGTCCCGCCGCCGAATTGACGCCCGTGGCGTAGACGCCCGGCTTCACGTGGACGACGCCGTTCGTCTGCGTCGCGTTGAAGGCGGCCTGAATGGTCGGGTAGGGCTTCGCCTCCGTGCCGTCCGAATCGTCGCCCGCGTATGCGGCGTCCACCCACGTCTCGTCCGTCGCCCGGATCAGCGAAATCTCCGTCACGCCGTTCGTCTGCGGCGCGTACCAGAAGCCGCCGTCCGTCCCGCAGTCGGGAAACCGGTAGAGCGTATGCGCGAAAGCCTTGGTCTGCTGCACGAGATAGCCGAAAACCGTCGTCGGCGTCTGCGGCGCCACGCGGATCTGCCCCACCGGGGCTTCCGACGAATACCAGAACTGGCCGTTGCCGCCCGGCCACGCGCATCCCGCCGCCGTCAGGACGACGCCGGAGGCGGGGCGCAGAAACGCGAGCGCGGGAACGGCGTCCGTCTCGTCGGGCTGCTGTTCGATGGCGCCGATGTCCACGGTTCCGCCCACGACGCGCGGCCGCCCGAAGAAGTCGGTCCGGTAGGCCGCCGGAATCCAGCTCAGTTCCGCGTATTCGTTGCAGCCCGCGTCCTTCAGGCACCCGCCGGCAACCATCCGCCAGTCGCCCGAACCCGGCGAAAGGTACTGGCAGGCGTCCACGCCGCCCTGGCAGCCGGCGTCGGCACCGGCGGCCGCGATCCGCCCGTCGGTGCGCGAATCGACGCAGAACGCGGGCACGAAGTTCGCCGCGGCCGAAGAACCGGCAGCCAAAGAGTCGGCGGCCGTCTGGTTGTCGAGAACGGCGCAATTGTAGATGTAGTTGGACACATCGCCGTTCGGAGTCGCGATCGCGCAGGAATTGCGGATGAACGTGCAGTTGGCGATGTCCATCCGCTGCACGTTCGGCATGATGGAATGGGAGGAGACGCCATCGCCGCAGGCGGCGATCACGCAGTTGGCCGCATGGCTCCCGCGGTAGAAGACCTGGATCCTGCCGGTCGCGCGGCACCGGGTGATCAGGCAGCGGTAGAAATCGACGGTGAAATCGCTGGCGCCGCCCTGCCCCGCCCGGCAGTTGTCGATCGTGCAGTCGACGACCGTGCACGCCGCCGCGCGCGAACTGATCGCGCCGCCGTTGCAGATCGCGTCGTTGTGCCCGGTTCCCGTTCCGACCGTCGCGCAATCGCGGATCGTGAAGCCCTGGATGACCGTGCCGGCGGCGGCGGAGTTCATGATGCCGCGGTGGGCGCCGACCCCCAGTCCCGATTCCGTGTCCGCCCAGGCGCCCACGATGTGGGTGCGCTCCTTGCCGTTGCGGGACACGAGCTTGATCGGTTTCGTGATGTGGACGACGGTGGGGATTGAAGTGACTTCCGGATGGTTGGAGTTTTGAATGGCCACGTCCGTCGTTTCGCAGTACGTGCCGTCGTCGACCATCACCACGTCGCCGCTGCCGCACAGGTCGACCGCGGCCTGAATGGTCCGCTTCGCCAACGCCCAGGACTTGCCCGTATGCGCGGCGTCATCCGCCCCCGACATCGACACGTAGTTCGTCGTCACGCCCTGCGCCGCCGCGCACGCGCACAGGCAGACCGCCAGCAGAAACCCCGTCAGACTATCGCTTTTCATGCCGCCATTCTACCACAACGCCGCCACGAATGGCAAAAGGAAAGTTGCGGCGGAAGTCGTGCGGCCGAACGGCCCGGCCAAAGGGCGAATCCGGGATTCGGCCGCCAGGGGAGAAGCCCCCGCCGGATGGCCGTCGCCGCGCGCGGCGGCAGGTCGCGTCGATTCCGTCCCCGCGCGCGCGGCGCGCCGCCCCGTCCGCGTAGTCCCCCGGCAGGTCGGCCATGCGCCGGAGAGAACCGCCGGCGCTCAAATGCTTTCCTGCCGACGGCGGGAAAATTCGCAGCCGCAGTACGACTGGCGATAGAGACCAAGCTCTTTGGCCCGGCGCAGGGACCGGAGAAAGCCGTCCTTCTTCTTGAAGTCGACTTCAAGAAACGCCGGACCCGCCGCGGCCGATCCGCCGCACGGCGCCGCCGCAACCGTCCAGGCCGCGTCCCGTCCGGCCGCAAAGACGACGCGACTGGCCTTGTGCGGCGAAACCGTCAACGAGGTCGTGAAGGCGTCGCATCCCCGCGCCGCGGCATAGGCCGCCGCCCGCGCGAGATTGTAGCGGAAGCAGCGGGCGCAGCGCGCCCCCTTCTCGGGCTCGTGCTCGAAACCGCTGGCGACCTTCTCCAGCCAGTCGGCATGGTCGTAGGCGTCCACCACCACCTCCACGCCATCGGCCGCCGCGAGCCGGCGCACCTGCTCAAGACGCTTCTCGAACTCCGCGGCCGTGTCGACGTTGGAGTTGGAAAAGAACAGCACGACCTCGTTTCCGAGGTCGCGCAATGCGGGTTCGCAGGCGCTCGCGCAAGGTCCGCAGCAGGTGTGCAGGAGAACGTTCACGGGCTGATGTCCGAGGCCGGACGCCGGCGCCTAGGCCTTGTAGTTGGGCGCTTCCTTCGTGATCGTGACGTCGTGCGGGCGCGCTTCGCGCTGTCCCGCCGCCGTCACGCGGTAGAATTTGCCGCGATCCTGGAGTTCGGCAATCGTCTTCGTGCCGCAGTAGCCGAGCGACGCGCGCAGACCGCCGCAGAACTGGGTCATGATCGAGTGGACGTGGCCCGCGTACGGCACCATGCCCTCGATGCCCTGCGGCACGAGATCGTCCTCGTCCTCGTTGTCCTGGAAATAGCGCGCGCGGGAGCCCTTGCCGTTCTTGAGGGCGGCCATCGAGCCCATGCCGCGATAGACGACGTATTTGCGGCCGTTCGCGTAGATCTTCTCGCCCGGCGACTCTTCCGTGCCGGCGAGCACCGAGCCGAGCATCACGGAAGACGCGCCGGCGGCGAGCGCCTTCGGAACGTCGCCCGAAAGCTTGATGCCGCCATCCGCGATCACGGGGACGCCCGTCCCGCGAAGCGCCTTGGCCGCGTTGTAGACGGCCGTCAGCTGCGGAATGCCGACGCCGCAGACGACGCGCGTGGTGCAGATGGAGCCGGGGCCGATGCCGACCTTGACCGCGTGCGCGCCGGCCTTCGCCAGCGCCACGGCCGCTTCGCCCGTCGCGATGTTGCCGGCGATGACGTCCACGTCGGGATAGTGCTTCACGATCCACGTGGTCATGTCCATGATGCCCTTCGTATGGCCGTGGGCGGAGTCGACCACCACCACGTCGACGCCGGCGTCGGCCAGCTTCTCCATGCGCACGTAGTCGCCCTTGCCGCCCGAGACGGACGCGGAGACGCGCAGGCGGAACTTGTCGTCGCGGTTGATCATCGAGTTCTTGTTCTCGACGATCTCCTGCACGTCCGTGAAGGAATAAAGCCCCACGAGGCGGCCGGACCTGTCGACCAGCGGGAGCTTGCCGATCTTGTTGGCGCGCATGATCTCGTAGGCCTTCTTGAGCGTCGTGCCCGGCTTGGCCGTGACCATGACCTTCTGCATGACATCGGAAAGCTTGGCGGCGTCGAGCGGCGCGTAGCGCATGTCGCCCGACGTGATCATGCCGACGAGGCGCTCGTCGGCGTCCAGCACGGGGAAGCCGTTGAACTTGAGGCCCAGGCGGCGCTTCTCGGCGCGGAGGAAGCTGATGTCGTCGTTTTCGTGGAAGCAGACCGGCTTGGCGATCATGCCGTTGAGGTAGTTCTTGACCTTGGCGACCTGCGCGGCCTGGTCGTCGTTCTCAAGATTCTTGTGGATCACGCCGATGCCGCCGGCCAGCGCCATCGCAATCGCCATCGCGGATTCCGTCACCGTGTCCATGGCGGCGGAAACGAACGGGATGTTCATCTTCTGGCGGCTGGTCAGCTGCGTTTCGAGCGACGTGTCGTCGGGGAGGAAATCCGCGTACTGGGTCACCAGCGTCACGTCGTCGTAGGTCAGCCCCTCAAACGGGAACGCCTTCATGAAGTCGTCCAAATACCTGTTCTTGGCCATAATCACTCCTAGGTCTGTGCTTTTCCTACGGCATTATACTCTTTCCGGCGCAAAACGCAAGAAGAATCAACCGATTTTGCGGCCGTCGCCGAACCGGGTTGGCCGGCCGCCGGCCGGCCGTAGCCGTTGGCGCGGACGTTCCACAGGCAGAGGAACAGAACGGCGCCGACGCCGGACGTGCCCACGATCGCGAGGACGGCCGGCTGCCAGCCGCCCGCATGCTGAACGAGGTTGCCGCAGACCTTGCCGGAAACCGAAACGCCGAGGTAGGAGAACAGCGAAATGAAGCCGATCGACGTGCCCGCGAACCGCTTGGTCGAGGTGTTCGTCGCCGTCACGCCGGTCAGCGCCTGCGGGCCGTACAGGCAGAAACCCGCCGCGCAGAGCGCGACGGCGCCCAGGATGCCCGTGAAGCCGCCCGCCGGCAGAAACCAGAACGCCGCCAGCAGTCCGGCCGTCAGCGCCATCAGGAAGACGCAGAGACGCGGCGCGCGGCCGCCAAACAGCCGATCCGTCGCCCAGCCCGAAACGAGCATGCCGGCGATGCCGGCGAACTCGAACCACATGATGACCGTTCCCGCTTCCGAAGAGGTCGCCCCCTTCGCCTCCTGGAGCAGCGTCGGCCCCCAGTCCGCGACCAGGGCCCGCGAGGCGTTGATCGCGAAGTTGCACAGGCCCAGCATCCAGATGACCGGATTGAGAAAGACGGCGCGCGGCAGCGTCCGGCCGTCCGACGGGCCGCGCGCCGGGACGGCGGCTGCCGGAGCGGGCGCCGCCTCCGTGCCGGGCAGGTCGGGAAGCCCTTCTTCGCGGGGCGTCCCCGGCAGGGCGAACCACATCGCCACCAGGCCCGCCGCGCCCAGAATCGCCATGGACCAGAAACACCATTTCCACATTCCCACGCCCTGGTTGGCGGAACCGACGGCGCCCAGCCCCATGATCACGCCGCAGACCTTCGCCACGAGGCCGCCGCCGATCGAATGGGACGTGTTCCAGACGCTCATCTTCGTGGCCAGCTCATGCGGCGGAATCCACCAGGCGATGAGTTTCGCGCACGGCGGGAAGCCCGTCCCCTGGAAAAACTGGTTGAGGACGAGCAGCGCGCCGAAAATCCAGGCCAGAACCGTCAGCCGTGCGGCGTCCGTCCCCGCAAACCACGAGGCGATCCGCGGGGCGAAACCGAAGGCGACGTTGACGAGCGTGCAGGCCAGCAGTCCGGAACACAGCAGTTTGCGCGGACTGCAGCGGTCGCCCACGATGCCGTTCAGGAACTTGGACAGGCCATAGACGATTCCGCCCCAGAACAGGAAGTTCCCGAGCATCGATTTCGAGATGCCGCAATCCTGCTCCAGTCCCTTCATCGCGAACGAAAAGTTCTTCCGCATGAAGTAGAAGAGCGTGTATCCCGCCATCGTGGCGAAAAGCATCCGCCACTGCACGCGCGCAAATCTGCGACTCGTCTCCGGACTGGCGAACAGGTCCACTGTCTCATCTCCTCGCGTTGGCTGGCCTTCCGCGGCGCGCGCGGACGGCAGAGCGCGCGCCGCCCTTCTGGCCGTTTCCCGGTTTCACAAGCGCCCGTAGACGCGAATCCAGTCGACGTACATGCGCACGGGGAGCGTCGACAGGTCCACCGCCCCCACCCATTTGCCGCCCAGCTGCATGTCCATCAGCACGTAGAACGGCGTGCCGAACGGCCACTGGTCCCCATCCCCGCAGTCGATCCGCGGATAGCGGAAGGTCTCCACGCCGTTCACGCTCCAGATCAGGAACGAAGGCGTGATCTCCACCGCGTAGGTGTTCCACTCGCCCTGGCGGATCTTGCCTTTCCCTCCCTGTGGCGGCATCGTGCCGCGTTTTTTCGCCACCGTCCACCCCGAGTGGGCGGTCTGGTAGATAAAATCATCGCCATTCAGGCGCTCGACAATATCGATTTCGCCGCCCCAAGGCCATCCCCGGCCCAACCGGTCCTTCTGGTCGGGCAGCATCCACAGGGCCGGCCACGCGCCCCTCTGGTCCTCGAACTTGGCGCGGATTTCCACCTTGCCGAGGCCAACCGTCCCCTTCCCGTTGCTCTGCACGCCGCCCGTGACGAAGGGGCGCGGATCGGCGTTCGTATCCGTGTTGGCGACGCCCCACAGCACGAGCGCGCCGTCCTTCACCTCCACGAGATCCGAACGCGCGGACATGTGGCGGTTCCAGTCGCTCCCGCCCTGCTCGCACCGGTTCCAGCGCGTCGCATCCAGCGCCGTGCCGTCGAACTCGTCGCTCCAGAGAAGCCGGTAGCCGGCCGGCCGTTCGACGGTGCACGTCACGAGATTCGTCCCCACCCGCAGTTCGGGACGCCCCTCCGCGCCGCCGATCTCAAGTTCCGCGATGTGCAGGCACCGCGGATGGATCCGATCGGGCGTCGCGCCGTTGTGCGCGTGGAACGCCATGCGCCATTTTCCCTGGCGGTCCCTGAAGAGGGACTGGTGGCCCGTGCCCTTCAGCCCCCAATTCCCCTGAAGAATAGGATTCAGGGGCGACTTGGTCCAAGGGCCTTCAGGGCGCGCCGCCGTCGCGAACCCGACGCCATAGCCGACATCGCGATAGTCGTTGGCCGAATAGGTCAGGACATACCGCCCCTTTTCGTAGATGACGAACGGGCCCTCGGCGATGCGGCATCGGGGATCGGAACGCTCCCAGGGCGCCTCGGCCGAGAGGATGCGCCGCACCGTCCCCGGCTTCACGCGCAGGCAGTCCGGCTCCATCTCGGCGAGGCAGATGACGTTGCCATGGTCGAACTTGACGAAGACCATCCAGGGCCGGCCGGCCGTGTCGAAGAACAGCGAGTTGTCGATCGTGCCCGCCGCGGCGAACAGCGGTTCCCGCACGGTCTGGCGGAACGGTCCGAGCGGGCTGTCCGCAACCGCGGCGCAGACGTGCAGATCGGCCGAATAGTACATGACGTACCTGTCGCCGATCCGGTAGACCTCCGGCGCCCAGA
The DNA here is from genome assembly GCA_051884915.1 of Kiritimatiellia bacterium. Lineage (GTDB taxonomy): Bacteria > Verrucomicrobiota > Kiritimatiellia > RFP12 > UBA1067 > RUG572. The sequence goes on from JBJEWF010000029.1 coordinate 26,356, forward strand.
ACCATTTGTCGCCGAACGAATCGGCCTTGTCCAGAGCCAGATTCCCGGCGGAGCGTCCAACGCCCAACCGCCACGTTTCCAGATTGGCCGAGACGGCCACGCCAATGCCATTCTCCGAACAGGTCCCGTAGGCGTAGTAGGTGCCGCCGTCCAGAAGAATGAACGGATCGGCAAACGGCACCCGCCCCTTGGGGTCGGGCGCCGCCGCCTGCAGCGGACCGAGACCGGCCAGCATGCAGAGCGCGACCGCGTTGCGCACGAACGCTTTCATGCGAACGGCCCGCCGCCAATCACTTCTTCTTCTTGTTCCAGCCTTTCGCCTCGACGATCGCGCAGATCTTGCAGCAGAGCGCGCAGGAGTCGATGACCTTGTTGCGCTTGAGGACGTCGACGGAGCGCTTGATCGACAGGATGTCGCCCTTGTTGGCGTCGAGCGCCTTGTCGTCCATGGCGTTGAGCTTGGCAAGGTAGCCGGCGAAGATCTTCTTGCACGGTTCGAGGATGGCGGCGTCCTTCGAATAGGAAATCACCTCGTAGGCCTGGTTGACCTGCTCGGCGCCGCACTTCGACGTGTCGATGCGGGCGAGAAGTTCCTTTGCCGTCTTCAGGCGCAGCGCCATCACGTCGGCTTCCTTGCCGGACATCGCGGAATGGGTCGTATTGTCCCAGCGGCTCGGGATCTCGCGGATCCACACGTTGCGGAAATGGACCGTGCAGCCGTGGTCCTGGAAGTGCAGCTGGCCCTTCGGACTGTGCGGCGCGAGCGGACGGCGCCGGCAATGCGTCGTCAGGCCTTCCATTTCCCAGTGGTCCTGGACGAGCACGCCGTTGAAGAACACCGTCACGCTGCCGGGATGGAGCAGCTTGTTGCCTTCCCACACGGGCTGGTGGAACACGATGTCGTAGACCTGCCATTCGCCCGGCTTGCGCTGCGGATTGACCATGGGCGGGTTCTCGGCGTACACCGCGCCGGCCTGGCCGTCCGTGTAGTTGTCGACCTTGCAGTCGTCCCTGCGCGTGTAATACGATTCGAGCACCTGGATTTCATAGTTGCCCATGAGGAACACGCCGGAGTTGCCGCGCATCTGCGGTCCACTGCCCATGTCCGTGATGTCCGCCTCATGGCGATACTCGAGATGGAGCTGGCAGTCGCCGAACTTGCCGCGCGTGTAGATGTCGCCGCCGTTCTTCCAGCCGGGTTCGCAGAAGAAGTCGCCTTCCGTCCCCAGTTTCCACTGCGTGGGGGCGCCCTTCCTGTCGCACCAGTTCTTCTCAAGGCTTTCCTTCGTGCCGTCGAAGAGGACCACGGCGTCGCTCGGCGGCTGGCCCGGCCGGGCGCCGGGTTCGACTTTCACGGGTTTCGGGCGATTCCAGTCATGGACGGCCCATGCATGCTTCGCATCCGGCGTATCGCCGTAAAGGCCCGCGAACAGAGACGCGGACACGCTCGCCGCGGCAGCGGCCATCATCATCTTCTTCATTTGTGCTCTCCTTGTTGGTTCCATGCGGATTCCATCCACACGACATTCCAGATTCCATGTTCGCCGCCTGGCGTCAGAACAGATGCCCCATCTTGTCCTTTTTGGTCGCAAGATAGCACTTGTCGAACTCGTTGGCCGGGATGACGATCGGTTCGCGCGCGACGATCTCGATGCCGTAGCCGGCCAGCCCCTTGATCTTGCACGGATTGTTCGTGAGAAGGCGGATCTTCCGGATGCCGAGATCCTCCAGGATCTGGGCGCCCTCGCCGTATTCGCGGAGATCGGGCGCGAATCCGAGCTTCACGTTGGCCTCAACCGTGTCCAGGCCGTTTTCCTGGAGATGGTAGGCGTGGAGCTTGTTCGCCAAACCGATCCCGCGGCCCTCCTGGCGCATGTAGAGCACGGCCCCGCGGCCTTCCTTTTCGACCATGCGCAGGGCCTGGTGGAGCTGGTGCCCGCAATCGCAGCGCGCGCTGCCGAGGACGTCCCCCGTAAAGCATTCCGAATGGACGCGCACGAGGACGGGGCCGCCGGTCGCGACGTCGCCCTTGAAAATCGCCAGATGCTCAAGCCCCGTGATGCGCGAGCGGTACATGCGCAACCGGAAGCGCCCGAAGTCCGTCGGCAAATCGACGTCCTCGACCATCTCCACCAGCTGCTCGCGGCTGCGGCGATATTCGATCAGCGACGCGATCGTCATGAATCTCAGCTTGTGCCGGGCGACGAACGCCTCCAGGTCCGGCATCCGCGCCATCGTGCCGTCGTCCTTCATGATTTCGCAGCACAGCCCGACTTCCTTCAGCCCGGCCAGACGGCAGAGATCGACCGTCGCCTCCGTGTGGCCGGCGCGCTTGAGCACGCCGCCCGCACGGGCCTCCAGCGGGAACATGTGGCCCGGGCGGCGGAAATCGGAGGGTTTCGCGCCCTCGCGCACGCAGGCGAGCGCCGTCATGGACCGTTCGGCCGCGGAAATTCCCGTCGTCGTCTCCGCCGCGTCGATCGAGACGGTGAACGCCGTCTGGTGGTTGTCCGTATTCTGCTGGACCATCTGCGGCAGATCGAGCCGCTCGCACCAGGCACGGCTCATCGGCATGCAGATGAGCCCCTTGGCATGGGTCGCCATGAAATTGACGTTCGCCGTCGTCGCAAATTCGGCCGCACAGATGCAGTCGCCCTCGTTCTCGCGGTCCTCGTCGTCCGTGACGACGACGATTTCGCCGCGGCGCAACGCCGCAAGGCAGTCCCCTACGCTTTCAAACACAGTCGCCATGGCTTCACTTCAAACTTCCGGTTTCGACTTTCGACCGCCGTTTCCGCGGCGGCGCCGTCAGCTCCTTGTAGGCTTTCACGGCCTCGGGGTCCGCCGACAGCCTTTTGAAATCGGCCTCGTACTTGGCCTTTTCGGACGGCCAGGTCTTGCGGAACCAGTTCAGGTCGCGCAGCGCGGCCCCCTTGTCGCCCGCCTGCAGATCCTCGGCGATCCACTGCTCAAGATTCTCCTTCGCCGTCCGGATGGAATCGAGAATCGCCTGCGCCTCCTCGGCCTCGCCCGGCTTCTTGCTCTTGAGCGCCGCCTTGAAAGGCGCGAGTCCCGCCCCTTCCGCCTTGACTTTGCCCATCACGAAGCTCCGCTGGAGATGCTTGAACTTTTTCAGCTCCACGCCGTTGATGAGCTGGCCGGGGACCGGCATCTCCGTCAGCGCGTTGACGACCGCGGCTTCGGCTTCGCGGTCGTCCCCGCCCTCGTAAACCACCGTCCCCGACGCGTCCAGCACGCGGAAGCGATCGGCGCCCGGGCGCGTCTTGCTGGCAAAGGCGAATTGCGCGGCATGGCTGTCGGCGTAGGCGGCCGCAAAAGTCCTGACGGATGCGGCCTTGTCCGAACCCTCGCCGAAACCGGCGATCAGCGCCACCTTGTGGCGAAACGGATTCGCCGTCTGGCCGGACAGCGACAGCGCCGCCAGGACCGACAGCGCGAATGGCAGAAGCCGTGCGTTCATTTGATCTCCTTCTCGTAGGGGATTTTGATCCGGTAGGCCGCGGCAAAGGCACGCATCTCGTCAAGCCGCTGCCGGGACGGACGCATGGTGTAGGCGGCGATCATGTCGTGGAGGCGCCGCTGGGCCCACTCCGTCTTCAATTCGGAACCGGCCCGCGCGGCCGCGGCGAACGAGAGGCGGAAGACGTTCTCGAACACGTTGACGCCGTTGAGGCCGCGCATCGAGAAGACCACCTCCTCCTGGCTGGCGGGACAGACGCCGTAGATTTCGATCGGCTCGTCCTCGCACAGGTTGGTGACAAGCCGCGGATAGGTCTCGGCGTTCGAAGACGCGGAGAAGAGGACCGAAACGTCGGACAGGACGGGGCGCTCGAACTTCCGGGCCAGTTCGGGAATCCCCTGCGCCGCATTCCAGCGCAGACCCGAATGGCACGCCCAGCCGCCGCGCGCGCCGCGCGTGACCATGTCCATCAGATAGCGATTCGCCGAATCCTTGACGCCGTACATGTAGACCGAAATCAATCCGCCGTTCAGTTCGGTGAAGCGGGCGACAATCTCGGCGGAGCGCGTCAGGCCGCTCGTCGCATCGCCATCCGTCACCACCAGCGCCACCACGGGACGGGCGGGATCGCGCGGCATCGTCAGGATCCCGCGCAGCGTGCGGAAGACGTCCGTCTGGCCATGGGCGGCCAGATCCCCCATCCAGTCGTCGGCCTGCGCCAGCGACTCCTTCGTCACGGTCTTCCAGGCCACGTCCGCAAAGCAGAACGCAAAGCGGTCGCGGAACGCGACGACGTTGAAGCGGTCGCCGGTGTTGAGCCGGCGCAGCGCCGTGGAAATGGCCTTGCGGCACGATTTCAGCCGCTCGTTCCCGATCGAGCCGGACGCGTCCAGCAGAAACACGATGTCCTTTGAGACGACCGGCAGGGGACGATCCGCGCGGGAACTCATCCGGATGCGGAAATACTTGGACCGGGCATGCGCGGGATCGACCCAGGCGGCAAGGTCCAGCTTGACGTTCGCCTCGAAGGGCTTGCCCTGAACGACCCGCTCGTCGCGAAGGTCGCGGACGGCCTTCTTCTCGGCCTCGACCACCTTTTCGTCGACGGTGATGGACGAAGGCGCGGGAGGGACGGGACGGCCGGCCGCGACCCTGGCGGCTTCGGCCGCAGCCTCCGCCTGGACCTGCTCGACGGTCTTGCCCGCCCTTTCCGCAGCCGCCTTCTCGGCCTCCCGCTTCTTGGCCGCGGCAAGTTCCGCGTCCGAGAGGACGGTCAGCGGCGGCGGCTTTCCGGCCAAGCCGAAGTGACCGTCGGCGGCGCCCGCGCCGCCCGGCAGATCGGCGGCCGGCGGCAGCGGCCCCGCCGGGCCGGCGCCCGACGCCCCCGCCAGCTTCGTCAGCGCGCCGGCCTGGAGCTTCGCGGGAACGGACGCGGGCCGGGCCATCAGCTCGAATGCGGGCGTAATGTCGGCCGCATGGCCGATGCGTTCGACTTTGGGAATGATGACGCGGGCCAGGGCCGCCTGCTCGTCGGGAACGGTTGGAACCTCGATTTCCGCGATCCGCTGGCGGGGCTTCCATTCCATGGCTTCGACTTTGGCGGGGTCCGGCAGCGTCTCGGCGGACTTGGGAACGACGTCTTCGGTCGACGGGAGTTCCGGAACGGGCGTCCGCTCGACGCTTCCCGCCAGACGGTCGACGCGCTCGTCCTGCTTTTCCGCGTCCGGCGCGGCCACGGGACGCGGCGCCGTCTCGAACATCCGGGACAGCGGATCGACGTCCATTTTCCGGACCTTCATGGTCGGCCTCTCCTTCGTCCACTTGCGGTCCGTCCGGGTCTGCGCCGGAAGAGGCGCGAACGGACAGGAGGACAGCGACGTCATCAGCCCGATGTGGACGCCCGCCGAAATGAACAGCATGAGCGACAGCAGAACGAGCCGGCGCTCGCTTGAACCGGCTCCGTCGGTTTTCTCGACATCAAGATCCATTAGCCCGCCCTCTCTTCGACATCACCTGTCGACACGCGCTTGTTCCACATGGTCCGTCAATCCTTCCTGCCCGTTTCGACGACCGCCTTGGGGTAGCGTTTCTTCAATTCGTCCATCAGGCCTTTCGCTTCCTCGACTTTCCCCTGTTCCTTCAAAATCGCGGCCGCCCGCGCCAGGGCATGGGGAACGACTCCCGGATCGTCGAACAGCGTCCCGACCAGCATGTGGTAGCCAAGGGCCGCGGCCGCATCGCCCCGTTCCTCCTCGTTGTGGGCAAGCGCCGCGTAGGCCTGGACGCGGATGGCGATCAGCTTCGGCGCCTGCGCCCGGGCGACGGCATCCGCCAGATGCTCCTTGGCCTCGTCGAAAAGCCCCTTGGAGGTCTCCAGACGCCCCAGCGCCAAGGCGGCCTGCGCGCCGGCATCCGTCCGCGCCCCCGTCTTCAGTGCGCGCAGGTAGGCCGCCGCCGCCGCATCCTGTTCCCCCAGGCTTTCGCAGGCCCGACCCGTCAATGTCGCGCCAATCTGGTTCCAGGAGGCGTCGATATTGCGTTTCTCGATGATGCGGGCCGCCGTCTGGGCGGCCGCCGTATTCGTCGTTTCCAGCATCGACTCCGCCACCCACGACAACGTCGACGGAGGCAGACGGTCGACCGCTTTCGTGTCCAGAATGCCGGCAAACAGCTGCGCCGCCTCGGCGTCCTTGCCGCGCCGCTGGAGGACCATCGCCAGTTCAAGCCTGATTTCGCGCTCGAATTCCGCCGTGGGTTCCGCCGCCAGGGCCGCGCGAAGATGCTTTTCGGCTTCGGGATCGTCGTCCGCGCCGCGGGCCGCCACGCCCCACCAGTAGAAGACCTCCGCCTTCTTGTCGGCATGCGGGAAACGCTTCACGCGCTCGCCGAGCGAACGGTCCGCCGCCCGGAACTCGCCGGCGCGGATCTCCTCCATGGCCCGTGCGTAAAGCGCATCGGCCGCAACGGGCGAATCGGGAAACTTCTCCAGCAGAGCCGTCCAGTCCGCCCGCGCCCGTTCCGGTCGCTTCGCCTTGAGCTCGGTCACGCCGGCCATGAACTGGGCCTGGGGGGATGCGGGATTGTCCGGCCAATGCCGGGCCATCATGCGGTAGGCGCTCGCAGCCTTCGTCCAGTCGCCCGTCTTCTCCAGCAGCCAGGCCAGGCGATGGACGGCATTGGGCGCGTACGGACTGTTCGTGTGCACGGCGATCAGGCGCGCGTATTCGATCGCGAGCGGAAAATTCGTGACGGCGATGGCGGCTTCGCAGCCGTAGCTCCACGCCCGGTCCGCCGACTTCTCGGGAGGATCCCCGCGGCGCGCCAATTCGTCCAGAACGCCTTTGGAGTTGTCCTGGGCCGCCAGAATCGCCAATCGCTCGAACCAGGCGGAATCCACATAGCGCCCCTTGGGATACTTCTGCAGATACTCCGTGTAGGCCGCCAGCGCGTCATTCTTGCGCTCCAGCATCTTCAGCGACGCCGCCGTCAGGTAGACGGCGTCCTCAATGCCCTGCGCCCGTCCGTCCGCGGCCAGCTGAAGGGCTTCCGAATAGCGGCCGCACAGGTAATTCGACCAGGACGCGTAGATCTGCGACTCCCGCATGTAGTCGCCCGCGGGAAACCTGTCGGCCAGACGGCGAAACAGCGAGGACGCCTCGCCGTAGCGCCCTTCCCGGTAGCTGAGCATGCCGGCATAATACAGCGATTCTTCCGCCAGGCGCGCATCCGCGGAATCCGCCATGTCCAGGTAGATCGTCTGGGCATGGCGCCGCTCGGAGGGCTCCGGAGAGGCCGCCAACAGCGAAGCCGAACGCAGGCGGGCCAGACAGGCCACGTCATTGGTCCGCGAGACCTCGGCCGCCTTCAGGAAGAACTTGACCGCTTCAGCGTTCTTCCGGGCCTTCTCGGCCGCCTCGCCGAGATAATAGAGCGCGGTCGCGCGGATCTGTTCCGAGGCCTCCGGACGATCCAGGTCCAGAAGCTCCCTGGTCCGCGCCGGCTCCTCCTGCAGCATCGCCCGGTTGATCCGCGCATAGTCGACATAGCGCGACGACGGGAACTCGCGAAGAAGATCCGCGTAGGCCTTCAGCGCGTCCGCGGTTCGCGGCGGCCGCAGGCTCCGGTAGGTCTCCCCCAATTTGAACAGCACCTCGTCGCGCGGCACGCCGCGGGCCTCGCGAATCGCCTCGTATTCCTTCAGCGCCTCGGCGTGGAGTCCCCGTTTGACGAGCTGGTTCGCAAGAGCCAGGCGGTCCGCAGGGAGCGCGGACGACAACTGCGCCGCAAGCGGCAGAACCGCAAGGCAAAAGGCAAATGTGCAAAGTCTCTGATGCATGGGCGAACATTTTAGCATAAAGCCCCTTGACTTGCACGGGCATTTGCGAGATAATACGGGCGTCCTTTTGGGAAAACTGGGGGTGATCCGGTTTCGACGGAATACGTTGAGGTTGGATTGCGCGTCGAGGATTCTCGTTGGCCTCGTTAAAAAACGGGAAAAAATGTAATTGCGAACAACGATTACGCTCTCGCGGCCTAATTTATGGCTGCATGTCGTTCGGCCGACGCCTGCTGAGCCGTCACGACATCATCTGGCAGGACTTGTCCGGAAGCGCTCCGCTCGCGCGTCCGAGGCTCGTATAACCGAACGGATGACACGGGAATCGCCCGCCTGTCGGCAGTCCCGCGTCGAGATCAAAGGCCGGCTACACGCGTAGACGTTCGATTGATTCTATTTCGGACAGGGGTTCGACTCCCCTCACCTCCACCATCATTTTAGGGACTTTTGCGCCGTCCCAAACGGTACAGTTTTCCCGCACCGCAATAAAGCCCCGTATTTCGGGGCTTTTTCGCCATACCCGCCCTCCGCCGCCACGGCGTTATAGGCACCCTCTCTCCTCCTCTCTCCCCGGCAGGACCCTATTCCTGCCCGATGTCCTATTTTCTTTTCGGATGCCGTCCAAAACTTGAAAGCCCTTGTATTATTGGGTGAAACGCGACTTCTCTTCTCTGCTGTCCTGTTTGGGATGTCAAGTATGATAGAGATAGGGCAGGCATACGCACACTCCGAAAATAGTCACTATTCCCGCTGGATATGTCAGCGAATATACGCCAGTATATGCGGTAGTGAATTTTGTTGGCGGAATCTCGCTACCTCCTGCCCGGAGGCGGTGATAGAGAATGCCAAAGGAGATGAAGTCATGGAAAGCAACCAGAAAGTCCAAGAGAGCCTTCTCGATGCCGCGCGGGTGATGGCAGATGCCATCGCACGCCTTGCCGAGAAGCGTCATGTTCAAAAGGAGGCGTCGTAAATGGAAAGCCTGCCCAATTCCCTGTTGACCGAAATCAATGCGGTCTCGCGGATGGACGCGCCGACCCTCCGCGCCCGCTACGGACATTTCTTCGGCGAGAACTCGACGCGCTCGACCGCCAGCCTGCGCTCGGAAATCATCTACAAGCTGCAGGAACGGCACTACCGCAAGACGGTAGGAACCGAGACGGCGGAGATTTTGAACGACGCCCTCGAAAAGCGCGAGGGCAAGAAGAAGGAGCGGGAGCCCCATGCGGCGGGAGCGCAGTACGTGCGTGAGTGGCACGGCAAGAAGCACGTCCTTGTCTACCGGGGCGGCAGACAGTACGAATACGAGGGTCAGATGTACCACTCGCCCTCCGAGGTCGCAAAGCTCATCACCGGGGCCAACTGGAACGGGCGCGAGTTCTTCCATATGCCGCCCCTCAAGGAGAGGAGATAGCCATGCCGCAGCAGAGGACAGATACGCCCGTGAGCGCAGCCGCAAGACGGTGCGTCATCTATTGCCGCAAGTCGAGTTCCGAAGGTCTCGACCGCAACTACACGTCAATCGACGCACAGCGCGACACCTGCCTCCGGTTCATCGAGAGCCACGCCGGGGACGGCTGGCAGTACACGGGGCAGGTGTTCGAGGACGGCGGATTCTCCGGCGGTACGACCGACCGCCCGGCTTTCCAGAGGATGATGCGCGACGTCCGCAACGGCGAGATCGACATCATCGTCATCTACAAGCTCGACCGCATCAACCGCAACAAGCGCGACTTCTGGAACATCGAACACGAGCTGCGCCAGCACGGCGTCGAAATCGCCTGCGCCACGCAGTCCATAGAACTCAAGACCTCAACCGGACGCGCCACAACCGGCATCATGATGGACTTCGCCGAGCTGGAGCGCGAGATGGACTCGGAGCGCATCCTCGGCCAGCTTCGCGCCGCCAGAGCCGCCGGACGCTGGTCCGCCGCCGCGACTCCTTACGGATACAAGAAGAACGAGGATTCGGAACTCGTCGTGGACGAGACGAAGGCCGAGTTGATACGATTCATCTTCGAGCGCTACCCTATCATCAAGAGTGCCAAGCAGGTCGCAAAGGAGCTGAACGACCGGTTCGGACCCAAGGAGCCGGGGACACCGTGGCTGACGAGGCACGTCTACAAAATCCTCCAGAACATCGCCTACAAGGGGCTTGTGGCCTACGAGGGCATCGAGTACAAGGGAATCCACACGCCGCTCGTCACGAGCGAACAGTGGGCATTGGCGCGCAAGGTGGCGGCGGAAAACACGGCAGACCGCGAAGCCGCCCAGAGGATGCAGTCGATAGCCGAGTTCAGGGGAATTCTCAAATGCGGCCATTGCAACTGCCTCATGACGCCCGGCTACACGATGAAGGCGGGACGCCGGTTCATCTACTACCGGTGCGTCAAAGACCATGCCCGCGCCGTTTCGACCTGCCCGGTTCGCGTCATTTCGTCGAAGGAGCTGGAACGCCCCGTGTGGAACGAACTCGGCAAGATTCTCACCACACCCACGTTCCACAAGATGCTCGCCGAGCTTAAGCCGGAGCTGAAGGACGCAACCGAGGACACCCTCGGCAACCTCGCCGACTTCATCGAGCAGCTCTACCCGGTCGAACGCTCCCGGATAGTACACGCCCTCATCCGGGAGCTGCGCTTGAGCGAGGACGGCCTCGATATATTCTTCAACACAAACGGCGCGAAGCAGATAGCCGAGGAGATGAGAAACCATGCCTGACAACACAACCTACAAGGCCATGTCGAACGGAACGCTCGTGGCGCACGTCCCGCTGACGTTCGCCAGAATGCCCGCAGGAGGCCGTCTGTTCGCGCGGGAGGACGGACGCAACCGAGAACGCAACAAGGAGCTTGCGACCGTGCAGACGGTCGCTCTGGGCGTCCTGTGGCGAAGGATCGCCGCCAGCGACCGCTTCCCGACGAGGTTCAAGATGGCGGAGCATCTTCGCATAGACTCGTCCTACCTCACGCGGGTAATCCGCCTCGGCTACCTCTCGCCATACATCGTCGAGAAGATCGCCGCAGGAGACCTGCCGCACGTTTCGCTCGAAACCCTCATGAAGCTCCAGACGCCCCTCTGGGCAGAACAGCACAAGGCGCTGGGCATCGACTGACACCAGATGCGCCCGCGCCGAAGGCGTCGGGTTGCCCGAGCGCGAAGCGCGAGTCGCAAGCAAAACGCGCGACCGCAAGGGGCCGCGCGCCAAAAGCAAGCGGAAACAAAGTGCTGCTGTTCATTACGTGTGCATCATGGTCTCCTCCATTTTGTAGCCGATGGACGCGAGCTTGAGGAGCGTCTCCTCGAAGTTGGCCTTCGGGTCGTAGTTCTCGATGATCGCGCGAACTTCATTCTTGAGCTTGTTCATGTCTGTCTCCTTTCGGGTTGGTGTTTCGTGTGGTTCGATTTTCCAAGTGATCTCGTCGCCAATGCAGGCGCGGTTCTCGTCCGGCCAGTATACGTCAGTCGGATCGAAACGCGGGCTGTCTCCGGCCAGCATCTCGCAGATGGTCTTTTCGACCGCGGCCCGCGCCTCCTCGACGCTGGGGTAGGCCGTTCGGACTGGCTTCTCGCCACTGTAGGGCGAGGTTTCCGTTACTATCCATTCGGTTCGCATTGTCTCTGCCTTTCGTTTTCTGGGCGCGACAGGCCGCGCGCGGGGCCTTGCGGCGCTTTGCTCACCCGACCCGACGCCTGCGGCGCGGGCGCATTTTGCGGCTCGCCGCGCCCGCTTGGGTGTTTAGTTGAATCTCTCCTTCAACGCCGCCAGAAGCCCTCTGTGCGCCTCTGTGTTCGGCTCTGCGAGCCAGCCACGCTCGTAGGCGATGACATCCTTCGCCGCGCCGTCCCTGCGGACGCAGAGCTTGCTGACACGCCCGCCATCGATGCCGAACCGCGAGGGCTCATCGTAGTGCTTGGCTTGAAAGACGTAGGTTTCGCCGCCATCGGCTTTGCGGATAGTTCCGAACGTCCAGCTGCCGGTCGTCCCCGTCACATTGATTTCGTATTCGCTTTTCATGTTCTTGCCCTCCGCCGTCGAGGTTGCTATTTCGTTATTCTCGTCAGAAGGACGTACTTGCCAATCGTCCGCCTCGGTGCACGGGGCTTGAGGCTCGTCGGCGGCTTCCGGTCAAGCCAAGTCCGGTACCAATACTCGTAGTTGGTTCCGAAAAGCTCTGCCATCCGACCGAAGCAGTATTCCCGCTGCACCGATTCGCCGCAGTCGCATATTTCGTAGAACTCCTCGCCCGCCCTCATGCGGTCGGCCACCTCCTGGAAGGAGACCTCCTTCGAGAAGTCCCCAATCATGGTCTCCTCTTCGGGATGCTCCCGCAGGAGCCACTCCCTGACCTTTTCGTTCTTGCCGTCCGCTCTCGCGGCCTTTGCTTTCTGCTTTTTCATTGCTTTGTTTTCCTTTGCTTTCCTTTCAACGCCGCACATTATGGCGTAGTTCCGTGACTATATCCAGCGGGTGTTTTCATAAATCTTTCGATCCGCTCCGGCAGCTTCACGAGCCGCCGCCGAGCCTGAACCACGACCTCTTCTCCTTTTCGGGCTTCAACGCGCCGAAGGCGTTAGGCAGTCCCCAATACCTCGCTCCCGTCGCGCACACGATGCGGTAGTCCTCCGGATAGGGCTTGCCGTCGCGCTCCTTCCGCGTCGAAGGCGTCATCGCGTAGGTGAAGGCCGGAATGCGGTAGCGCGTCATTCGGTTGCCCATCAGCTCGGCGTGGACGATGACCTTGACGCAGTTGTAGATGTTGGGGTAGCCCTCGTAGGCGTCGAGCCGCCGAAGCTCCGTGGGCGTGACGAGGTAGAGGACGCCCTCAACGCGCCCGCCACGGGCTTTCTCGATGTCGGCGTAGAGACGCTCGACCAGACGCCAGCCGCGCAACGTGGCCCGTCCCACGGGCCTTGCGTCGGGGATGCGGCGGCGCATCCGTTCGGGGTTGAGGTTTGAGCCGTACGCGAAGTAGAGGTAGGTCTGCGATTCCATTTCCGTTTCCTTTCGTTTCCGTTTCCCTTGGGGTTGCCCCGTCCCCCTCGCGGGGGGCGGGGCGTTCCGCTTCAGCCGTTCGCCTCCGTGCGGGCGTTGCGTCCATCGTGGCGTCCGTCCTTCCAAGCCGCCGAGCCGGGCAGGTTCTTGCAAAGGTGGTGGCGCATCGTCTTGAAGAGGTTTCCGTTCGCGCCGAGGCGGAGCAGGAAAACCCGCAGGTCGTACTTGGCGCTTGCCTCGCTGTAGGGGCGCGGGTTCTTCGCGCTCGACGCCTTCGCGTTCTTGGCGCGGAGGGCAATCAGCAGGGCGAGCTGAACCGCCGTCTTGACCTCGCCCGCATGGGTCGTGCCGTTGAAGAAGCGATACTCGACCGTGTGCTTGCCGCCGTTCCAAAGGTTGTGGAGGTTGAGGGCGCGGTAGCGGGCGCGGCAGTAGTGGCTGTGGCGGTCGTAGCATCCGCCGTAGTAGGCGTCGCCAATCTTCGCCATCGTCGGGTTGCGCATCGCGCAAATCTTGTCGACGAAACCGTGGTCGGTCTTGCGCGTGTAGGAATCGATGCGGCTCTGCAAGGTTCCCGCCGCCTTGAGAATCAGCTCCTCCTGCTTGTAGAAGGTCTTGACGAGGTTCTTGACGTTCTCGGCGGTGAAGTCCGCCGCGCCGACGTGGACGTGGAGCCCCGTGCGGCTGTTTGCCTTCGCGCCCTTGCGCCGCAGGGCGCGGACGACCTGCTGGAGGGTTTCGAGGTCGGCCACCGTCATGATTGGCGTGACCACCTCGGCGGAGGTGCCGCAAAGGCTCCCGTCACTCACCACCTGCCACTTGCGTCCGTCGGGCATCGTCACCGTCCAGTTGTGGAGGTGGTAGCCCTCGAACCGCGCCGTGCCGCCCGTGACCTCGGCCACCGTCTTCGCGGCGCGTTCCTGGCTGATTCCTTCGTACTCGAGTTCGCACCCGAAGGTGCGGCTCGCCATCTCTGCTTCTGTTATCGTCATTGCTTTGTTTCCTTTGCTTTGCTGTAGGGCCACCGTGGCCTTTCAACGCCGCTCATTATGGCGTAATAAGCAGAGCATATCCAGCGGGTAAAGTGATATTTTTTCATATATTTTCAGGCGAAAATAATCACTTATAAACCGCGAGAAACAGGCGTTTAACGAAACCTCCGCAAGAGCTTTTCAGCGATTCGGGTACGCGCCGCGCCGATAGGCCTTCCAATCTCCGCCCTCAATGACCTTCGCACCTTCCGGAAGGCGGTTCATGATGTAGACCCACGCAAGGACGCGACCACCTCCAACGAGGTTGACTTGAATCTGCTCTCGGCGGTAGAGGCGCGGGTAGCCCTCAAGGAAATCCATCGAGCGGAAAGCATCGTCATCAACGGTCAGCACCTCGCCGGCGATGCGAGTCCTTCCGTTCTTGACGAAAGCCGGAAAGCCGTAGCCCGTATCGTAGATTGTTCCGAGCGTCCATGCATTCTGCCGTCTCGCCCTCGGCGCGCGTTGGCAGTTGCATTCGTTTGAGAGGAGCGTTCCGTACACGAACACCTTGTGTTCGCGCTCCGGCTTCGCAAGGCCGACAGCCTTTTCGATTCGCCTCCGCACGGATGGCGGAAGGTGCTGGATTTCGATTGGGTTCATTGTCTTGTTTCCTTTCTTTCGGTTGTGCCGCCGTCCCGCATTGAGGACGGCGGCGGTTGGTTTGTCATTCTGCGTCCATCGGCTCGGCGTTCACTTTGACCGATGCGATTTGAAGTTCCTTGAGCGGAATCTCCTCGTTCTCGAAACGCTCTCGGATGACGTTCTCCGCCTCCTCGGCGTTCTCGACCGACACCTCGTAGGTCTCGCAGAGGTCGACGTGCAGCTCGACCTTGAAGTTCCGCATCTTGACACTCTCGTCCGGCTGGCCGCATTCGCTCACGCCGATGACGAACGAGGTCTTGCCGTCAGTCTTGTCATCAACCCAGACGCTTTCGCCGTCCGAGTCGAACTTCTCTCCGGCCTCGGCCAGCGCGTCCGTGATGATTTTCAGTATCCTGTCCTTCATTGCCTTGTCCCTTTCGATTGGGTTAGCCGCCGCCCTCAAGCCGAAGGTGGCGGCGTTCGCGGTCAGTCGACCACAAAGTACTTCATGCAGGTGGCGAGGAGGTTCTGGTAGTCCCCGCTCGTCGCCTCCTTGTGAAACTGCTCCCAGAGGTCGCTCCGCCGTGCGCGGCGCAACGCCTGCCTTGCCCTGCCGAGGATGAAGAAGGCGTTTCCGTCTTCGCCCGTCAGCTTGAGGTGGATGTTCGTGATTGGCTCGTTCATTGTCGCTTTCCTTTCGTTAGGGGTGTTGCCCCGCCTCCTCTTTGGGAGGCGGGGCGGTTGGTTCAGTCTTCGTCATCCGCGACCGTGAGCGCGAGCTTCGCGGCCTTGAGGTTCCGAATCTGGTAGGCGAGGCTACGCATCTCGATTGCGATTGCCTCAAGGAGCTGCGGGGCTTCTTCCGTCCAGCGAATCCTCTGGACCTCGTGGGCGAGGTGGTAGACCCGCACTTCCTTTTTGACCAGCTCGTCGTTGAGCCGCGCGTTCATCTGTTGCACCGTTTCGTGCTTGTTCATTGCTTTGTTTCCTTTGCTTTCTGAAGGGCCACCGTGGCCTTTCAACGCCGCACATTATGGCGTATTACCTGAATCTTATCCAGCGGGCATCTGCAACTATTTTCATATATTTTTTATCGAAAATTATTACTTATCCCGCTTGATTCGCAACCCATAATACGCCATAATGTCGGACGATGGGATAGGGACTTGATTCGCGGCCCCCGCATCTTCGGAAACGGACAACGACATAGGGGGCGAGCCATCGGCCCGCCCCCGCCGTCCTATGCGACTGAACCGATGAGCAGTTTGCGCAGAGCCGTCTCTTGCGATGCGGAAAGACCCTTCGTCTTCCCTTGACCGCTCCTCGCGCACACGACCGCATCGCCGACGATGAGGTCTCCGTGGCGGTCGATTCCGGAAAGGCGTGTGGCCACGATGTTCGGCGGCAATCCCATGAGCTTTCCCTCCTCGTTCAGGTAGATGTCGAGTTCCGGCATCCCCGTCCCCAAAAGGCCGACGCACTCGATCCAGCCGCCGACCGCACTCTGCAGGAACCCAAGTGGCACTTCGCCGCCGGCCATCTCGACTTCGATGAACTCCCAACCGCCGGAAGCCGGAATCTTCAGAACCCTTGCTTTCATGACATCCACCTCCTTCGTCATACCGCAAGAACCGCAAGTTCGGCCGGGGCGTGTTTTTGCAGGAAGGTCTCAAGCTCGGTGAGCATTTTCGCTCCGCCGCGCTTGTGGTAGGAGTCGAAGAAGTCAGTCCCGTTCTCCGAAGCGACACCGATGAGGGCGTCAAAGAGGTCGGCGAGGTTCCGCCGTTCTGCTTCCGTCAAAATCGTCTTGTCTGCCATTGCCGTGTCCTTTCGTGAATCGGCGGCCCCGCCGTGTGGCGGAGCCGCCTTTGGTTCAGTCCTCGTTGCCGTTCTTCTCGGCCTCGCGGCGGGCGTTGTTGTCCACCACATCGTCGAACCACCGTCCGCCGACTGCGAAGCGCGGAAGCGTCACCGCCATCGGGCGTTCCATGTCATCAAGCTTGATGCAGAGAATCGTGCAGTTCGTCTCCGGGTAGGCGTTATCCCCCGTGAGGCCGTACTCGCGGTTCATGAGGCTTCCCTCGATAACGTACACGTCCTCGCGCTTGAGGGGCGTGTAGTTCTTCACCCAGGTGAGAACCGCCGTGATGTTCTCTTCGTCTGCCGTGACCCCCTCGAAGGTGAGCGCGGAGTTTTTGTAGAGCGCGTCGAGCGTCGCCCGATCTGTTACCTTTATCGTGTTCATTGCTTTGTTTTCCTTTGCTTTCTGAAGGGCCACTGTGGCCTTTCAACGCCGCACATTATGGCGTATTACCTGAATCTTATCCAGCGGGTATCTGCATATATTTTCATATTCTTTTTGTGAAAAATTATGCATTATCCCCCTTGATAGCAAACCTGTAATACGCCATAATGTCGGACGATGGGATAGGGACTCGATTCGCGGCCCCCACGGTCACTTGTCAGACTTGCAGTCCTCGCAGTTTCCGCAGTTGGCGTCATCCTCGCCACAAGCGCCGTCATCGCACTCCGGCGAAGGCTCGCAGTCCTTGCATCCGTCCTCGGCCTTCGGCGCGAGGTCATCGACGAGATTGTCGTATGCGAGCTGCGCCGCGGCATGAAGCTTCGCGGCCTGCTCCGGCGTAATCTTGCCGTCTACGACAAGCTGCTCGATCCGGTTCGAGACCGCGACTTTGCCGCCGTTCTCGTAGGCGAGTTGCAAAATCGCCGAGATGTTCGTCTTGGCGGTTTCGCTCTTCACGGACGCGCAGCCGGTGCAGAGCCTTACGGTGATCACGACCGCAATGACGGTCAGGGCGGCGTGGCAGATGAGCCACAGGATTCTTTCTATCTTGTCCATTTGGACGCTCCTTTCGGATGGGTTGTTGTTAGACATCGCGCCGGTCACTTGCCGACGCTGATGAGGCTGATTGACTTGGTGCTCCAGTCCGGCTGGCCGGTCTTGACGGTCTCCGACTTGAGGGCACCGACCTTGAGGCCGTCCTCGCGTTCGCGCATGGTGGCCTCGTTGGGTTCGTAGAATTCGCGCTGAACGATCTGCTGGCTGGCGCAGCCGCAGAGGACGGCGGCGAAAGCAACGCCGCACACGGCGAAGACAGCCCGCTTCATGCGGCACCGACTTTCTCCTGCGCCTTGCTCGGCGCGAGCCATGCTGACCAGCCGAATCGCTGGCAGATTCGGGCGAACTTGACGGCGTCCCACATGACGAGGTAGCGACGCGGACGCCACCACCCGAATGCGGCGGAGGCAACCTTGCAGCCGTTCCGGCGGAAGCGGGCGTTGCTCTCGGCGAACGCCGTCTCCGTCCCGTCCGACTCGTGCCACTCGACGTCGTGTATGAACGCAACGGGCGCAAGCGAGGGATGCAGGGCGTCGAGGGCGGAGCGCAGCCATTGAGGGAATGCGTCCGGCCCGATGCCGTTGAATATCGCGGCAAGCTCATCGTCCGTGTACTTCGAGAGAATTTCCCTGCCCTCAAGTTCGTACTCATCGCAGAGCGCCTTGAGGCGTTTCACTTCATCGATGTCCGCCATGTTCAGTCCTCCTCGTAGATGCACTTTGAAAGAATCGCCTCGGCGTCCTCGTCGGACATCCTTGCGTAGTTCTTGATGGCCGCGAGCGCCTCGGCGAAGAGTGGGTTGTCCTCGCGGAAGTTCTGCGCGGCAAGGTAGAAGTCCCAGTAGCCGCGCTCCTCGATCCACGTCTTCACCAGCACCCACTTGTCGGCCTCCTTCAAGGCCGCGACGAGTTTCAGCTTGGAGAAGACACGGGCCTTATCCGGCGTCACCCCGTCCGGCACTTGCTTGTAGATGCGTGTTATGGTACCGTCTGTCTCGTCCCAGCCGCTCACTTGGACACTGTGTCCCGGCTCGGCGGCAGGCGGTTCGTCGACGATGTGTTTCCATCCGGCTGCGAGATAGGTCTCAGCGGATGGGTTGCTGATGACTGTCCCGTCATCCTTTGTGATTTTCGCGGGGGCGTATTCAACTTCGCCACCGACGAGTTTTCCGTAGTTCTTGTTCATGCGTTGTCCTTTCGCTTGTTGTCAGAATCTTTCGAGAACCGTTCCGTCGGCGCGGACGATTCCGTCCGTGCCGTGGAAGCGGCAGTTTGAGTTGGCGTTCCACGGGAATCTTGCGCCGTAGCCTGCGACGATGTTGCCGCTTGACGCCTTCTGCTGGATTTGGTCAATCGTCTTGTCAGAAACCCAGATATCCATCAGATTCGGGGTGTTGTTGAAATCGCGCGTTGCGAACTGGCTGACCGCGCCAAGTTTCAGTTCGCGCAGCTTGGTGCATCCCTCCCACACATAGCTCCAGCACACGCCCGTAGTCTCGGTCGTGTATTTTTCGAGCGCCGAGCAGTACTGGAAGGTGCCGTCGTAGCAGATTTCGTTCCTGCCGATCAGGACTTCTTTCAGCTTAGAGCAGTACGCAAAGTCGCGCTGCCCCATCCAGCGACAGTTCGGCGCGATGAACCTCTCTAAGTTGACGGCCTTCTTGAACGCCCCGGATCGGCTCCCAGCGATGTCACCGGAATAGTCCACGAAGGACAGGATTGCCGCATCGTAGGAGTACTGCGACTGCCCGTCGAGGTTTCTGAATCCGATGCTCCTCGCCCCGGAGAACACGATTCTGTATTTTCCGTATGCGAGATATGTGTGGCCGCACGACATATCGCCTGAGACGTACCCAAGCTCGTCTGCCGATCCGTCACCCCAGCGTATGGTGACGTTTCTGTCTACCACGGCGTTGAACATGAATTTCAGGTACAGCCCGGTGGCGGGCGTCATCTCGACAACGATTTCCGTGCCGACGCCACCGGAACTCCAGATGCAATGCCTCGCTCCGATCTGCATCACGATGCCTCCCAGCGAACATCCTTTATCCACACGCAGTCGCTGCCGCGAGAGACGCTTCCGTCCTTCTTGTAGCGCCATTCAAACGTATGGCAACCATCGCCGCCGATACGTTGCGCAACCGTTGCCCACGGTTGTTCACCGTGAATGACCTGTTTCTGAACACCATCGACAAGCAAGAATGCCTTGTCGTAGTTCGCTTCGCTCGATACCTTCCAGGAGAAAGTGAGCGTTTTCGCGCCAGAAGCCGTTGCATAAAGAGACGAGGACTGGCTGTCACCTATGGAACCGCTCCGCGCACAATCAGTTCCGTCCACGGTTTCTATCGTCCACTTTGCATCGCCGTCGGTGACAAAAAGCAATCCGCCGCCGGGACAGATGGCAGGCGCGAATTTGTCGATGTACTCGGCCCAGTGAGCGATAAGTTTCGTCACGGATGACTTCACGATGTCCGAAGCCGCAACCTCGACTCCTTCTTCGGTGAACCAGCCCTCAAACGTGTATCCCGTCCGCACAGGCATCGGCAGCGTTACGTACTTTGTCCCAAGGAGATAGTCCTTGACTGGCGTGTCAACCGTTCCGCCGTCTGGGTCGAACGTAATTGTCTGTGCGATTGACACGGCCTTGCGATGGACAACAAACGCTCCCTGTTCGGTCTCGGTGAACGCAAAAACATTCACACCCACTACACAGTGGAATGTCTCGTCATCTCCTTCCTCAAACGAGAACGTCTCGCCGGTCGGCACGGCAAATGTAACCTCGGGCACCGAGTCTGCCGTGATGACAAGGCGGAGGATAAAGTCCCGTGCAACGCCATCCGTCTTCGGCGGAAAGTTTATGCGGACGGCATCGCCGGTCTTCAATTCGACCCGCGTGACGCTCCTGTCCTGCAGCCCGACAGCACCATCGGTTACCACGGCCTTGACGAGCGGGTAGCCGGACGATCCGCTGCCACCCCCGCCGGAACCTCCGCCGGACTCCGCACCGTTCACAAGATACACCATTTCCATATCAGTCCTCCTTTTCGATGTTCATCGTTTCGTTGATCGGGATGTAGGTGAGGTCTTCGGCATCCGCCCACCTGCCGTATGCCCACATGACGCGGACGCATCCGTCCGGGTCGTGGTCGATTCTGTGTATCGGGCGCGGATCGCCGTTCCCGAAGCACTCGTAGATGATGCCCCCATCGTTCTTCACGAGGTAGGCTTCGAGCTTCCGCCTCTGGAAACTTGTGCTTGACGCCTCGAATCCGTAACAGTCTATCTGGACTTTCATCAATTACTCCTTTGCGACCGCATTGGCGGTCTTTCTTGAAACCATGAAAACGTCATCTGCAACCTCGAAGAAGAAGAACACGGCTGTCGCTCCGGCCTCCACCTCCGCGAACACATCCCCATCATCGCTCTCGAAGGACACGCCTTCCGGGAGCGACCATACGGTCGCGCTCTCCATCGTCAAGCGCACGATGAAGTCGCGCGCCTTGCCGCTCGTCTTCGCCGGAAACGCGAACGTGACGGCTGTGCCGTTCAGCACCACGGCGTTGACGGCATGGTTTGTAAGCGCAATGCTGCCGCGCACGGCGGACGGAGCGGCGAAGTCGAAGGACGCTGCCGCCTTCGGTATCCTCTCGACGGGGATCATCCCACCGGCAGATTCAGCGATTCTTTCGGCTGCGGCGTATTTCACGCGCTCCAGCGCATCAGCGATGTTCCTGAACGAAGAGAAGTAGGAGTTGCAGCACGGCCTCGCGCCCTCGTCTGCGGGCGTGCCGTCATCGTATTCATCGGGCGTGAGAACCTTCGCAAGCTCGTCAAGTTCGGCAACGATTGTGTCGAAAGCCTTGAAGTACGAATTCGGCTCGTGTACTCCGTCCTCCGTCTCCTCCGGCCTTATGTCATCTGCGTTTACGGCCATACTGTGTTTCCTTTCATTCGGGGCGCACCCTCGTGCCGCCCCAGTCCTCGTAGAATAGCGCGCGCAGATCATCGCTCGCGTCCGTCACAACATCGTCGTGTGCCGTGACCATGCCCTCGGTGTGGTTGATGGTGATTGGCATCAGAAGCGACGGATCGTCCGCCCATGCGCCTTCGATGCTCTTGCACCCCTTGTAGCACATCCGCACAGACTCCATCGTCTCCGGCCAAGCCGGGATGATGCCCGTGGCACCCGTGTTCTGGTAGCACTGGTCGCATTTCGTTGCGTCTTTCGGCCACGGCGGCATCGCGCCGCCAAGCCCCGTGCATCCGTCGAAAGCCCCCGTGCAGTCCGTGACGGACGGTCCCCACTTCGGGAATCCGCCCTTGATGTTGACGCAGAACTGATAGCAGCAGAAGACGGACTTTATGGACTTGCCCCACGGTATGACCGGACCCTGGACGCCGCCGCCATGCTCCGAGTTGTTCCACGCGCAGAACGTTCCCTGCGCGGATTCCACGAAGTCGCCCCACTGGATAGGGAACACCGCAGGGCGCGAGACGAGAACCTTGTTGTCGGACGTGACCGTCCAGCACTCCGTGAAACGGAACCACTTGAGACGCTTGTCGAACTTCACCCGGTAGCGTCCGGGCTTCGTCCAGTTGTGCGCCATGTTGTACCTGTCCTTCGGCCAGTCCTGAACGGTGCCGTCGCCCCAGTCTACGCCAATCGCGTCGAAGCCGGCCCTCGGCGTCTGGTAGAACTGCACCTGGCAGTATCCGCCTTCGCGTATTTCCCAGTCCTCGAAGGAGATGTCGAATATCGTCTCCTCCTTCATCGCACAGTCGAACATCTGCATCATCGCCGCAATCATGACCGCCGCTCCAATCATATGGTGACCAGCTCTATCGCAGGGTCGAGGTATACGAATCCGCCGGACGAGTACCATGAGAAATACACGCGCACGTCCACGGGAGAGGTGGTCGGAATGTCAACCGGCATCTCAAGAACGCGCTGCGCGAGGTTTGAATCGTTGACCCACGCACTGGCGGAATCGTCCTCCCATCGTCCGTGGATTGACGAGTAGTAGGTCTTCTCCCCGACGGTGGCGGAAAGGAAGAACTGGCGGTACAGCTCCGTCTCGACGGCATACCCCTTGAAGGCGATGTGCACCTTGAGCAGATGCCGCCCGGTTGTCGTGGGCGTGAGCTGCATTCCGTTGAACGGCCTGCGCCCCAGCACCATCGTGTCCGCGCCAGAGCAGGTGTTGTTCGTGAGCTTGAGTGCCGCCGTGCCGCCTCCGGTTCGACGGACGCTCCACGTGTCGCAGAGACCGTTCTGGCAGCGAAACGCGAAATGCCCCGACGCACCCTCGTTGTTGCATCCTATGCCCTGGTATATGTGCTGGGCCTTGCTGCTCGACGCCGTCATCGGTGCGAGGCTGGCGTTCGCGGAATCCACGAACACGCTCCCGTTGTTGTCGAGCGTGGAGAAGACGAGCGGGTCTTCGTTGTACGGATATTCGGGGTTGGAGAGATTGGCATCCATGAGCCGGACGCGGGCGTGGCTTCCGTTCTGGACGTAGAGCGCCTTTCCGGGGAACCACGTCTTGATGGATGTGATGTCGGCCTCGGTGTACGAGAGGACAACCGTTCCCTCGAATTCGGCGGCGGTGAGACGTACGTTCTCGAAGTATGCGGCCTTTCCGCGAGGGCATTTCACGGTTATGTCCGTGACCTCCGGGACTTTCGCGTACATCGTGCAGTCCGACTGCGAGAAGTTGAACACGACAGCCGCATAGTTGTCGTTGTAGGTCGCGGCGTTCGCGTATGTGCAGGCCGCGCCGATCCCCGCCGTCGAGGCGAGGACGATGTTCACGTCCTCGATTCTCTTCACGACTCCGGGGACGTAGTTGCCGGAGTAGCAGCGGTTCATCTCGATGACGGGCTCCTTCGCGTACCACACGCCCGGAAGGTTCACCGAGACGGTCTTCATCGAAATCTCGTAGACGTAGTAGAAATACATCATCGCATAGTCGATGGATAGCGATGACGGATTGCCCGTGGCGAGGGCGGTGCCCATCTTGACCGTTATGTTCTCGACAGTGCAGGAAATGTAGCCTTGCAGATAGAGGAGCGTGGGGACGTGTGTGGCCGTGCCGTTCATGCGAATCGTCTGCTCGACGTTCCTGACGATGCACTCGATGCCTTTCTGGTATGTTCCCGCGAGGTAGAGCGGATAGGCGTTTGACGTGTAGTCCGACCAGACCGGCGAAAATATCTTCACGTTCTGGACGTTCAGCACATCGGCGAAATAGCAGTAGAAGCCGCAGGGGTTGCTCGAATTGCCGGTCAGCGCATGGTTGATGATGCAGTCCGATATGTTCAGCATCCTTGCGTAGTAGATGTACACGTAGCTCTTGAGGCGGCTCGCCGTGAGCTCCCCCGTGTACGTCGACTTGTCGACGTTTATCCCCCTTGATCCGAATTTGCAATGCTCGAAGGCGAAGCAACCGATGGGATTGGACGAGTTCTGGAACTTGAGGATGTAGTTGTCGGCGTTGATGCCGTCGCGGAAGAGGTACACGCGGTGCAGGAGAAACCTCTGCGCCTGCGGCAACGCAAATGAACCGCTCGCGGCAGTCGACTGGACGTTCGCGTATTCGGCGGAGTCACCGCCCCACGCCGTCTTCGCGGCGGCTGGGACAAGCTCGTACATCTCGTCAGAGGCGTTCGGCATCCCCATGATGAGGAGGTTCTTGACGGTCGAGCTGCTGCCGTTGGGGATCACCACGGCGGAATTCTCCGCTGTGCGGCGGATTAGGTAGCAGGTATTGTCGGCGAAGCCGGCCACCGAGTCCGGCAGCTTGTTTGCCGCCGCAGCCGGTGTGCTTCCGTCGCCGTTCGTCGATCTCGACGGATCGACGTACACCACGTTGAAATCTATGTCAGAGTATCTCATGCTGTCCTCCATTCTGTATCACCCTAAAACACCCGGCAGTAGTCAGATTCCCACGAATGCCGAGTATTCCGGGAACGGTACGAGTTCAGAGATGTCGGCCGGGATGCACACGACGAGGCCGGGAATCGCCGCCGGCGAGCCGCCGCCGTTCGTCCAGGACGAGAGAAGCGTCCTCCCGTTGATGGTCGCGTAGCGGTTCATCTCGTCGACGGTGACCCCGGCCTCCTTAAAATTTACGATGACCTCCCCCTCGATGCCCCTGCGGACGGTGGCGTTCTCGAACACGATGCGCGTCACCTGCGCGACGGACGTGTCCGCGTCAGCGACGAGAATGTCGCCATAGACGGTCTCATCATCGCCGAGGTATTTCACCCATGTCGCGCCAGAAAAGTCGGAGAGCGTAGGGCTTTCGATAGGCGAAGCGGACTGTATCTCCGCCCTGTACTTGCGGCTGGCGGCGGGGAGAAGCGAGAATCCGCGCCCAGCAGAGTTCTCCGCATATGCGACATAAAGGTAGGATTCGTGTCCAGTTGCGCCGGTCGGCCCCCTCGGAATCTTGAAGTTGAACACGGCGTCGCTCGATGTGCCGGAATTTGTCACTTCCGGCTCCTCGTCCGTGCCGACCATCTCGGTAGTGCCCACGCGGATTGTCGCTGCGGCACCGCGCTGACCCTGCGGAATCGTGAAGTCGAACACGGCATCGTGTTCATCGCCGACATTCTCGATGACCGGCTGGGTTCCGGGATTGCCGCTCCTGACTTCGCCGACTTCTATGGTCGAGCGAAGCCCCCTCGGACCCACGAGAAGCGGCAGAGGGTCGCTCCACTCAAGACCGACAGCGGCATTTCTGAACCGGTACCATCGTGCCGTGTCGGGCGTCTCGTCCTCCGGGTCGGCATCGTACCATGTGCTTCCGTCATCCGACAGCTGCACGGCGAGATGCGCCGCAAATAAGGCGCGTATCTGTGCGGCGGAGTATGTGCCGTCATCCACCGGCTCCGGCGTTCCAGTCCCTGCGTCCGCCCGGCGGTTTCGGATCGAGATGTCGAACTGCAAAAGGAATCCGGGCGAGGTTTCGCCCGTCTCGAATCCGGCAAGCTCGCATCCGAATGTCGCGGACTCGCTCGTTCCCAATGCGGCGATCAGCTCCTCCGTGTTCGTCTCGGTGAGCGGAATGTGGACTTCGTTCCCGGAGACCGTTATCCCCTCGGTGACTCGGAGCTGCGGCTTCGTCGAGGTGTCCCAGTCATCCGCCACGGCGAAGTCCCACGATGCGTAGGAAAGCGCCTCGTCCGGCAGCGGCTCACCGTTCGCGTCCACGAGCTTGAGGACAAGCTCGGCGCGGAGTCCGCGAGTAAGGGCGGGAAGAGAGTTCACCGCCTGGTTCCATTCGTCGACGAGAGTCCCCTTGACGCTCGCCGCCCGAAGATACATTGTTATCGTCTGCATCAGTCATCCTCCTTGAATTTGAATCCGTTTTCGCAGTTGTAGTCGAGAAAGGCCCAGAGCTTCGCCGTGTAGCCGCGCTTCGCGCTGCGACGGTGGATGGCGCTTCCCTTGTCATCGAAGTCGCTCGTCGGCACGACCTCGTTCTTCGGAATCGTGTCTATGTCGCCAATCGTCACGTCCATGTCGAGCGGGTCCTCGATGTGCGTCGACTCCTCGTTCATGCCCTCGTCCAGCCCGGTGTCGCCCGTGTCGAACACGCTCGTGGCGAGTTCCTGCGAGTATGGCACGGGGCCGGTGGGATTGGCCACGAGCGAGTAGGTGCGAAAGTCGAGTTCACGCCCAGCGAGCCAGCTGCGGACTTTTCGCACCCTGTGCGCCCGCGACTGCGCGTAGCCGCAGTAGCCGTCGACGTTTCCCTCCCAGTCCTCCTGTCCCTCTTCGAGCGGCTGGGGGCATTTCCAGTGGGTATTGCCGCTCCACGCGTAGAATTCCGACGGCATCCGGGTGAACTTTGATTCGCTCGGCATCCCCTCGCCGAAGGCAAGGCTCATGGCCGTGCCAATCGATTCGTCGAACGGAGGGTCGTGCTTCGAGCCGGAACGCGAATACGTGGTGCCACGTGCTTCCGAGCATCGGACGATGTGTAGTTTGTCGAGGGCGTTGCGGATCGTCCGTAGCCAGTCTCCGCCGTTTTCGAGAAGCTGGCCGTAGTGTGCGAAGCGGTACAGTTCGCAGCCGTCTTCAAGTATGAGGTCGCGGTACGTCCACATCTTCGGGAAATCAGACCAGTCCTCCTTGTATTCCGAGAACTTGTCGTTGAAGAAGTTTGGCGCGAGATACGAGATTTCCCGGATTACCGCCTCGACTGCCTTGAGCGAGACCGTCTTCCAAGGGGAGATGCACACGACATCCCGCGAAAGCGAGACGTGAGCCGCAGCCGCCCGTTCCATGAGCGCCTGCCGTATGGCCATGACATAGTCGGCGCATCGCGGGTCGGGCGTATTCCAGTCCATGCCCTTGGCGTTCCAGGAGTCCGGCATCTCGTATTCGATCAGCGCCATATCGCAACCTCCCCAAGATACGCCTTGCCGTGTTCGTCTCCCTTGACGTGGTCGTAGAGCGAGACGTCGATGTCCGTTCCCTGCGCCTCCGATCCCTCTGGCTTCGTGAACTTGAAAGTCACTGAACCGTCTCTCGAAGGTTCGGAACCCTCGTGCCAGCCCGCATCCGAGCCGGGTTCGCCGATGACCCATTTGCCGTCCGCATGGCGAATGCGTCCGTATGTGAAGTGACCTCTTGTCTTTGAGAACGAGCGGACAAAGTATTCCCCGTTCCCGCGAAACCTCGGAAGCCCCAGCCAGCGCGTTCCCTCCGCGCCGTCCTTTGGCTCGTATTCGCCGAATTCGCCGCGCTTCGCCGTCCAGCGCGGCCACACAACGGTCATCTCCTTGGCCTCGCCGCTGTCGTGTATAGTCCCCCTCGGCGTGAGCGATGCGGCTCCACCGCCCGGTTGCGGGAACGAGTAGAGCGAATAGAATCTGTCGCCTGTCCATTTGATTTCGCCATCATCGTAGTCGTAGTCCTCTACCGGCTCGTATCCGGGAAACATACCGCTCATGTACACCCAGCCCCATGTCTGCGTGTAGTACACGTTTCCGCTTCCCGTCCAGTATATGTAGCCATTGATCGAGGAGAACACGGGCGTGAGCTTCGATCCGTCGATGGAGAGCGAATAGCACAGTTCCTTCGACATGATCCTGCCGCCCCATGAATACCCCGCGTCGAATGCATAGTAGCCGGCATCGGAGTCCGCGCCGCACCAGACGCCGTCCGGCAAGATGAAATTCGGAACCTTCGGAATGCGGAACTGTCCGGGAACATAGTGAAAACTCATGTCTCGCTCCCTCCCGTCGAGGACATCGCCGAGCGATGCCCGATAATCCATGTCCCCGTTGGGATGTCTGCGTCGAGCGCCACGTCGGGCAGAAAGAGAAGCGCGGACTCCGTAGTCCCCTCGTCGCTGCGCCCGTTCGGATAGACCGTTACTCTGTACCCTGCGGTCGCGGAGCCTCCCGTCACCTTGCACATGAGCGCCTTGTCTTCGGCCTGTCCGGCTCCAGCGCCGCCAAGCTGCAGGACGCACCATTGCTCTCCCGCTCTTCCCGCCCGCCAGAGAATGCGGGCGGTTCCGGTTGCGGACGACTCCAATGCGCCGGTCGATGAGTCTGCCTTCGGAGCTGCATAATCCTCCTCGGAAGAGTTGATGATTACTTTCGCCGGGGTGATGCCGAGAACCATCGCGCGCCCGATTTCGCCCGCCGCTATCGGCTCCAGAAGGACGGCGTATGGCTTCCCTTCGCGGTCGGATGTCATCTTCAGCCCCTCGAACACGGGCGGGCAGGAAGTGAACTCCTCCTCGTTCGTGGCCGCCGTCACGCACACGCCCGTAATGACGAGCGCGGAGAAGCGGTCGTATGCGGCAGACTCTGCGTTCTTGATGCGGACAATCCCCACGTCCAGCCCTGACGAGACGCCCTTGGCGGAGCGGTTCTGGCGTACTTCCTTGACGTAGTTCGCGGCATCGACAAAGGCGTTCCATGTCGATGCCCTGATGACCACGTCCTCTCCGGCTCTTACTTTCTCCATTGTGTGCTTCCCTTGCGCGTAGCGTCAAACTTTGACGGCAGACCGTCAGTTTCCGATTCCGAGGTTTCCGAAGTCACCCTCCGGATAGACCTGCTCGACGTACACGGCCACCGGCTTCTTGACCATGTTCTTCCGGTTTTCCGCCACCTTGTCCGCATATCGAACCCAGAGGTAGTCCCAGCCGTACTTCCGGCTCACCTGTATGTCGCCGACCTTGAACCCCGCCTTGTTCGGCGAGACGGCAAAGCGGAACGTTATCTCCCACGGAGCGGATGCCTTCTTCGACCGCTTGGTGCCGGACGCGCCGAGGAAGAGAACCTCGCCGGACGAGAACCCCCGGAACCCAGACCTGTTCACCGTCCCCGTGAGCGCGGCGAGCGTCTTCTTGTAGGATGTCGAGACCCGCGAGCCGGAAAGCATGTGCGTCTCAGTAAAGTTGAGGACGGGCATTGTCACATCCACGCCGTTCACGTTGCCCTCGTTGTCGACCTCGATGGCCCCGGCGAAGTCGGGCGCGTCGTTCGGATACTTGCCATCGGTCTTGATGGACTGGTTGAGATGCATCGTGCCGCCGCCGGTGTCGAAAGCAAAAACGGACGCATCCTCGTCCCCGGTGTCCGAGTCAGGAGACTCTCCATCCTCGTCCGCCTCGTACACGGCCTTGACTTTCCATGTGTCGCCGTTGATGCGTTCCACCACCTCGATTGACGAGAGCGCCATCCCGGAAACGGTCTTTACCCTTGGCCTCGCGGCGGCGAGGGCGGCGGACTCGTCCGCAACGCCGAAGACGAGATACGGAATCTCGACCTCGGTAACATTGCCCTTGGCGTCGATGGTCTCATCGCGCTCCCCGTATGCCTCTTCGACCCTCAATGATGCCATGATAGTGTCCTCCTATTGAAAAGTGAGTGTTGCGCCGTTCCCGCCGTCCTTCAACAGTTCGGCGGTCTTCTTGGTGTGCTTAACGATCGCCTGCGTCGCGGTAAGCATTCTCTGCTCCATCTGTGACCCGCGAAGGTTCTGCGCCGCGCGGGCGTAGAACGCGCCTTGCGGCTTCGCTATGTCGGTCTTTTTCGCCGTAGCCGCCTGTGCGCTGCGAAGTTTCGCCGCATACTTGTCCACAAGGCTCTCGGCGAGAGAGTAGGCGTCCTGCGCCTTGCGGACGCGCTTCTCCTCGTCCTCCGATATGTCTCCGTCCTCCTGCGCTTCGGCGAGAGCCTTGCGGAACTCCTCCTTCGCGGCGGCTGCTGCGACTTTCGACTGGAGGATCAGCTCGTTCAGCATCTGCATCCCCTTGGCGGCGTCCTCCTTGAGAGCATCCTCGACCCTGCGGTCGGTCTCGCCCTCGCTCCGCCGGCGCGCGATGTCCTCCGCCGTCTGGTCGAATCCCTCCTGCAGGTCGGCGATTTCCTTGTCGAACTTCCGCTTCGCCTTGGTCTCGGCTGTCTTGATGCGGCGTTCCGCCGTGGCGTCCGCCTCCGCGAGCCGTCCTTCGAGATCGGCGATTTTCTCCAAGTCCTTGTCCTTCTTCGACTTTTCGTAGGAAAGCATCGTCTGGATGAGCTTCTTGTACTCGTCACGCAGCTCCTCGATGTCGGCGATTTCGTTCTCGAGTTCGCTCCGCGTCTCGCGGATGAGCCGCTTCTCGATTTCAGACGCCTTCTTTGCGGCGGAGTCGGCCTCGTCCATCGTGGAGTGCTTCTCCTCGCGCCCCTGGTTCACTTTCTCCTCAAGCTGCTCGTGTTCGGTCTTTCCGCCCGTGAGTGCATCCTTGTCACCGTCCTTGATGGCCCGGAGACGTTCGCGCGCTTCCGCGATCTTCTTCATCGTTGCAACCATCTTCTTTCCGTTCTCCTCGATTTCCTTCGACGCCTTGTCGCCCCGGAACGTTATCGTGTTCCAGGTGTTTATCCAGACGCCGCAGAGCGAGCGGGTCTCCTCGTCGAGTTCGGAGATGTTCTTCTGCATCTCGGCGATCTCGGCCTCTATCTGGTGGATCGCCTGCGCTTTCATCGCCTCGTTGAAGCGTGACTGTGCATCAGCCGCGAGGGAGATCGAGTTCGTCGTGCGGTCGATGGCGATGCCGAGAGATCCGTATCGCCCCTGGAGCTGGTTCGAGAGCTTCTCCGCTTCCTGCATCTCCGCATTCGAGAGTTTTTCCTTTTCGGCAAGCTGCTGAAGTCGCTCCATCCGAAGCTGGTCGATCGAACGCAGCTGGTCTCCCTTGTCGCGGAGCTTCGACATCTCGTCCGAGAGGCTCGCCGTGTGTTTCGTCGCGGAGGCCATGTACGCGCAAAGTCCTCCGAGCGCGGCCACGATGCCTATCAGCACCCACGTTATCGGTATCGCGCAGAAAGCGGTCGCGGCGGCGGATGCGGCGAGGTACCCCGCGGCCACGACCTTGGTCGTTGCGGCGAGGGCAACGTTCGCCGTTGCCGCGACACCCGCCGTCAGCGCGGCTTTCGCGTGGGACAGGGTCAACGCCCGTCCGACAGCCGCGAACGCGACGTGGGCCGCCGTAGCGGCCTTTGCGGCGATTCCTGCGACAGTCTGGGCTGCGGCGTGGGCCTTTGTCGAGATTGTGGCGGCGATTGTGGCGCCGTTGAGGCTGCGGAGAGCCGCCGTGATGGCCGTGAAGCGACTCGCTATCGCCGATTTCGCGGCTGTTGCGGCCTCTGCGTTCGACATGAGGACAAGGCTTGCCGCTATCTGCTTGGCCCGGCTGTCTATTGGCAGGTTCAGGGCCGCAAGCAGCTTCGACGTCCCCACCATCGCCGGGATGGCGGCGTTGCGGTAGTCGGCGAACGCCCGCGCCATGAGCGAAAACGCCCCCTGCACCATGACGCCCTTGGAGACGAGAGCCGCCTGGACTCCGGCGAACGCAGAGAACACGCCGGACAGGACGCCAATGCCGCCGGAAAGCACACGAGACACGGTGCCGATGGTGAGCAATGCGGCCCCAAGCGCGGCAATCGAGCCGACGGTCACGGCAACCGAAGCGACAAGACCCTTGTTCGCCTCGATCCACTTCGTGAACGAGTTGATGACGGCGGTTATCCGCTCAACCATCGGCTTGATGGTGTCGTTCAGGGCTTCGCCCGTCGCGTTCATCGCGCCCTCGACCGCGCTCTGGAAGAGACGGAACGAGCCGCCTATCCCCGCATCCATCGCCTTTGCCGTCGCGTCAGCCTGCCCCCGCACGTCCTTGAGCTTCACGAGAAAGGCGTCCAGCTCCTCGATGTTCGCGCCGAGGGAAATGCCGGCGAGCGATCCGCGGATGTCGAACACGTCCTCCATGAACGCGAGACGCTCTGCGGTCGGCATCTTGGTGGAGACCTCCGCGATGTCGCGCATGATGTCGGCCATCTTGCGGAGGTTTCCGCTCGCGTCCACGGCCTCCACGCCTACGTCCTTGAGCGTCTTCTGCACGTCGATGTTCGCAAAGCGCGAGAACGACTTGCGAAGCGCCGTCCCGGCGAGCGAACCCTTGATGCCGACGTTGGCCATGACGCCGAGCGCGGCACAGAGGTCGCTGATGTTCTCGCCCGCCGCCTTCGCCTGCGGCCCGGCCATCTTGAGCCCCTCGAACAGGTCGGTCAAGGTCTGCGCCGATCCGTTGGCTGTCGCCGTCAGCACGTCGGAAACGATCGACATCTTCGATGCCTCAAGCCCGAAGATGCGCAGCGAGTTCGCGGCGATGTCGGCGGACTCCGCCAAGTCCGTCCCGGTGGCGCGGGAAAGGTTCAGCACGGACGAGATCGAGGCTTCGATTTCAGACGGATCGAACCCCATCCGTCCGAGCGCGATCATGGCGTCAGACACTTGCTGCGCCGTGAAGGACGTCTCCCGCCCCAGCCTCTGCGCCGTCCGCGTCAGCTCCTCGAAGGCCTCACCGGTCGCGCCGGTTACGGCCTGGACGAGCCGAATCTTGTCGTCGAACCCGGCGAAAGACCGCTCGGCGAGAGCGAAAGGCAGCGACAGCGCGCCCCCGAGCGCGACCATCTGCCGCCCCAGAGCCGTGCAGGACTTTCCGAAGTCCCTCAGTTGGGCCTGCGCCTTCGAGAGATTGCGCCGGAGCTTCGATGTCTCCGCCGTCACCTCGACGTAGGCGCGTCCCGCCTTTATGTTCGATATCGCCGCCATTATGCGGTCTCCTGTCCGTTTTCGCTTGTGAGGAAATCGTCCGCAACGGATTCGAGCATTCCGAGCCGCTCGCGGCTCGCGTACTCGCCGGGATGACGTTCACGGAGCGCCTTCGCCACTTCGAGAATCTCCCCGGCAAGCACCTTGAGCCGCTCTACGGCGAACCCCGCGCTGACTATTTCGCACATTTGTTTCCCCCCGGCAGAACGCCGCCTTGAGAGCCTCCTTCATCTCTTCGCCGCGAAGGATTATCTTAGGCGGCGGAGAAGCGAATGGATTGAAGTCGGACGGACGGAAAGGCTGTCCTTTCTTCGGGTCTCGCTGGAGGTTCGCGGAGAGCGCCATCATCGACGATGCTATTCCCCACTCGAACCTCCCGCGCCCCTCGGCCATCCACGCGAGTTCCCTCAAGGTGCGGGGGTCGGGGTCGACGCCGCAGATCCCGGCGAGGCGGAAGCAGATCGCAATTCCGTCTTCAGCCTCTCCTCCAGCTCCGGGCTTTCGAGCGCCGCCTTGAGCGCCGTCTCCATCTCCCCCGTGTACTTCCTTGCGAGGCCGACCGCCTTCTTGAGGAACAGCCTCCTCGCTCCGGGGAAAAAATCGACAAGCTCGTCGAGGAACGCCCGCGTCGCCTCCTCGATGGAGTCGCCCGCGAGCGATACGCCGAAGTCCTCGTCCGCGACCCCCGCATCCTTCGCCTGCCTCTCGCAGACAACCCAGAGGATGTCCACGAGGAGACAGGGGTCGGACGCGATACGGTCAATCGTGTCGACCCTGACGCTTCCGTCCGCGCTTGTGCCGATGACGTTCACGAGGTCGATTCCGAGGGTATCGCGGAGGCGTTTCATCTGCCAGACGTTGAGCGCGATTTCCCATCTCCTGCCCTTGTTGTCCTTGAAGGTTCTCATTCTTCACCTCTCCTTTCCCTCTGCGTCACGAACCGCCTCCGTCCTTCCACGTCGGGGCGCGGCTGACGAGCGTCGGCTTGCAGGTGACGGATACGGTAAGCGCCTCCTCAAGCGGCTCGGAGCGCGAGAACGACGTGACCACGAAGTCCGCGTCCAGCCCGTTCCCGTCACCGTCCGATGCGAACAGCGCGATGGCAGTGTTGTTGAAGTAGGCGTTCTTGATCGCCTTGAACCCGGCGTCCGCCGTGTCCCAGACCATCTCGAACTCGAGGCTGGCGTCCTTGAGCGTCGCTGCCGTGATGCGCCAGCCCTCGGCGGCGCGCGTCGTGATGTCCGCCTCGCCCGTTTCGAGGTTCAGCGTCACGTCCTTGCAGTTCTTCATCTCGGAGCTTGCGGTCGATCCCGCCGCTCCGTGGAAGAGCTTTGCATCAAGACCTAGTTTGTATGCCATGTGATTTCTCCTTGTTTGTGTTTGATGTTTGAAACGGTCACTTGACCGCCCCGTTCCACATTTTCGCCAGATGCGGGGCGGAGTCCTTGAGCGAAGGCCCCATGAGGGGACGCTTCGGATACCGCTCCCGGCGGTATCTCCCGCCGAATTCGTGTGCGGCTGCGGACTCTCCCACGAGGTTGAATCCGGGTCCGACGAGGACGGACTTCCCGTCGCGGTCGAGTCCGAAGAGGATCGCCCGCTTGAGGAGTCCGCGCCGCGAATGCGGCGGCTGTCCCGGCAGGGACGGCTTCGGGCTGGTGAGGACTTTCTTCCTTGCGACCGTGCGCACGTATGCGCCCGCCCGCTTGAGGACGTCCTTCGTCGCCCTTGCAATCCTTGCGAGAAGCCCCGTCTCGTCGAACTCAATGCCGGACTTCATGCGCGTTGACCACCTTGAAGCAGAGTTCTATGACGCCGGTGAACTGCCGTCTCTCGCGCAGGTGTTCCGGCGAGTAGAGCGGACTGTGGTTCGCCTCCACGCATTTCGCGCCGTCTATCGTCTTGTGCAGGAATCCGAGCGCGAGCGCCTGCGCGTAGCTGACGAGGTCGACGAGTTCGTCCTCGATTGCCTTGCGCAGGACGCCCACCTGGATGGCGAGAATGTCCTCGCGGAAGCCCCTGGCGAGCATCCTGTGCTTGATGCCTACAGGGACCACGACGATGCGTGTGCGTTCCTTTACGTCCTTGAGCGCGTATTCCGGCGCGAGTTCGACCTCGGCTTCGCCGATTTCGCGGGCGATGCATTCGGCAAGATGGATGATGTCAACCATGAGACATTCCTTTCACGATCTCGAAGACGAGCGTCCCGACTGCGGAGAGGAGCGCTATGATGGCTGCGCCCATCGCGGCGTGCAGGGTCTTTTGCAGTCCAGCCGCCGTCGCGCAGGGTGGCGTGTGGTGCGCCGTGTCCGCAAAGTGCATCTTGACCATGCCTTTCAGCTCGGCGATGTCCATGCGCGCCCGAGTGACGCTTTCCCACAGTTCCGGGAAGCCGGGCGGCATTCCGGGGTTGTGCTGTTCGCGCTCCTGGCTCATTCCTCTCCTCCAGTGTGCTTGGTGTGGATTCGGTACGCCGTCCTGTACGGATCGCTCCACCGCCACGCCGGTTCGCCGTTGGGCGCGAGGACTTCGTAGTCTGCTCCGCGGAACCTGATGGCATCGCCCGCCTCTGGCGGCGCGTCGAGGGCTCCGGCGGCGACGATGAAGTCCCGCGTCTCTATGCGTATCCATGCTCCGACATCGTTGACCGAGCGGAATACGGTGCGTCCCGGCACGGCGCGGACGGTCTTCTCACCTCCTCCGAGGCGGATGTACACCGCTTCAGAGGCGAGAAGCTCGTCCTGCACCGCGCGCATCGTGTCTATGGCGGCTTCGATCATAGGCATCACAGTCCGGGGCAGAGGCGGACGAGGACGGTCGCGTCGCTCGCGCCGGTGAGGGCTACGGCGTGGCCGATCTTGATGGAGCCGGAAGCGCCAGCCGCGACGGCTTTTCTGTCCGCCGCGCTCCAGCCGACCTCCATGCCAGCCGCGAAGGCGATGCCCGAAGACTTGGCGACCTCGTACACGCCGGTGAGGGCGAGGGCACCGAGTTCGCCCGCCTTGATGTCGAGCTTCGCCACGCCGGCGAGCTTGCCGGACAGGATGACGATATCTCCTGCCGCAACGTCGGCGAGAGGCGTATAGTCGATTGCGTCTCCGCGCTGAATGAATCTTGCGTCCATGATGGTTTTATCCTTTCTCGTTTTCGATGTTGGCGGCTCCGGCGCAGACGCGAGGGGGAAGAAACAAAGAAAGAACCCCTCGCGCCGCGCCTCGGCCTAAGCAGTTCAGCTTGCGGCCCCGTTGGACTTCACCATGCCGCGATGATCCTGCTCGCGGATGCCGATGTCGAAGTACACGCGGAACCAGATGCCGAGGACGTTGAAGTCCAGGTCGCCGCGCTCCACGGTCGGGGTGCGCTTGCCCTTGAGATATCCGATCTCGAAGGTGTCCACCGTGCCGGGCTTGCCGAAGAGATACCACGCCATCTCGGAGGCGTTGGGGTAGTTGCGGTTGGCGAGGTAAGGCGAGGACACGATGGAGAGGTTCTCGTCGGCGAGGACGTTGATTGCCGGGCGCGCGGTGTTGTCCGCGCCGCCGCTCATCATCAGCGTCGCGCCGCGAGTCAGCTCGATGGCGAGGTGCTTGAGCGCGGTCGGCACGAGCAGGATCGAGGGTTCCACGCTGATGGGCTGTCCATCGGCGTCCGTCTGGTCGGTGAAGAGCTGGATAGCCTTCTTGAGCGAGTCGGCGGAGAGCGCGGAGGTCGCGCCGGTGAGGAGGTTCTTGTGCGAAGTCGAGAAAATCGGCTTGCCGTCCGTCATCGCCGGATTGGCCATGAGGCGCTTGAAGAAGAGCTGGTCCACGAGGCGCGCGGCGCGGTTGCCCATCGCCGTCGGCACCTTGAGGAACGCGCCGAGGTCGTCGTTGATGATCATTTTCCTGGTCAAGCAGAACTTCTTGGCGTAGGTGTCGAGCTGGTTCTTCGCGTTCTCCTCTGCGAGCGCGCCGTCCTTGATTTCGCCGTCCGCGCCGATTGGCAGCAGGTCGCCGATGTCGGTGAGGCGGAAACGCTCATTCTCCTTGAAGTCCGTCAGATCGCCGGTCGTGCAAAGCTTGAGGGCGATGATGGGCTGGGCGTTG
Source organism: Kiritimatiellia bacterium (assembly GCA_051884915.1). GTDB lineage: Bacteria > Verrucomicrobiota > Kiritimatiellia > RFP12 > UBA1067 > RUG572. Next base: position 62,862 of record JBJEWF010000029.1, read on the forward strand.
TAACTCTGGAGGAGCTTCTTGTGCGCAACGTTGGAGAGGATGCCGGGGAGCGACACCGTCGAGAACGCTGCCTTGATCGCGTCGTTGTCGAGCGAGCGCGGCGCGGCCATGCCCTCGATCCTCATGCACTCGGCGAGGACTCCGCGAAGCGGGATGTCCATGTCGCGCATGGCGGCTTCGACCGTCTCCTCGCCCATCTCCTTTGCGAGGGAGTCTCCGTCGATTCCGGCGCGGAGGGAGAGCGCGGCTTCAAGGTGCTTCGCGGTCATGTCCGTTCCCTTGCGCACGGTCACGCTGGGGGCGGTGGTCGTAGGCTGCTTGGCGCGGTATGCGGCAAGCACGGCGTCGGAGGTCTGCTCCTTCGTCCAGCCCTCGGCCACGGCCTTGGCCTCGATTTCGGGGAATTCCCCGCCGCAGACGGCCTTGACGGCCACTACGCGGGCGCGTTCGGCCTTCATCGCCTCGGCGGCGATAACGCCGGCGTCCGGCGCGGGTTCGGGGTGTACGGTCGCGGCTGCTGCCGAGACCTCCTTGGGCGCCGCCGCAGTGGGCGCGTTCGCCGCTTCCGCCTTGGGCGGAGTCGTTCCCTTGTTGTCAGGTTCCATGATGGAGTTTCCTTTCAGTTCGAGTTTTGCCGTGACCTTCATGTGTGTTGATTTGTCCGCCCCGACCGCGACCACGGACACTTCGCGGAGGGTGGATTTCGTGACATGGTAGAACGGGGCTTCGTGTTCGACGCCGTTGACCTTGCGCCGTCCATGCTGGACGAGTTCGGCGGCTTCAACCTCGGCTCCGATTGAGAGCTGCCAGTCGGCTCCGGCCTTGCCCTGCGAGACTATCGCACCGGCGAGTTCGCCTTCGGCCACGATCCCGCCCTCGATGGCGAGTGCGCTCCCGGCCACCTTGGCGGTGACGAGTCCGACCCTGCCCAGCGTGTGGTTTTCGTGGTTGGCGAGAAGCGGCACCGTCTCCGGTATCGCCATTCCGGAGAGGTCTACCACCACGGGGTGCGACCATCCGAAAAGGCGCATCTTCCCGCCGGAGTAGGCGAGACCGCTCACCTTGGGCTTTCCGCCGTCTGCGGAAGCCGTGATTTCGAGATATTCACTCGTTTCCATCTTTCTCCTCGTTTTCGTTGTCGGAATCCTTGCGCGTTTCCTCGGACTCGATGCCGAGTTCCTTCATGAGCTTGCGCTCCCTTGCAATCTGCCGCAGCTCCGTCTCCCAGTCCTTTCCCTGCTTCGCGTATTCGGCTGCGAGGGTCGTCGTCCTCGCGTCGAGGCGTATCTGCTGTGCGGTGGCCTCCTTGCCGGGGTCGACGTGCTCCTGCCCGTCCCAGAACCACACGTGGCGGCAGTCGCACGGGTCGATGGTCGTGTGCGTAGCAAGCGACCACTCCTTGAGCCAGAGGTCGAGCACCCGGTCGAGAATCTCCGTCTCCATGAAGGAGCGGTCGACCTTGAGAGCCTTGTGGTAGGTCTGGTGGTCGAGACGCCCGGAGGCGTAGTTGTAGCCGGACGAGTTCCCCGCCGCAATGTTGTAGGGCATCGAAAGGCAGCGCGCGATCTCGTTGAGGATTTCGCGCTTGAACTCGCCGTATGTCGTGACGGGCTGCTTGGGGTCCACCTGCGACATCTTCCAGCCGCCCGGCATCGTAAGGAGCATATTGCGCTCAAGCTGGATGGTGTCCATCGCCTCCACGGCGTCCGCCTCTCCGCTCGCCGGCGCGTCCGTGTAGAGGATGCCGGCGAAATCGGCAGCGGCCTCGGCTGCGGACACTACCGCGAGCGTGAACCGCCGGAGGTGTGCAAAGAGCGGCAACGCAGCCGTGATCTCCGGGATGCCGCGGTGCTGTTCGGGGCGATCCTGCCGAAACACGTGGATCATGTTCTCGGCCTTGACCGTGTACGCCTCCATGTTGAAGGAGTCCGTACCGCCTGGATGCTTCTTCAGCACACGGTAGGACTTCGGGTTTCCGAATTGGTCGAACGTGATACCGTCCACCGAGCTGCCGTCGGTTTTCATTTCGTCATCCGTCACCCGGTCGGCTTCGACGAGCTGGAGGTCGAGCTTCACGTCCGTTGAAAGTCTGGGATTCTGTGCGAGTACGGCGAACGCCTCTCCGTCCTGGCACCGCGCCATGCGGATGGTGCGCAGTTTCGAGGCGAGCCGGATTCTCTGCGTCCACACGGCGAAGTCGTGTTCGATCCTGTTGTTCGTCTCATCGCTCTCAAGCAGCATCTGGAGGCGAGGCCCGGTACCGACCGTATCGTCGGCAAGCGTCTTCACGATGCCGCGCGCATAGGAGTTGTTCTGCACCTCGTAGCGGGCGCGGGTGCGGAGCGTCTTGCGCACGGAGGGGTCGGCCTCCGCATCGGCGGAGAGGAACTCCGCCGCGCCCCAGTGGCGGGCGTTGTCCTTCGTGGTCTGCGCGGCATCGAACCGCGCCTTCATCCACATCGGGAGCGAGAGCCGGATGGCCTTGCGGGGTTCCTTGCGCTTGAGGAAGTCCAGCATCAGAGCGCCTCCTTTCCGCAGGAGTCCTCGACGGCCTGAATCCTCTGTCCGACCCACATCATCACGTTCACGCACATGGAGTTGCCGAGCGCCTTGTAGCGGGGGCCGTCCGGGCATTCCGTCTCCGGCTTGCCTTTCCACGGAATCTGCGTGTATCCGTCCGGCATACCCATAAGCCGCTCGCACTCGACCGGCATGAGCTTCCTGACTACGCTGCGCACTCCGCTCGTCGCAACGGCGGGCATCACGTCGGCGCGGATGGTGGGAAAAACGTTCTCGCCCTTGGTGTCCGTGCCGCCAGCATCGTTCTTGATGAATCCGAGCGTCTCCTCCTCGACGATTGCCATGCCGCCCTGGTTCTTCGAGGGCGAGGGGTCGAGAGTGTCGATGGTTCGGGAGACATCGATTTTGTGGATGCCCGACTTGGGATTGGACGAGTTCATGGCGTGGGACGCCATCGAGTCGAAGGCATAGACCTCCTGTATCAGCTTGCCAGTGTCCTGCCGGTTCATCTTCGCGGGATAGTTTGCGTCGAGCGTGGGGCAGACATCATCGCAGATGGCCTTGCCGCCCTTGTAGTCGGTCGAGAGAAGAGTCGGCGACACGCCGTCTCCGGAGTCGATCTGCCTCATGTCCACGATGCACTGGAGCTGCTGCTTGTCTGGCATGAACTGGTGGTCGCTCGATGCCGTGATCGTGGCCGACTGCTGGCTTCCGTCCCACCAGCACGGGAACTGGAAGAGCGTCTGGTCGTTGCCGGTCTGAAGCGTGAGGCTCAGTTCGTCGGAGACGAGGGCTCCCTTGCCGCCGCCGGGCTTGCCTGCGCGCATTCTGACCGTATGAGCGCAAGGAGCGCGTCCTTGAGAATCCTCGGCAGATCCTTCCCGCGCTTCGCGGCGCGGCGCAGCAGCCCCGCCGCACATTTCACCGTCAAATAGAACCTTTGCGGGATATTCCCACGAACCAAGATGTCCGACAAGGATGACACGGCGCCTTCGCTGCGGGACCGCCCCCGGAAATTCGGGAACTCTGGTATATTGAGCGTCAAGCACTCGCCATGCCACTCCGTAGCATCCGGGGGCGTCGGTGACGATTCCCGCCCGCTGCCAGCCTCCGTCGGGGACGGGGACTTCCCATCCCGCGAGCAGCGATAGGAATCCGGCAAAATCGCTTCCTTTCCCGCTTGTGAGGACGCCGGGTACGTTTTCCCAAACGACCACCCGCGCGCGAGAGCGGAAAGCCAGTTTCGCAAATTCAAGGCAGAGGTTGCCGCGAGGGTCAGCGAGGCCCTTGCGGAGCCCCGCGATGCTGAACGCCTGACAGGGGGTTCCGCCGACAAGAAGGTCAATTGCTCCATCGTAGTCATTCTCCCGTATCTTGGTGAAGTCGCCGAGGTTCGGGACGGAGCCGCCTTCTGGCAGGGCGTCTATCACCCGCAGCCAAGACTCTCGCATCTTCCGGTCTTTCGGCGAGGACGCCTCGTCCGGGTCGAGCGGGCGGAGTGGCTTCGTCGCGCCCAAGCGGCGCATGAGGACGGCGGACGGGAACGGCTCGACCTCCCCGAAGAAGACAGGCTTCCATCCGAGGCCGTGCCATGCGAGGCTCGCCGCCTCGATGCCGGAGCATACGCTTCCGTACCTCACAGCGCACCTCCTCCCGACGCCATTTTCGTGATGCGGATCGGAAGACGCCGCCCGGCGAGGGCGTTCTTGGACGCAAGGAACTTGGCGGCCTCGATGAGGTCGCCCACGGACTGGTTCGCCACCCGCTGGCCGTCGACTTCGACTTCCTTGGGCTGCGCGAGCAGTCTTTCCATCGCCTTGTCTATCGTCTGTTCTTCCATTTCGTAAATCCATCGCGGAGACACCTGTCCCGCTACCATTCTGTATCACCCCTCGCAAGAGGTCGGTAGCGGGATTTCTACGATTTCCGTTTTTTCCTCAAATCCGAGAGCTTCAGCCTCGGTTTCGCCGCCTTGCGCCTTTCGATGTCAGTCCCGGCGAGGACGCATCCGCACATCGATGCCGCGACCGCGCAGCCGACAAGTCCGTCCCACCAGTGGTTGTCGTGTGCCTCCGGGCGCATCTTCCACTCCTCGACGCGCCTGCCGCGACCCTCTGTCTTCACGCGGTACTCCGCCGTGAGGTGTTCGGCGAAGAGCATATGCGTCTCGGAACTGCGCCCCCACAGGGTGAGCGAACCCTTGTCCCCCTGTGAAGTCAAGAGACGGCTCGCTGCAAAGCTCTTCCAGTAGTTCGTGTCGTACACGACGTGCCGCACGACCCGCTTGCCGCGAATGTTTGGCATCCGCCAGTTGTGTCCGACCCGGTCGCCGGCGAGCCGCTTGTATTCGCCCATAGGCTTGGAACTTGCGCCGATGTACTTGCCGTGCGAGGGGACGATGATGTTCGCGTAGGCGGATTCGCGGCAGAACTGGTACACGACCTCGGTGGACAGTCCCCAGTTCGCGTCGATGAGGCATTTCTCGATGCGCATCGCCGCACCGTCGTCGCGTGTGTATTCCTTGCCGAGATACTTTTCCGTGAGTTCCTTCATGCCCGCATAGAGACATCCTTCGAGGCCCGTTCGGGGATGCTTCGACTGCAAGGTCGGATTCGCCTCGGCGAGCGTGAAATACCGCCGCCTCTGGTCTGGCCATGCGCCGTAGTCGATCACGGCCCCGGTGAAATCGTCGCTCCACGCGCACACAACGTAGAAGAGCAGAGTCTTCTGCACGTCGATGAACATCGTGACGTGGCTCGCCCATGCCGGGACTGCGCCCCGCGAGCCGCCGTTGAGCCGGTTCACGATGCCGTCCACGGTGAGCTGCTCGTCGCTGCCGAGGTCTTCCGGGAGCGGCTCGTTCTGGTACTCCGCCCAGAACGCCGCCTCGTCCTGCAGCTTCAAGTTCATCGCGTGCTGGACGGCGGAAATCTCGTCGTAGTTGAAGCGGGCGTTCCATGAGACAACCGCCCCGGCGTCCATCTCCACCTGGTGGTCGCGGTAGAACTCCGTCGCCTTGGCGAATGTCCCGTGGTCGCGCAGTTCGTCCGCTCGGATGTCGGCGTACTTCGCCCAAAGCTCCTCGTTCGTCGGCAACTGGTAGAGCATCTTGCACCGTTCGCCGTTCCATTCGGGGTGGCGGGACTTGTCGAGGATCTGCTCGGCCATGTCGCCGGGGCGGATGACTGTGCAGGGCATGATGCCCGACATCTTCTTGCCCGGCCCGGCGAGACCGAGGATGTCGCCCGCCAGCACACGCACACGTTTGCGGGTCTGCTCCATCGATCCCGCCGACTCGCTTGTCTGCGGATCGTCGATGATGACGAATTCCGGGCGGATGGTGCGACCGTCGGGCTTCTTGTACTTCATGCCGCGTATGCGCCCGGTGATGCCCGCGACGCGCACGAGGACGCCGGAGGACTTCGCGCCGGCGATGGTAGGAAGCACTATCTCGTTCGCCGTCCACGTGATTCGTGTGCGTTCTCCCTTGTAGAGCTGTCCGGCGCAGCGGTTGGCAATGCCGTCGAGACACTGGATTGGGAATATTACCTCCGGGAAGTCGGCTGCGAGGTGCTCATTCACCTCAAGTTCCGTCTTGATCGAATCGAGTATTTCGAGCGCGGCGGATTCGCTCGCGCCGATCACGACCACGAACTCGCGGTGGCCGTAGAGCATCGCCCAGATGGCGGCGGTCTCCGTGAGCGAGGACTTTCCCGACCCGCGCGACATCGCAAGCGCGAAGAGTCCGCCCTTGAGGACGGCCTGCTGTATCTTTGCGATGGCGCGGAGGTGGTCTTCCGACCATTCGAGGACATACACCTCCGGGAAGTACGTCTCGCAGAAGAGCCGGAAGTCGAGCCGGCACCTCTCTTTACGCTCCGCATCCTCGACAGCCGGAAGCTCGCCGATGTCGCGCCCCGCAAGCGACTGCTCGGCCTGCCTGCGCGACATCTCGTCGCGGTGCCTTGCGTAGTCCGCGACCGGCTCGTCCGGCTCGTTGTGGCGGTCGACGAGCCACGCAACGTATGAGAAGAAGTTGATGCACCGCGCGTCCTCGCGGCTGGCGATGCGGTAGCCGCCCATCTCGAAGTGGCGGTACACCTGCGACGAACTCAAGACCGTCCCGTAGTCGGTCGAGTTCATGATCCGCACGACCTCGGTCGGCTTCAGCTTCTTGAGTACCGGCCTAACCGCCACGGGAAGCCTCCGTCTTGAGAATCCACGCGGCGTAGTCGTAGAGGTTGATCGTGCCGTTCTCGTTCACCGGCGCGCCGGCGGCGATGTCGGCCTCAAGCGTCTCCTCGGTGAGCGTCCTCGACCCCGCGTTCTTGAGGGCGCGCACGAGCGCATCCTTCGGAAGAGCCTTCACGTTGTATTCAGACATCTTCCGGGCCTCCTGAAAATAATCCGATTCTCCCGCTTGATAGTCCGGCCGATATACGCCAGTATATGCGGCGGTTGAACAAAACAAGGAGAATGCCATGAGCAGAACCAGGAAAACCGCGGCCAAGGCCGCTACCGCAAAGAACGAAACGAAGGCGAAGGCCGTCCCCGCGCCCGCCAAGGGGCTGTCGCTCCTCTCCGCCGCCATCGAGGTGCTGAAGGAGAGCGACGAGCCCCTCAACTGCCGCCAGATGGTCGAGGCGGTCAAGGCCAAGGGTCTGTGGACGCCCGGAGCGGGCAAGACGCCGGAGCAGACGCTCTATTCCTCGATCAAGAGGGAGATCGCGTCCAAGGGCGACGCCTCGCGCTTTGTCATGTCGCAGGTCAAGGGACATTTCGCTCTCCGCCCGTAATCGGCTACACGGCCTCGTACCCGAAAAGCCCAGATGCGCACATATCCGCATAGACGGGCTTGTCGAGTCCGAGCGAGGCGATGACGTGGCTTGCGGGATTGTCCTCCGCGTACGTCTCGACGAGGTGGTTCTCCTTGTCGAACAGCGACACGCGGATGTCCCTCCTGCCGATGCAGCACGAAATCGCGCACCGCATCAGTTCGAGGCCGTACCGCTTCATCCCCTCAAGGGCCTTGCGGCGGGCGAGGACGTTCAGCGTCACGTCCGCCTTGGTCGGGTCCTTGCCCCACGGCGATCCGCCGCCGATGCGGGAGTTCCCGCCGTAGAAGTCGCAGACGAGCTTGCGGCCCGTCGTGCCGCAGTCTCCTATCGAGCCGTGCTTCACATAGCGACCTGTCCCGTTCACGATGACGCGGCAACCGCTCCCAAGAACCGACTGCACATAGTTTCTCACCGCGCCGCTCGCCGACTCGTCGCACTCCGGGCGGATCGGGATTGCGACGATGCATTCTTTCGGAACCCCGTCCTCGACCATCACCTGCGTCTTGATGTCCAGACCGCCGAAGCGGTGGCTGTGCAGATGCTGCGCTATCTGCCGGGCGAGCCAGTAGTCCTTCGGCATGAAACCCATTCGTGGCTCGTCGACCGCAAGCCCCCATGCAATCCCCTGATCTCCCCAGCCGTCGGCGTTCACGCCTTGCGCGATGTCATCCGACTGCCGGGAGATGTGGCACGTCACCTTGAGGTCTTCCCCGCAGATGCAGTTCTCTATGCCGAAGAGAGACTGGTAGTCCGCCGTGTAGCCGATCTTCTCGACGGCCTCGCGGCAGAACCGGGCGATTTCCCCGTCCGTGAACGGAGTCGCGCACGTCACCTCGCCGGAGACCGTGCAGAATGCGTCCTTGAGCTGCACTTCAAGGGCTACTCTGGCGTTCCTGTCGCGCTCAAGCGCATGGTCGAGGATGTAGGATGCGATGTAGTCGCAGGTGCGGTCGGGATGCCCGACTCCGCAGTATTCCGATGTCTGTATCATGTCTATGGCTTCCTGTTCTCTTGCTATAGGGCGGATTAGTGCGCTTCCGTGGCGTCTGTATCGCCCTGTACAGCGTCCTGTGGTACCGTAGTGGTGCCGGAAGGTGTGTCTCCTGCGGCATCTGGCGCCGTGAGCGCAATCCAGTCGCAGCCCTCGCCGTGGACGAATTCCGCCCATCGTCTGCGGATGGCATCGCAGTATTTCGGGTCGAGTTCGACCATACGGCACGTGCGACCGGTCTGCTGGCACGCGATGAGCGTCGAGCCGCTGCCGCCGAAGGTGTCGAGGACGGTATCACCGCGTTTTGTCGAGTTCTTGATGAGATAGACGAGCATTTCCACCGGCTTCATCGTCGGGTGCAGGTCATTCTTCTTCGGCTTGTTGAACTCCATGACGGTTGTCTGCGAGCGGTCGGCGTACCATTCGTGCGCGGCTCCGTCCTTCCAGCCGTAGAGGCAGGGCTCGTGAATCCAGTGGTAGTCCTGCCGTCCAAGGACGAGCGAGTTCTTCTTCCAGACGAGACACTGGCGAACCCGAAGCCCGATGTCGAAGCAGGCGCCGCGAAAGTTGTATCCCTCGGAATCGGCATGGAAGATGTAGAACGCCGCTCCCGGCTTCATCGATTTCTCCGCTACGGCAAAGGCCGAGCGAAGGAACTCGCGGAACTTCGAGTCCTCCATCGAGTCGTTCTGAATCGACTGTCCGTCGGAGCCGTGGTAGTCCACGTTGTACGGAGGGTCGGTGAGCCACAGTCCGGCTTCGCCCGGCTTGCACACCTTGGCCATGTCCTCCGCCTTGGTGGAGTCTCCGCAGACGAGGAGATGCTTTTCGAGCCTGTACACCTCGCCCGGCTTCGACACCGGGACTTCCGGCGTCTCCGGCACGTCGTTCGGATCGGTTTCACCGATTTCGTCGGTCGTGCCGCCGATCAGCTCGTCGATTTCCGACGTGTCGAATCCGAGCGCGTCCATGTCGAAGCCGGCCTCCTGGAGCGTCTGCAGCTCGGCCTTGAGCAGCTCCTCGTTCCACTCTGCGACCTCGCCCGTCTTGTTGTCGGCGATGCGGAGCGCCCGCTCCTGTTCCGGCGTGAGGTGGTCGACCACGATTGCGGGAATCGTCTCCGCGCCTAGCTCCTTCATCGCCTTGACGCGCGTGTGTCCGTTGATGATGACGCGATCCTTGTTCACGATGATCGCGCCGATGAACCCGTACTGGCGGATGGACGCGACCACCCCCGCGACCGCCTGGTCGTTGTTGCGCGGATTCCGCTCGTATGGCGTGAGCGAATCGATCCGCAGATTCTCGATTTTAGCCATGTCTTTTGCCTTTCCGGGATTTTCCCAACAGAAATAAAGTCTCCTTGATAGCCGCGCTCCTTCCCGCGCCCTGCCGTCTGGAGGGGGCTGGGGAGGAACCGCCCGCCGATAATCCCTTATCACCCGACATCCGGGCGAAGTAGCGCGAAAACGCCTGGTTCCGCATCTGCCCCGTTGACTTTCCGGGGCCGATAGGGTATATTGTCCGCCGACAACTCCGTATGGGATCAACAGCGCTATTGCTTTGGCGCCCTTTGCCCCGTGCGGGGTTGTCCTTTTTGTGTCAGCGTCCTCGCGCGCGCGAGGTGCGGACACGGAAAAACGGACGATTTTGCCGAAAATCGGTCCCCGAGCCGACCCGGTGCCGACATTGCTGACAGATTGAGGAGAGAAGAAAAAAATGTGTGTATTTATTGGGTTTTTATACATCTTCTTCTCTTCCCCAACCGTCGGCGGATATGTCAGCGCATCTGTCAGCGCGGCTGACGGATGAACGGCCATGTGTCGCCTTGCGGACGACGCTGCTGACACAGACGCTGACACATTCATTGACATATCTTCACCTCTTCAGCACGAAGACGAGACCGCCTTTGCGACCCTGTTCCGTCTCTATCTCGCCGCGCGCGGTCATCGTGTCGATTATCCGCATGACCTCGTCCTTGTGCATATGGATCGAGCGCAGGAGCGCGCGGTACGAAAGCCGCCCGTTCCCCTTGGAGAGAATCTTCTGGCGGACGTTCTTGACCTGCCTGTCGAACTCGGTGTCGTAGACGTACAGCCCGGCCTGAAAGAGCATCCGCCTCGTCGCGTGGAATACGAGCCGGTAGGCCCAGTCCACGGCCTCTACGGTGATGACGGGGGCGGATGCGGACTGCGAGATCGCGTAGACAAGCGCGGCCTTCATGACCTTTTCGCCGGCGCGAGCCCAGAGCGCGAGCGCGGCCTCGGAATTCGTCTTCTCGTACTTGCGGTAGCAGGCATCGGCCTCGCGGCGTATCTCGTTCACGCGAAGCCGGGCCGCGGCCTCCATAGGGACGGTGCGCGGCTGCGGGAACTCGCTGAAGAGGTCGCATTCCGAGCCGATCCGCTTCAGCTCGCCGATGTCGTCGAGGACGCGCTGCGGAAATTCCGACTCCTCCGGCGACTCGTTGGCCTCGCCGCGTTCGCCCGCTTCGAGAACGAGGCATCGGGCGAGAAGCCCGTTCGAGAGGACGCGCTCGGAGAGCGACTGGTAGAGGAATTTCGGGACAGCCGTTCCGAGGAATGTGAGGTGCGGCTGGACGATGCAGGAGGACGATGCCTTCTGGCCTTTCTGCAACGCCTTCTTGCGCATGATGTGCGCAGAGGACGATTCGGAGAAGAACCGGAGCAGCATCGAGTTCAGCATCTCCGCGCGGGGGTCTTCCATCTTGACCGTGTTGAAGAGAGCGTCCGCCTCGTCTATCTGGAAGAGCATCGATGGCGAGACGAGCATCGCATCCTCCAGCCCCTCGCCGGAGGCGAAGTAGTCTCCGAGTTCCGATGCAAACCCCTTGAGCGCGGCAAGCGACACGTTCACGCTGCGCGGATGCTGCTTGCCCGACCCCGACGCCGCGAGCGAGAGAATGTACACGTTCGGCCTGGTTCCGAACGGATCCTTGTACTTCCGCCCGGCGAGGTGCGCCAGCATGGCGAACGCCCCGGCGAACGCAAGCGCCTTGTTGGGATAGGGGGCCGTGCGGAGCGTGTAGCCCATCAGTTCCGAAACGAATCCGGGGACGTCGTACAGTTCCGGCGGTATCGGGCCTGGATCCGCGAAATCGTCGGCTTGAGCGGCCTTGTCCTCGTCGTCCTGCACCTCGGATTGTGTGCTTCCGTCTGACATGATCGCGGATAGATCGACGCCGAGATTGCCATCTTCCGTCTGTCCGTAGCCCTGCGAGAGGAGGCCTTTTGCAGCAGCGGTGTAGTCGCCTCCGTGTGCGAGCGTCGCGTACACCTGGAAGGCGTTGTATCCCTTGCCCGGCTCGAATGGCGCGGCGTTCGACGAAAACACATAGAACACGCCGTCCTTGAGAGTCGCGGAATGCCCGGCCCTCGCGTTCTTGCCGGGCCTCGTCCAGAGTTCGTTCCCGTCCGGCTTCGACCCGCCGAAAGTCCACCCGCGAGCGGCAAGAAGCGGCCGGATGTCGCCCCGCTGGTTGAAATCGTCCCCCGGTCGCGTCAGAAAGGCCGACTGTAGCCCCTGTGTCGCGTTCTTCGGGGCTGGTTGGGCACACGGTTCGTCCAGCTCCCTCGCGGCGGACAGCAGGGCTTGTCGCGCCTCCTCCGAAATGACGGGGATGTGTTCAAAGTCACCGTGCTCCAGGGCGTAGCCGGGAGTCGGCGAGCAGAGGAAGAGTCCGCCCTCGCCACGGGTCTCGATGAGGGTCTTTCGCTTGCCGTCCCGCATTCCCTGCGCCAGCTTGAGGTTGCCCTCGACCGGCGTCTCGCACCGGTACACCACGTGCTTGCCGCCCGATGGCGTCGACTCCACGACGACGCTATCGAGCACTACGGGAGCGATCTTTGCACACCATGAGCCATAGGCTTCGGCTTTTTGGTCGAAGTCGATGCACTCGAGGTTGCCCGAGACCTTGCCCGCGACGATGCACACGGCATCGTGGGCGTTGGAAAACCACGCCTCGACCTCGACATCGGTCGGAAGCCGCCCGGCCCATGTCCGCCATGCGCCGACGGCAGGACGCTTCTTCGCCTTGACGGCGGGAAGCACGGACAGCCCGGCCCTGCGGTAGGAGAGCGCGAGTTCCGAAGAAATGCTCTCCCCGTTCATCGCGCCTCCTTCTTCGCGGCCTCCCGCCGGACGTTCTCTATCGCCTGCATCCACTGGTCGCTCACGGACGAGTCGGCCTTGTTTGCCGCGATGCGGCAGAAGAACGCCACCACGGCGGCAAGCACGGCAAGGCCAATGGCGTAGCGGATCGCTTTCTCAATGAGCATCGCCCGCTTCGCCATGCGCTCCACGAACTCGAATTCGTCTTCCATTCTGAAATCCTCCTAAAAAGGCAAATCGTCATAGTCTTTCGGCTCCGCGGCTCCGTCGGCGAACGGACTGCTCTCCGGCGGATCGCCGGGAACGCTCGACACGACCTTCGGCCAGCGTTCGCCGACAGTCCTGCGGATCGTGATGGACTTCGTGTCCTTGACCATCCCGGAGAACACCGCCTCAAGGAACTCGTCGGCGTTCGCGGGGATGAACACGTCGTCCGCGACCCTCCGCGCCTTGAACCACTCGATGAACTTGCGCCGGGCGTAGCCGGAATGCTCCGGGCAGACCCATTCGCTGTAGCGGTCGTTGAGACCGCACCAGTAGGTGACGCGCACGGTCTTCGGATAGTCCGGCGGCGCGCCGCGCTTCGCCCACGCCTCGTAGTCCGTGTGCGTCACCTCCAGCGTCTCCACGGTGGTCTCGCCGGCGAGGACGCCGAGCGTCGAGGCGGTGGCTTCTATCTTGACCTCGCGCTCCTTGCGCTCGAATTCGTGTCCGCAGTTGGGGCAGGTCATCAAGGGGAGCGGCATCATCGTCTGGCATTCTGGACACGCCTTTGCGAGCGGGCCTTGCTTCTCGCCGGTTCTCTCGCCCGGCGGGCGCAGCTGGTCGAGGCATCCGTGCCGGGCGATGTTCCCGCCGAAGTCCAATATCAAGCAGTCCTCCTTGCCGGTGTCCGGCGAGAGCCTCGTCCCGCGCCCGCACATCTGCATGAGGAGACCGGGTGACATCGTGGGGCGCAGCAGGGACACGCAGTCGATGTTGGGCGCGTCGAAGCCCGTAGTCAGGCACTCGACGTTCGCCACAAACTTCAAAGGCGGCTTCTTCCCGCCGAAGAGGTCGGTCTCGATTTCCGCGCCCTTGAATCGGGCGAGAATCTCCGCCCGCTCCAATGACGGCGTGTTTCCCGTCACCACGGCGCACTCCTGCCCGGAGTAGCGGGATATCTTCTCCGCGACCGCATGGCAATGCGCCACGGACGAGCAGAACACGAGGACGCTCCTGCGGTTCTGCGTCAGCTCCACGATTTCGCGGCAGGCGGACGAGACGATGGCGTCCTCGCCCATTGCCTTCTCCACCTCTTCGCTGACGAACTCACCGGCGCGGATGTGCAGGGAGTCGAACTTGGCGAGGGTCTTGCCGGACTTTGCCGAGAGCTTCGACAAATAGCCCTTGTCTATCAGCTCCTTGAGGTCGATCTTGTAGCAGATTTCGTTCAAAATGTTCTCCGGCTTGCATATCATCCCGCCCCTGAGCCGGTACGGCGTCGCCGTGCAGCCGACGATCCGCATCTTCGGGTTGATCGAGAGCAGCCCCGCGATGAGCGAGCGGTACATTCCCTCTCCGTCCGGCGGTATCAAATGGCACTCGTCGATGATGCACACGTCCCGCCTGCCTATCTCGTCGGCCCGGCGAAAGATGGACTGCACGCCGCCCACGACCACATCGCGGTCGGCCTCCCACCTGTCCAGACCGGCTGAACACACGCCCACGTTCAAGTCGGGGGCGACGAGGGATATCTTCTCGGCGTTCTGCTCCAGAAGCTCCTTCGCGCCCGCCACAACGAGCGCGCGGCCGCCCCACGTCTTAACCGTGTCCGATGCGATCTGCCCCAAGACCCAGCTCTTGCCGGAGCCAACGGGCATCTCCACGCACGGATTCGTCTTCTTCCGCCGCAGGTGGTCGTAGACCGCCCGCACGGCGTCCTCCTGGTAGTATCGAAGTCCCATGAATTTCTTCGCTCTTGTCTATTCGATCTCCTCAAGATGAACCTCGACCCGCGCGTTTCCGTCGGGCTCCAGCATTTCGACGTGCAGCACTTTTATCTGCGAGTCGTCGTGCATCGTCCCGGCGTGTGCGAGCGAGTCGAGGAGACATTTGAGGGTGTTGTCCGCATCGCGCTGACGCCTGTCCTTCGGATAGAGCAAGGCCGTGAGGGACAACCGTCCCTCAAGCGGCCTCGTCCCCGCGAGCCGTGAAACGACCATCTTGCGGTACTTGCGTCCCTCTCGGCTGATCAGGACTTTGAAGCCCACATGGCGATAGTACGAATTCACCGACGGCGGGAAAGGAAGGATGGCGTCGAGCGACATCACCAGGGGGCTCCTCCGGCGTTGACGGGCTGCTTGGGAGCGGGCGTTGCCGCAGGCGCTGCTTTCCCGCCCTCGACCGCTTTCCAACCTTTGATCTCATTCGTCGGCTCGCCGTCCTGGTTGTCCCTCACCGTGACCTTCGCCACGAGCGGGATGCCGTTCAGCTCGTCCTTGGACTTGGGCGTGAGGACGCCGACCGCATGGCAGATCGCGGATAGCTCGCG
>JBJEWF010000030.1:0-23211 GCA_051884915.1 Kiritimatiellia bacterium
GGAGCGCGACCCTCCCGATTCCGCCGCGTCCGCCGTTACGGTCGCGCAGGAGCGCGACCCTCCCGCATAGCCAAGCGACTTGTCCTCGCGGAGAATCTTCATGACGACGTCTTGCGTCGCCTTGATCGCTTGCTCGCGCCCCATCCAGTTCAGCATCGGCATGTCAGACGATCCTTTCCTTGCGGTCGCGCAGGAGCGCGACCCTCCCGATTCCGCCGCGTCCGCCGTCTTTTCGGTCGCGCGGGAGCGCGACCCTCCCGTATAGCCAAGCGACTTGTCCTCGCGGAGAATCTTCATGACGACGTCTTGCGTCGCCTTGGCCGCCTTTTCGCGTCCCATCCAGTTCAGCATCGGCATGTCAGACGATTCTTTCCTTGCGGTCGCGCAGGAGCGCGACCCTCCCGATTCCGCCGCGTCCGCCGCACGGGAGGGTCGCGCTCCCGCGCGTCCGTTCTCGCCCGCCGTCGTTGCGGTCGCGCAGGAGCGCGACCCTCCCGATTCCGCCGCGTCCGCCGTTGCGGTCGCGCAGGAGCGCGACCCTCCCGAGGCGACCAGCGCCCCTGCAATCGAGACGGCAAACAGCATGTATGGTTTCATCTTCCATTGGCCGCTTTCCGTTTCAATTCGGCATCGGGGATATATTCGACGATATCCCCAATGTCACAGTTCATGGCTTCACAGATGCGCTCAAGGATGCCGGCTCCGACGGACTCGCACCTTGACATCTTGGACATGGTGGCCGGTGCGATGCCGGTGGCCTCGCGCAACGCCGCCCGGGTCATGTCCCGGTCTATAAGCAGTTTCCACAGTTTCTTGTAGCACAACGCCATATCAATACAAAAGCCTTTCTTGAATGATACGGTGTACAATATCACTTTCTCTTTGGAAATTCAATGCGGCAATATAATAAGATGATGCGCAAATGAATTGCCGTGATTCAAGAACATAACGGCACGATCTGACGCCTGATGGTTCTGCGGCCTATTTCTCCGTGCGCCCGGCATGGGACGGACGCACGGAAAGGGATGCGTCTACTTCATCTTGACCTCGACCTTGAGAAGTTGTGCCGGTTCTTGTTGGTGTCGGTGATTGGCGTCCAGTCGCGGTCGAGAAACGTCTTCTTTCCGTGGATTGTGTAGGTGCGCGTGGCGCGGAGGGCATCGCCGTCCGGCTCCCACGTCACGACGGGCTTGCCGCCCACCATCTCGATCTTCGCCGTGAACTTGGAACTCTCGTCGCCCGGGACAAGCCCGGCCGCACCCCGCTGGCACAGGCTCTGCCTTGAATTATAATCCTTTCTTGCCGGAATCAAAAACCGTGCCATTGGTCGCCGAGATCAGCATTCGTCATTTTCCGCACCGTCGAATTCCGCGATCAAGTTTCCAACAGACGCTATGTCCGCAGTGGGGACAGGCAAATCCATCAGACCACCTAATCCACTCCAAGTATTCGCGACAGTCCTGTTCTGACGGGAACCAATCAAGAAACTCCTCGAAGTTTTCAGGGAATGGATGCTCTTTTGTTGCTTTCATGCGAACCCGTATAACATTACGTCGGGTTATTTTTCAGCCACCCAGCTTTGCAATTGACAAAACGGGGGGGGGGGGGGGTAGAATATTGGCAGACCTTGGAAGAGGGCGTTCTGTTGATTGTCAAAGGAGGATGGATATGCGGGGAGGTCTTGGTGCGCGGCTGACGGCCGTTGCGATTGTCGTGGGCGCGACGGCGGGAGCCGGTGCGGACACGTACACGTGGACGGGTTCCGAGAACGGTTTCTGGACGAATGCGAACAACTGGGCGGAAGGGGCCGTGCCGGGGCGCATCGTGAAGGAAGACGGCTCGAAGGGCGGGCAGACGGGCGATGTCGCCGTTTTCGGAAACGGTCTGGACGGCAGCCGCGCGACGACAATCGATTTCTCGGGCGTCTACTCGGTCCTGCAGATTCTCACGACGGGAACGAACCAGTACACCTACGGCACGGCCGAAAGCCAGAAGGTGCCGATCGAGCCGTACGGCGTCTTCTCGGCGGCGGAAACGTCCGAAACGCCGGCGGCCATCATTCCGGCGCGGCTGCAGCTGGGCGTCGAGCTGATGGCGACCAACTGGGGCGGCGAGACGATGATCGTGCGCAATAACGCCGTGAACGAATTCGTGCTGGGCGCGTGGGGGGACAACACGGGGGCGCCCAACCGAGGGTCGATGGGCGAACCGTCCGTGCGGTTCGAGGGGTCGGGCGACATCCGCCTGTCGAAGCCCTTTGTGAAGAACTCCTGGTACATGATGGTGAAAGCCGCGATGACGGGGACGCTGATCGTCGATGCCGAAACCACCTTGCGCAATTTCTCGACACCCGCGCTGGCGGGTGGGGGGACGCAGCGCATTCACATCACGGCCAACGGGCAGATCCGGCCCAATGCGTGCTACAACTGGCTGTCCGTCGGCCGGAGCACCGTGATGACGGGCGAGGGGACTTTCAACTTCGCCGCCGGGCAGCGCTCCGGCGCCGGCGTGGTTGCGGAGACGGCACTTTACGCGCCGATCTCCTTCCTCTGCCCCGTGGGCTGCGTCTTCTACGGCGATCCGCCCGACGGCTTTCTCCGCCGTGTCTTTGTCAATTACGGCAACCAAACTGCGACATTCGGCGGCGGCAGCACGATCCAGGGCGTCATTCACGTGGGTTCAACCGCCGTCATCGCCTCGGATTCGATTGGCCTGCGCGGCACCTTCGGCGGCATGGGCGATGTCGATTTCCTGCTCGCCAACAATGCCACGCTGCGCTATACCGGCGCCGGCGAGACGATGGACCGCACCATCACGCTGACGAACAAGACGGACTTGGCGGGCAAAGCCTGTCTGGATCATGCCGGCACGGGGCCGTTCGTCGTGCGTTCCGCCGTCGGTCTGCAGGACTGCACGAGCGGTTCGCTCACCGTGTCGGGCGCGACGCCTGCGCCGGCCACGTTCAACGGCACGCTGGACGACGCCATCACGTTCATCAAGACCGGCTCGGGGAATTGGACGTTCGCGCCGCAGAACGACTACGCGGGCGCGGTGACCCTGCAGGGCGGCACGCTGCAGATCGGCAAGTCGCTCCACTTGTCCAATCTGTCCGTGTCGGCGAGCGCGACGGATCTGCGCGTCGGCTCCGACTGCGCGCTGGTGGTCGACACGTTCACGCGGGGGGCGGACAGCCACTCGCTGGACGTGAAACTGCAGCTCGGCGCCTCCTTGAAATTTGCCGACGGCACGGCGGGAGCGGCCGTGCCGGGCGTCACGCTGAACGGCCACGCTGCGGTTCTGGACGAAAACCTCGCGCTCGTCCCGAGCCCGGCGTCCGGCGAGATCATCTGGGCGAACGCCGAGTCGGGCGACTGGACGGACGCCACGAAGTGGTCGGGAAACGTCGCCCCGGGCGTTGACGAGGCGCTTCCCGTCTACATCGACGCGATGGGGTCCGACTACACGGTGACCATCGCGGGCGCGGAGGTCACGACGACGAATCTTTTTCTCGCCAACTGCGGCGACGGGACGGCGACCCTGCTGGTCACCAACGGCACGCTGAACGTGCGCGGGCACACGACGTCGGAGGCCGTGCTGAAAATGCGCGAAGGTTCGCGGCTGGACGTCGTCGATTCGACCCTGCGCCTGATGGACCAGGGCAACGCGGTGGGTGAACTGAGCAACCGGTCGTCCATTTCCCTCGACTACGGCGAAATCAACGTGCGCGGAAACTCGTCGTTCGTGACGCGCGGCATTCTCGCCACCGAGAAGACGGGCACGGGCACGAGCAACCTGAACACCATGTTCGACTTCGGCAACGGGACGCTGACGTTCGACGACGAGGCGATTTTCACGACGGCGTTCGTCACGAACAAACCGCCTTCCGTCTTCTACCACAACCTCAAGCCCGTGCGCGCGGGGGCGGAGGTGAAGCTCGTTTTCCGCGGGAATTCGCGCCCCTCCTTCTCCAGCGCGCCCTATTCGCTCAGAGTCGGCGGGAATTACGGGCACGCCGTCCTTGAACTCGACGGCTATGCGGGGACTATCGACGGCTGGAACCTGACGCGCATCGGCGTCGATTCCGGCGTGGGCGAGTTCCGGGTGAAGCGGGGCCATTACAAGGCTGGCGGGTGGGACTTTCTCTGGATCGGGACGCCGGACAGCGAGGGCGTCACAGCTTCGACGTACTTCTCGACGGGACGGGTCGACGTCGCCTCCGGCGCGTCTCTGTACTTCCATTGCGGAATTCCGACGGAACTCCCGCGGTACTACGGCGTCTTCGTCGGGCGCGGCACCGGGCTGTCTGGCGCCCGTGGCACCTCGCGCGTCTACGGCGAACTGAACCTTGCGGGCGACTATACGCAGAGACGGGGCTATTTCTTCGTCGGCGCGGGTCCGAATGCGGAAGGGCTGGTCCGCCAGACGGGCGGCACCGCCTCGGTCGTCGTCGATCTGAGCCAGGAGAATTCGCAGACCTGCGGCGAGATGTCCGTGGGCGTTTTCGGCGGCCGGGGACGCTATGTGCTGGAGGACGGTGCGGTCACGACCGGGCATTACGTCTACCTGGGCGGCGCGTTCACGAACGATCTCCATCGCGCGCACGCGAACAGCGCCGTGCTGGACAACTACCATGACGCGTATGGCGCGCTCGAAATCTCCGGCGGCTCGTTCACGTCGACGAAGGACATCATCCTCGGCCGCGACGGCACGGGCGTGATCAGCCTCGCGGGCACGGGCACGGTGGCGGCGGCGGCAATCGTCGTCTCGAACACGGTGGGACAGGCCGCATCGGGGCTGCGTTTCACGGTGGACGCCGCGCGGAACTGCGGACGCATCGCGCCGGCGACGAAGCTCGTCTTCCTGCCGGGGGCGCAGGTGACGGTCGACGTCACCGCGCAGGCGACGGCCGCCAATCCGCGCCGCGTGGTCGTGTGGAATCTGGACGAGGCGCCGGAGGGAATCGCCGATCTTGAGCTGACGCTGGTCGGCGCGGAAACCCTGCGCACGCCGAATGGCCTGACGCTCTCCGCCGACGGCAAGATGCTGTCCTGGAACATCTCGCGCAGCACCCTGCTGATCGTCCGTTAGCCGGCGCGATCCGGCGGCGGCAGTGCCGGTCCGTCGGCATCACCCCATGGCCCACGCGCGCTTTCGCCTGGTCCATGGGGTTTCCTGTCGGCCGTTGTCACGCAAGCGCGGTCTGCAGCCCGTGTTTTTGCGCTGTTTTCGCGCGGTTTCCCCGGTTTTCGCGCTTGACAATGGGGGGGGGGGGGGGGGGGGTGATAAAATAAATGTCGTTCGGTAGAATTGTGCGGAGATTTGGCGGTGCCGCCCGCCTTCTGCGGCGGTCCGCGTCCTCACACAAGTCTAACGCGATTCTCACGCAAGGCTTACGGAGATTTGGGAGAATTCTGGCGCGTCTGCGGGCCGGAAGGGCGCATCTCCGGGATGCGAAAGGCGTCCGGCTTGCGCGTGATCGCGTACAAACGCGTACAAACGAAAAGCGAGTGAAAGGAGAAAATGGAATGAAGAGCTGTGTCGCGTGCCTGGGCGTCATGGTTGGCGCCTTTGCCGTCAGTGCGGACATCGTGCGCATTTCCGAGCCTGATGCGTACGTTCAGGATGGGCTTGTGGCCCTGTATGACGGAATCCGCAACGTCGGCCTTTCCGCCGAGCACGACTCGGCCGCGACCGAATGGGCGTGCCTTGTCCCCGGCGGGCCGAATCTCGAATTCAAGCCGGCGTGCGGGACGCTCATCGGCGAAGAGGGCTTCTGGGTTTCGGACGGCTATGTGTTCATGCGCGCCACGCTGGCGGAGATGAAGGCGAACATCACCCTCGGGGAGAACTTCACCATCCAGTGCGTCTGCGAACTCGACGTCCGTCCCGTGAGCCAGGCGGGCGACCAGTACGAAGGTTCGGATCAGGGCCAAAGTGGCGAGGGCTATCCCACCCTGATTGGCGAGGCGGCGGATTACGGCATCTACCTCGACCGCCAGTGGAGCGAGGCGCAGTCCTGGATCTACTGGAAGTGCAACGGCATCGCCATCCCGTCGACGGGCGTCGACCGGCCTCATATCTGGCTCACCTACCCCCGCACGCTGACCGCGCTCGCCGACAGCGACCAGTACGGCATCTTCGACGGCGCGACGCGCGCAAACATGAACACCCGGGAGATGTTCGGGTCCTACGCGAACACCAAGTTCTCGCTGGGCGGCCGGATCAACAGCGACCGGCACTACTCCAAGGGGCTTTACCGCGGCGCGCGTTTCTACAACCGCGCGTTGAGCGACGAGGAACTGGCCCGCAACCACCGCGTGGACATGGTGCGCCACTTCCACTACCATCCCACCGGCACGCTCACCATCGCCCGCTCGCCCATGGGCGCCACGGGCGTGGAAGGGGTCGGAACCTGGGAGGTGACGGGCACGCACACCTTCACCGCGCCCGCGCGCGTCACGCTCGCCAACGGCAACGTCTACCGGTGCACGGGCTACGAACTGAACGTCTCGGACGACGGCGCGACCCTCGGCGCGGTGGAGGTGCACGCCGACGAACTCTCCTACACCTACGACAACACGGCCGGCGACGCGCGCGGCGTGCGGCTTGCGTGGACTTGGGAACTGGAAGAGGGCCTTGTGCCGCTCGACGCGGCGAGCTACGTCGCGGACGGTCTCGTCTTCCAGCTCGACGGCATCGAAAACGCCGGCGCGCACAGCCACAGCGACGATGCGGCGACGTGGCACGACCTCGCCGGCGGCCGGCACGCCGGTCGCGTGCGCACCTCCGCCGCCGGCGTCGACGGCAACTGGACCGATACCGGTTACGCCTTCCACTTCGGCGACTACTTCATGGCGCGTGCGCGCACGTCGACCTCGCTCCAGTCCACGCTGCAGGTCGCCTGCTCCGCGCCGGGGGAGAAAATGGCCTACAACCGCGCGTCGCTCACCGACAAGGCGGTGACCTGGCCCACGTTCGTCGGCGCGCGGAACGACGCCTACAATCTCTTCCAATACGCGCAGAGCTCGTACCCGAAGATGCGGTTCAAAACCAACTACACGACTTCGATGCTGGATTTTGCGGGCGACGGCGTGGCGTACACCTGTTTCCACGACAGCCATCTGGGCGGTCCCACCGCCATCGCCGTCTCCCAGACGGCGGACTACCCCGCCGACGCGGACTGGAAGGCGGCCGAACAGCAGACCGACGACGAGCCGGTCGAACACTGGGCGATGGGCGGAGGGCCTTGCCATCTGTTCGTCGGCGGGTTGAATACGACCGCCGCCGAGGAGCAGCATTGCCGCAATCTGCGCGGCATTGTCCATGCCGTGCGCTACTACACGCGTCTGCTCACGCCGTCGGAACTGGCGCACAACAGCCGGCTCGACGACATCCGCTTCCGCGGTGGCGCCGACGCGGCGCTGGTGGTGGCGAGCGACCGGCTGGCCGCATGCGGCAATGAGCCGAACGGCCCCTACGACTTTGCCGGCACGCGCGACTTCTCCGCGCCGGCGCAGGTGACCGCCGGCGGGCGCACCTATGCCTGTTGCGGCTACCGGCTGGAGAGCTGGGACGCCACGAACGGGTTCTGGACGAATCCGCGCGAGGGCGACGGGACGCAGGTGACGCTCGATTCCGCCGACGGCCGGCAGCGGCTCACCTGGCGGTGGAGCCTCGTGCGCGCCCTGCGCACGGCGGCTGATTTCGACGTGGACGACTACGTGCAGGACGGTCTCTTGGCGGCCTACGACGGCATCCGCAATGTCGGCGTCGCTTCGCGCCATGCCGCGCACGCCGACGTCTGGTCCGACTGGTCCGGCAACGGCAAAGCCGCGACCATCCATCAGCTCAACCTCTCGGCGTGCTGGACCAACCACGTCGAGGGCGCCTGGGTGGCCGACGCCTACCGCTTCAATGGCGAGGAGGTGATGGTGACGGACCGCGCCATCGGCATTGGACGGACGCCCACGATTCAGGGCCGGGTCGATTTCGTCGTCGGCGAGCAGCTCGACACGATGAACTGGCCCACGCTGATCGCCCTCCCGAGCGACGGCGGCGTCTTCACGACAAAGGGCGACGCCACGCGCAGGCTCCAGTGGAAGACCGACCCCATCTACGGCAACGCGAATGCTCAGCGCGCCTCCATCTCGCCGTGGGGCGGCCGGTATTTCACGCTGCAGGCGACGGGCGAGGCGTTCTATGCGTTCGAAGGCGCCGAACGCACGGGCGGCAAGGCGTTCGCCTACGAGACGGACGCCCCGGTGAAGACCTGGGCCATCGGCGCGGGGCATCTCGACGGCAACCTGGCGAAGGAGCGCGCGATGGTGGGCGGCTTCCACACGCTGCGCTTCTACAATCGGCTGCTGTCGGACGACGAGTTGCGCCACAACCGCGCCGTCGATACGGCCCGGTTCGACGGCGTGCTCGCCACCACCAATCTCGTGGTGGCGATCAGCCGGGAGCAGATCGCGGCGGAGGCCGTCGATCCCCGGCCCGGCGCCTACCAGGTCGCGGGCGAATGGACGCTGAAGGCGAGTCCCGTGCAGGTGGGGGACGGCGATGGCGCGGTCGCGTGGCGTCCCGTCGGCTACGAACTCGCGGAACTGGGGGCGGACGGCCAGTGGCAGATCGTCTCGTCGCACCGGGGCGACACCTGCACCTACGTGCCGGGCACGGGCGTGCAGCGGATTCTCTGGCGCTATTCGTCGTCGAGGGGTTTCGCAATCCTGATCCGGTGACGGCGGGGCGTTTCCCCGCGTCCGGTTTTGTGCTATAATCGGGGCATGGAAGTCAGGTCAGTTCCGTTTGGGAAGATCGCGTCCGTGCTCCGGCGCACATGGTGCGGGCTGCTGTGCGCGGGCGGGCTGCTGCTGCCGTCCGGGTGCCAGCTCTGGCAGATGGTGTCGGCCGAAGTCGATCAGGCGGCGGACATGGCGGCCGCGCCGTTTCGCAGCGTGACCGTCATGAGCTGGAATCTCCATGCGGGGCAGGGGCTTGACGGCGTGCGCGATCTGGCGCGGATCGCCCAGGTCATCGTCCGGGAAAAGCCCGATGTCGTCGCCCTGCAGGAGGTCGACCGCGGGACCCGGCGTTCGGGAGGCGTCGACCAGCTGGCGGAGCTCGGCAGGCTGACGGGATTCAGGACGACGTGGTGCAAGACGATTGACCATCAGGGCGGCGAATACGGCATCGCGCTGCTGTCGCGCGACGAGCCGCTGGCGGCCCGGCGGATCGAACTTCCGGTCGCCGGCGAACCCCGCTGCCTGCTGCTGGCCGACTTTCCGCGCTATCGCGTGGGCGTGACGCACCTTCCGCTGCGCGCGGCGGACCGGATGGCCTGCCTTCCCGTTCTGCGCGCCGCGATTGCGGACGACCTGCCGCTGATCCTCGCGGGCGACTTCAACGCCGCTCCGGACAGCGCGTTCATCGAGAAGCTTCGTCTGCCGTTCGCCATCGTTTCGGGTTTCGACAAGACCTATCCGGCCGACGATCCCGACCGGTGCATCGACTACGTGGCGGTGTCCCGCCGGCATCGGGCGCGTTTCGACAAGGTCGCGCATCGGGTCGTTCCCGAAGCCGTCTTCTCGGACCACCGTCCCGTGGTCGTGACGCTGCGCTGAACGCCGGGGCCGCCGGCGGCGGTTTTTCCGAATCGGGTTCGCGGCTTGCCCGGCGCAGGGGCATTTGATATAATCGGGAACAAGTTTCTTTCCGCGCTGAACAGAGAAAAAAGGATTTATGGATACTGTCATACTGCCTTCGGTCGAGATTCTGGGAACGGGGTCCTATCTGCCCGAACGTGTCGTGACCAACGACGAGGTGGCGCCTGCGATGGGCTCTTCCGACGAGTGGATCTACACGCACACCGGGATCCGCTCGCGCCATTTCGCGGCGGACGACGAGAGCGCGTCCGTCCTGGGCGCGAAAGCCGCGGAGCGGGCGCTGGCGGCGGCGGGCGTCGCGCCCGAGGAAATCGGCCTGATCGTCTGCGCGACGTCTTCGCCCGACTACGGCACCTATCCGGCGACGGGCTGTCTCGTCCAGAATCTCCTGGGATGCGTGAACGCCGGCGCGTGCGACGTGTCGGCCGCGTGCTCCGGGTTCATCTACGCGCTGGAACAGGCGAGCTGCTGGGTGGCCTGCCACCCGGGGCGCAAGGCGATCGTGCTGGGCACGGAAGTCCTCTCGCGCAGCGTGGACTGGACCGAACGGACGGTTTCGATCCTCTTTGGCGACGGTGCCGGCGCCGTGGTGCTGGGCGCGGCGGCGGAGCCGCATCCGCGCGCCACGACCTGGCTGGGCGCGGACGGTTCCGGCCACCGGTTCATCTTCCGCGAGGGCGGGCAGCGCACGTGGCTGCCGAAGGAGGGGACGATGCCGGTCCCCTACATGCAGATGCAGGGGCGCGCCGTGTTCAATTTCGCGGTCAAGAAGCTCGACGAAATCGCCCGCCGGCTCTGCGCGGACGCCGCCATCGGCATTTCGGCGGTGGATCGCGTGTTCGCGCATCAGGCCAATGCGCGGATCATCGAGGCCGTCGCCCGGCGCATGGAGCTGCCGCTGGAGAAGTTCTTCATGAATCTGGAGACGATCGGCAACACGTCGACGGCGTCCATTCCGCTCTGTCTCGACCAGGCCGTTCGCGCGGGAACGCTCAAGCGGGGCGAGCGCGTGATTCTGGCCGGTTTCGGTTCGGGGCTGACGTGGGGCGGCGTGCTGATGCAGTGGCCGTATCTGTAGCGGATTTCTGCCAGGAGAGGAAAAATGACAATCGAACGGTTCAAGCAGGTTTGGGCGAAAGCGGCCGCCAAGACGGCCGAACGCGAGAAGGACTATTCGGCGCTCGACGCGGCGGCGGGTGGCGATGGCGACCACGGCGAGGCGATCGTGGCGGCGACGCGGGCGCTGGCGGCGGCGACCGGCGACGATTTCAAGTCCCTCCTCGAAAACATGGTTTCCCGCCTCGAATCCGACGTGAGCGGTTCGACGAGTTCGCTTTACGGCACGTTCTTCGAGGGCATGGCGGACGCCGTCGACGCGGGCGTGACGGAACTGGACGCGGCCGGCGTCGCCGCCATGTTCGCCGCGGGGCTTGACGAGCTCGGTTTTGCCACGAAGGCCCGGGTGGGGGACAAGACGTTCATGGACGCCCTGATTCCCGCCGTCGAGGCGCTGAAGGCCCATGCGGCCGAGGGCGAAGAGGCGATGTTCGCGGCGGCGGCCGCCGCCGCGCAGGCCGGCAGCGCGGCCACGGCGCAGATGCAGGCCAAGTACGGGCGCGCGAAGAATCTGGGCGCCCGTTCGGTCGGGCCGGTCGATGCCGGCAGTGCCTCGCATGCGGACATCTGGAGCTGTTTCGCCTGATTGGGGCGACACGTTGGGGTGACACGTTCAAAGGAGATCGAGCATGGCTGACATGGATGGATTCAAGGAAGCGGCCGCCTACGGGCTGGACAGGCCGCAGACGAACGCGGCGTTCTACCTGAAGGGCAACGAGAACCGCGGCTGGGGCGTGAAAAACCGCCTGGCCCGCATCTTCCGCCCGAAGACGGGCCGCACGGTGATGCTGGCGTGCGACCACGGCTTCATCATGGGGCCGACCAGCGGTCTGGAGCGCGTCGATCTGACGATCAATCCGCTGATCGAGCACGCCGACTGCCTGATGTGCACGCGCGGCATTCTGCGCAGCGTGATTCCGCCGGCGATGTCGAAACCCGTCTGCCTGCGCGCGGACGGCGGCACCACGATTCTGACGGACCTCAATCTCAACCGCGTCTACGACATGGAGGACGTGATTCGCGTGAACGCCAGCGCGATGGCCGTGATGGTGTCCTGCGGGGACAAGGCGAGCGAGCGGGTCACGACGCAGAATCTGGTCCATGCGGTCGACGTGGCCGAGAAGTACGGCATTCCGGTGCTGGGCGTGACGGCCGTCGGCAAGGACATGGCGCGCGACGCGCGCTATTTCCGGCTGGCGACGCGCGTCTGCGCCGAGAACGGCGCGGCGTTCGTGAAGACCTACTACACGGAGGAGGGCTTCGAGACGGTGGTGGCCCAGTGCCCGGTTCCGGTCGTGATCGCCGGCGGCAAGAAGCTGCCCGAGGAGCAGGCGCTCGAATTGGCCTACAAGGCCATCCAGGCGGGCGCCGCGGGCGTCGACATGGGACGCAACGTGTTCCAGAGCGCGAAGCCCCTGGCGATGATGAAGGCCATTGCCGGCGTCGTCCACGGCGGCTTGACCGCAAAGGAGGCGTTGGAGCTCTACAACGACGAACGGTGAGCCTGACGCTCCAGTTCCTCGGGACGGGTACGTCCGTGGGCGTTCCGCAGATCGGCTGTTCGTGCCCGACCTGCACGTCGACCGACGCGCGCGACCGGCGCCGCCGGTCCGGGCTTTGCGTGCGCTCCGGCAAGACGGCGTTCGTCATCGACACGCCGCCGGAATTCCGCCTGGCGTGTCTGGACTGCGGAATCGCCCGAATCGATGCCATCGTGCTGACCCATGCCCACATGGACCACGTCGCCGGGTTCGACGACGTCCGCCGGTTCAACACGCTGAACGGCCAGACGGCGCTCGTCTGCTATGCGGCGGCGGAGACGATCGCGTCCATGCGCCAGATTTTCCCGTACATTTCCGAAGAGCCGAATCGGCTGGGGCTGTATCGTCCGATGATCCGCTTCCAGGCCGTTTCCCGACCGTTCCGGATCGGCGCCGTCGGCTTGGCGCCGCTGCCCGTCTCCCACGGCCCGCGGACGAATGGCTATCTGATCGAAGCCGAGGGGTGCCGCGTCGCCTACGTGCCCGACTGCAGCGTGATGCCGGCGTCCGTCCAGCGGAAGATTCATGGCGTCGACGTGCTGATTCTGGATTGCCTGCGCGAGCGGGAGCACCCCACGCACATGAATCTGGCGCGGGCCCTGGCCTGCGTGAAGGCGGTGGCGCCCCGCCGGACCTATTTCATCCACATGTGCCACGACGTGAAGCACGCGGAGTTCGAGCGGAAACTGCCGAAAGGCGTCCACCTGAGCTATGACGGGCTCAAGCTCGTCTGCCGTGCGCGGAAAGGAAGGCTGCAATGACGCGAATCGCCTGTCTCATGTCCCTTTTGGCGGCCGGAATGGGAATCGCCGCGCCGCTGCCAACCGAGTTGACGGTCCAGCTGAAGCTGGACCAGCAGGAGTTCGTGATCGGCGAGCGCGTGCGCGCCGTCGTGAGCGTGGAGAACGCGTCTTCGGACGTCATCGACGCGCGCAAGGACACGTCGCCGGACCGGATGTCGATCGAGCTTTACCGCGCGAGCGACCGCCACCAGTTCGCGAAGCGCTCGTCCGGTCCCTTCGTCGCGCCGTTTGCCCTGCTCTCCGGCGAGGGCCAGAAACTTGAGACGTTTCTGGCCGACCATTTCCCGTTCGACGAGACGACCCGCTACCTGGCCCGGGCGGTCCTCGTTCACGACGGGACGCGCTACGAGAGTGCGCTGAAGTCCTTTACCGTCGTCCCGGGATTGCGCATCGGGGGCGCGCTGCAGATGTTTGCCGGCCATGACGGCCTGAAGCGGGAGTTCGAACTTGCGCATTGGGGGCGCGACCGCGTCGAGCACCTGTTTCTGAAGGTCCGCGACACGGGAACGGCGAATCGCCGCTGGCAGACGACGGACGTGGGGGCGTTCCTGCGCGTGACGCGCCCGAAAATCTCCATCCTGCCGTCCGGCGAGGTCGTGGTGCTGCACCGCATCACCCAGGATTCGTTTGTCCGGACGGTGTTCTGGAGTCTGCCCGAGGCGTTCGAGTTCCACGAGCACGAGCAGCTGCTCGATCCCGACACGGCCGGTTCCGCGCGGGTGAAGGAGCTGTACCAGGAGGCGGGCGGCGTCGAACCCGTCCGCAAGGCCTGGTGGAAATTCTGGTGACGGCACGGCCACGAGACCGAGGAGCGCGAATTGAACATTCTGGGCATCGAGAGTTCCTGCGACGAGACCGCATGCGCCGTCGTGAAAGACGGGCGCGAGGTCCTGAGCAGCGTCGTCTACACGCAGATTCCGCTTCATCAGCCCTACGGCGGCGTCGTCCCCGAGGTCGCCAGCCGGGCGCATGTCGAGAAGATCCGCGGGGTCGTCGCGGAGGCCCTGAAAGGATGCCCGGAACGGATCGACGCCGTGGCGGCGACCTACGGTCCGGGCCTCGCGAGCTCGCTGCTGGTCGGCCTGAACGCCGCGAAGGGCCTGGCGATGGGGCTGGGCGTTCCGCTGATCGGCGTCAACCACATCGAGGCCCATCTGCACACGCCGTTCCTTTTCGATGCGGGGCGCGCCACGGGGGCGGAGCCGCTTCCCGAAGACGCCATGCCGGCCCTGGGACTGGCGGTGTCGGGGGGACACACGACCTGGATTGACATGCCCGCCTACGGAACCTACCGGATCATCGGGCAGACATTGGACGACGCCGCCGGCGAGGCGTTTGACAAGGCCGCGAAGCTGCTGGGGCTCGGGTATCCCGGCGGGCCGGTCATCGACCGCTGGGCGAGGGGATTCTGGAACGGGGCGTCCGACTTCTCGGACGCCGCCGCGCTGAAGGCCCTGGACTATCCCGCCGGCATCCGCCTTGCCGACGGCATGCCCCGGTTCCCCAAAGGCCATCCGCGCGCGGGGACCGCGGCGCTGGCCGGGCTTGACGCCCGCCTGTGCGTCTCCTTTTCCGGCTTGAAGACGGCGCTGCTCTACCACGTGAAGAAGACGCCGCCGCGGGACGACCGCGAGAAGGCCGCGATTGTCGCCGCCTACCAGGAGGCCATCGTGGGGACGCTGGCCGACCGCACGCTGACGGCCTTGAAGCAGCGCGACTACAAGGCGCTGATCGTGGGCGGGGGCGTTTCGCTGAATGGCCGTCTGCGGGGGCGTCTGGCCGAAATCGCGCGCGCGATGCGGGTTCCGCTCCTGCTGGCCGCGCCGAAAAATTGCGGCGACAACGCCGCGATGATCGCCGGATTGGCCTACTACCGGCGGAACGTCGCCGGCGAGACGGCCTTGACGGTGGACGTCGATCCGTCGTTGCAGGCGGGAGATTGAGGCTGGCGCTCCAGGCGAAAGGGGGAAACGATGAGAAGTCTGGTTTTCGGCATGTTCTTGGCGGTCGCGTGCGTGCTTCGGGCGAGCGACGCCGCCGATTTCGGCTTTCTGCCGGAGGCGACGGGCAAGGCGAACACGGCGGCGCTGCAGCGGGCGTTTGACGCCGGCGGGACGGTGCACGTCACGAAACCGGGGCGCTACAAGATCGCCGACACGGTGTTCATCGGCGACAACACCTCCCTGATTTGCGGGAATGGCGTGTTTTTTGTGAAGTCGAACGAGGGCCGCCAGTTCGCGAACGTCATTCTGAACAAGGGCGCGCTGACGAAGACCTGGAATTCGAACATCGAGATTACGGGACTTCACATCGTCGTCAACGGCATGGATCACAACGACTGGAAGGTCTTCGGCCTCCGCGGGCATCTCGCTTTCTTCTACGTGAAGGACCTGCGGATCAACCGGTTCCGCTGCCTCGATCTCGGCCGGGGGCAGTATTGCATCCACATCTGCACGTTCGAGGACGTCGTCGTCGACGACGTGAAGATCTTCGGCTGGAAGGACGGCGTCCATTTCGGGCGCGGCAGGCGCTTCACCGTGCGCAACGGCGTCTTCGACACCGGCGACGACCCGATTGCCCTGAACGCCCACGACTATTCGACCGGCAACCCGGAACTGGGGTGGATCGAAGACGGCGTGATCGAGAACTGCCATGACCTCTACAATCCGTCGCGGGCGGTCGGCTTTTTCTGCCGCATCCTCGCCGGGGCCTGGTGCGACTGGCGCGCGGGCATGGAGGTGCAGCAGGGCGACAGCGTCGTCTCGGGCGGGTCGCTCTACCGCGTGGCGATGGCGCCCGACGGCAAGACGTTCATCTCGAAGACGCGTCCCACCCACAAAAAGGGGCAGGTCGTGCTGGACGGCATCAACTGGGCCTGGGTCCAGGACGAGGCCGTCTACGACTGCGGGGTTCGCAACGTCGTGTTCCGCGACTGCTTTCTTGCGCAGCCCCGGACGGCGTTTTCCGTCCATTACGACTTCGGACGCTTCTCACGTTCGCAGTATCCGGGCGCGAAACCTCCCCGGCAGGAGGGAATCGTCTTCGACAACATCCAGGTGCTCTACACGAATCGCGTGAACTTTCTCAGCGTTGCGACGCCGGTGGACTCGATTTCGATTAACAACTGCACGTTCCGCAACGGCGGAATCGGGTTTTCGCAGAACAAGGCGATGGCGGATTACGGGTATGGCCGCACGCAGATCCAGATCAACGGCTGCCGGTTCTACGCGGGGCGCGACTGGACGCTGATTGCCAATCCCATCAAGGACAAGCCGATTGACTTGAAAACGTCCGGCAGCATCTGGTACGATCCCGACTTCTCCGCCAAGGTGTCCGCATGCGGACGTTGGACGGTCGACAGCGATCTGCCCGGTTTGCGGCGATGAATCCGGCCGGGCGTCAGGTGGAGGACGAAGACCATGAAACTGCTCATGCTTGGCGACGTGGTGGGTTCTCCCGGCCGTCGCATCCTGAAGGAAAATCTTCCCCGTGTCCGCCGCGAACTGGGCGTGGCGGCGGTGGTCGTCAACGCGGAAAACGCGGCCGCGGGTTCGGGGCTGACCGTCTCCCTTGCCAACGAGCTGTTCGGCTGCGGCGTCGACGCCATCACGCTGGGCGACCATGCCTGGGGACAGAAGGAGTTCCCCTCCACGATCGGCCAGCTGAAGAATATCGTCCGGCCGGCCAATTTCCCGCCCGCCGCGCCTGGCAGGGGATGGGCGGTCGTGACGACGGGCATTTGCCGGTTCGCCATCGTGAATCTCCACGGCCGCGCCTTCATGAATCCCGTCGACTGTCCGTTCCGGGCCGTCGACGCGGCCCTTCAGCAGTTGCCGAAAGACGTTCCGGTGTTCGTGGATTTCCATGCGGAGGCCACCAGCGAGAAGGCCGCGATGGCCTATTATCTGGACGGACGCGTGACGGCGGTTGTCGGCACGCACACGCACGTGCAGACTTCCGACGCCATCGTCTTCCCCAACGGAACGGCGTTCCAGAGCGACCTGGGCATGTGCGGTCCCTGGTTCTCCTCGTTGGGGCGCGAGTTCAAGCCGGTTCTGCAGAAGTTCACGACTGGCATTCCCGCCCGGTTTGAAGTCGCGGAAGGCCCCGCGACGATGGAAGGCGCCGTGATCGAGTTCAATCCGGCCACGAAGAAGGCCACAGGCATTTCCGCGTTTCGCCATCGCGAACCGTTGCCCTGAAGGGATGTCCGCCATGAAAACGGAAGCCGTTCTGTGTCTTGTCCTGTTCGGCGGGTGCGCGGGTCTGGCCGCCGCCGCGTCCGCCTGCCATCGGGTGGTCGTGCCGATTCGCGCCGGCCAGTCGCCGCAGGCGTATCTTGAAGACGTCCGTGCCGCCGGCGCGCGGGCCCGTCCGGCCGACCCCCGCGTACGCGTGGTGGCCGGCGGGATTGGCGCGGACGACGCTTTTGCCGGGGCGTTCATCGCGGCGGGCGAATCGGAGGAGATCAACGCATGGATTGTCGTCGAACCGGATCCCCGACGGCTGAAACGGCTGCGCGAGCAGTTCGATGCGGCGGGGGGACGGGCCGTCGAACTGGTGGACGCGCAGGGCAACCGGCTCGAACCGGCCGTCAAGCGGGCCGTTCCCCGGGTCGAGGGGACGATGCCGGGACCCGTCTTTGTCGCGGGGTCCGACCGGTTCTACCGGCTGAACCCCGATGCCTCCTTGGATGCCGTTCGTCCCGGCTGCGGAAACATCCATCGCGTCCAGATCGTCAGAACCCCGTCCGGCGCGTTTGTCTACTATTCGAACGGATCGCTCTTCCGCTGCCGGCTTGACGGCAGCGTTCCCGGCCCCGCCGAACTTGTCTACCGGCCCCGGAATGCCGTTGGCGGCGGAGTGTTCGGTTTCGAGGTCCAGCCGGCTGGCAATGTCGTGATGGCCCTGAATTCAACCGACGAGGTCGTGGAAATCGAAGGGGGAACGCGGAAGGAGATTGTGCGCTTTAAAGTCGATCCGCGCAACCGGAAAGGGGAGAACCCCGGCGCGCACGGGCATTTGCGCATGATCCGCAAAACCCCGCAGGGCACGTATCTGGTCTGCTGTGCGGGTGCGGCGACGGTCCGCGAGTATTCGGCTTCGGGCGATCTGGTGTGGGAACAGGGCGTCCCCGTCATGGCGTTCGACGCCTTTCGCCGGGCAACCGGCACGACGCTCGTTTCCCATATTGACGGAATTTCCGAGTATACGCCCGAACATGATGTCGTGTGGACGTTTTCGCCCGATGAAATCAGGCAGACGCAGTTGTCCTGTCTCTGCGGAATCGAGGAACTGCCGAATGGCAACCTGCTGATTGGCAGTTGGGCCAATGGCCGTCCGGACGCATCGCGGGCAACGGCCTGCGAAATCACGCGCGCGAAGGAACTCGTGTGGGCGTACTACCCGTCCGGCGACGTCAACATGATGACGCTGTCCCGCTAGCCGGAAACGGCCGGGCGGCTTGCTTTGTGACAACAATTAAATTTTTGTCAAATATCGTTGGGAGTTTGTGACAAAATATGATATAATGTCACACATCTCTTGCGAAAGAAGGTTATTGAAGAATGAAAAAATCGAGTATCTGTGCCGTTTTTGCACTTTCAGTCGGATGTTCGTTTGCGGCAGGGTTTGGACTGTATGAAGGGTCGGCCTATGGAAATGCCATGGGCGGGGCGGTGATGGGAAGGGCGCATGATGCTTCCGCCAATTTCTACAACCCCGCGACGCTGACCGATCTGACGGGGACGGTCGTCACCGTGGGCATGACGACGGAACATCCGACGGCCGATACGTATGTGAACGGCAAGGGCAGCATCAAGATGAATCCCGGCTGCTTCATCCTGCCCCATGCGTATCTTGCGCAGGAACTTCCCTACGACTTCACGTTCGGCCTGGGGTTTGCGCCCGAATATGGTCTGGGAACCCACTACAAGAAGAGTTGGCCGCTCGCCTGGGATACGCGCGATACGACGATCATGGGCTTGTCCTTGAACCCCAATCTGGCCTACAAAGTGACGGACAAGTGGTCCGTGGCCGCCGGCATCCGCCTGATGTATCTGTCGTTTGACCAGCATTCCGACCAGATGGCGGCGCGCGACGGCGCCACCTACGGGACGGTGCGCGACCACCTCAAGGGCGACAATGGCATGACGGATTGGGGGTGGGAGCTCTCGACGAAGTACGACGTCACCGAAAAACTCTCGGTGGGCGCGATGTACAAGTCCTTCATCGACTGCAAGGTCAAGGGCTACAACCACACGCGCGTGAGCAAGTATGACGATACCGCCGTGCAGAAGGGGGTCCAGGCGGCGCTGGCGGGAGCCGGAATCTCTCCCGATAGTCCGTATTACGGCGCACTCTACGATCAGTATTACGGCCCCGCCGTCCAGACCGCCCACAACACCGTCGACGAGGGCGCGCGCGAGGCCGAGGGGGCGGCGTCGGCCAAGGTCCGTCTGCCGCAATCCGTGACGCTCGGCGCCAACTACGACGTGACCGACGACGTGCATCTGGGCGTGACGGCGACATGGACGCAGTGGTCGAGCCTGAAGAAGATCAACTTCCATCTCCCGGGCGACAACGACAGGACGCTGGATCTCAAGTGGAACGACGTCTGGCGCATCGGTTTTGGCGCCGCCTACGATCTGACAGACGATCTGATGCTCATGGCGTCCTACGTCTACGACATGGATCCGTGCAGCAAGTACCATGGCACCACGATGCTGCCGCCGGGCGACCGCCACATCGGGACGATTGGCGCGGCCTATTCGCTGGGGCCCGTTGAAATCTCGATGAGCTACGGGCTGGTCTTCATGACCGGCGATTCGCTCGGACTGACGGATCCCACCGGTCGGGAATGGAAGTTCGAGACGAAGAACGGCCTTTCCCATGCCGTCGCAGTGACGATGAACTATCAGTTCTGACGGGCTGTCCGCGCCGCCGGGGCGAGTTTGACGCCGGCTCGGATGGCGTCCTGCCGGGTCGGGAAGAACGAGTTCGCGCGGACGGGGCATTCGTTGGTCACGGTTCTGGCCAGAGGGTCGAATGCGAAGTTCTTCTTGCAGGCGATGAAGACGTTGTTCGTGATCGGATTCATGCGGGGCATGTCGGGCCGGTCCTTGAGCAGACCTTCGATTTCGGGATAGGCCCGCCGCCAGATTTCGCTCCGGAATCCATGCGGCTTCAGCATCCGCTCGTACCAGGAGACGCCGTCCTTGTCGAAATTGAACGCCTTGCGCTTGCCCTCGCGCCAGGTGACGCCGCGCGTGTCGATGTGGACGCCGACCGGACATTCGATGAAGATGTTCCCGACAACCGGATGGAGATTGCCGCCGCCAATGAAGACGGCTTTGCCGGCGCGCTCGAAAATGTTGTCGTAGACGGCGTCGCCCCAGTCGCAGTCGTCGAAGTAAATGGCCATCGTGAAGTCGGAGAGGTTGGGGTCGCGGCCGAGGTCGTGGAAATGGTTGCCGCGGATGACCGTGCCGAGCGTGGACGTGTCGCGTCCCGTATAGAAGGCCCCGGCATCGCCGGTTTCCAGCAGCACGCGGTAGACCTCATTGGATTCGAACAGGTGGTTGTTGCCGCCGTAGAGAATGGCGTTGTGCGGCGCGTGGTGGATCCGGCAGCCGACGATGCGCTGTCCGCAGCCGCCTACGCCGATCGCCGGCGCGTAGGTGCGGCAGAATCGGGCGTAGTGGTGGATGTGGCAGTTCGCCACC
Organism: Kiritimatiellia bacterium; assembly: GCA_051884915.1. Lineage (GTDB taxonomy): Bacteria > Verrucomicrobiota > Kiritimatiellia > RFP12 > UBA1067 > RUG572. The sequence goes on from JBJEWF010000030.1 coordinate 20,847, forward strand.
AGATTGTTGGCGGGGACGAGCCGCTTCCGGTCGCCGCCATTGACGGAGAATCCGCTTCCCCCGAGATTCCGGGCCTCGCAGTCGACGATCCGGCAGTCCGTGCCCGTGAGGCCCAGCGCCGATCCCGCGAGTCCCGAGAACGTGCATCCGACAACGCCAATGCGCGTGCCATTGGAAATGCGCACGGCGGCCTGGGCCGAATGGGAATGCTCGAACGCGAGATCGCGGAAAATGATGTCCGAGGCATCGCGCAAATCAATGAACGGCTGTTCCGAGGTCGCGAGGACGATGTCCGCCTTGTGCCAGTTCGCGGTGGGGATTACGTACAGTTTCTTGGCTGTCCGGTCCAGATGCCATTCGCCGGGCGCGTCGAGTTCCTCCAGAAGATTGTAGACGAAGAACCGGCGCTTCTTCGCGCCCCAGGTGCCGTTGCCGCATCCGTAGACATGCGTGCCCGCAAGGCGCATGATCCGGTTGCTGGGCGTGTTCTCGAACCCTTTGGCGCGGATGGAATTCTCCGCCCAGTCGTGCGTCCAGTAGCCGTATATCCAGATGCCGGCGGCGAAATTCCAGCGTGCGCCCCGTTCGGGGAATTCCCACTGGAACGCGCCGGGGTGCATGTCCGTGCGGGCGTTGCTGTGGATGTCTTTGGTCGGATAGCCCGTGTCGACGGATTTCGTGAAGTGGGCCCATCCGTCATGTTCGGCGTCGGCATTGGGCCAGCGGGCGCAGACTGCGGGTTCGCCGTCGATGTAGAGCCACGGCGCGGGCGGCTGGTTGAACTGGTTGGGCCAGGGGGCGAGGTCTCCGGGAAGATGCGCCGAAACGTCGCAGACCAGGGCTTTACCGCGAGCCGCCTCGGGGAGGCGCTCGAGAATGCTCTTCTCCGTGACGGGACTGAACGCGGAAGGGGGGAGCGTTGTGCCGCCGCGGAAACGGACGGTTCCCTTCTTCTCCGCGGCCCACACGATTGGGGCGCCTTCCTGTCCGGCGTCGTTGGCGCGGAAGTTGAGCGAGCTGGCAATCGAATAGGTCCCCGGCGCGATCAGGACGGCGATTGGCCGGTTCTTGTCCAGACGTCCGTCCGTCCGCGCCGCGCGAATGTGGTTCCGCGCGTCCTCCAGCGTCGGGAAGGTGGTGGCGCCCGTTTGTCCGGGAATCACGTGGATCCGCTGGCAGGCGGAATAGTCCATGGCCTGGCAGGCGAGGCAGACGGTGGCGAAAAGGAGGAGGGTCGGCGGTTTCATGGGTGATGACTGCGATTGGGGTTAGGGTAGAAGGTTGGCATGGGCATTTGTGGCGGAAAGCGGCGTGGTGCCGCAGTGGTCGATGGGTTGAATGCGCGCGCGTCCCACAGGCGTCAATGGCGGCAGTCGTTCATGGACTACTGCCGTGAACACGCCCGGCAGGCAGACTGCCCGGGCAATTGGAATTTCGCACCTAGTCATCATGTCGCCTCGCGAAAGTAAACATCTGCCGGGAATTTCCGGTGTAGCCCATGGGCCGTGCGCGTAATGCCGACACGCACTCGCGAACAAGATGCAGTATAGCAGTTTTCAGCGGCCGTGTCGAGGTTGCGCCAGCGCCAAGGGAAGCGGAAGATTGCGAGATCTCGCGGCTTTCTAAACAAACCCATGTCCGAAAGTGGGGTGAAGTTTCGGACTAATCGCGGTTTTCCCTTGGAAAACAAGGTTCAAATCGAAGCCCGAAATTCTCGGACGAGAGTTTTGGACTAAATGTTTTATGGTGGAGGTGAGGTTCAGTTTCCCAAAATAGAAGAATCGCCAGAAAAGTTATTTTTCTGTTCCTCACCTGCACCTGAAATCATCTTTGATTTTCTATTTCTGCTTGTCATTGCATCTCCTCCAAACCCTTATTTTACAAGGCCTTTTTATTATCGTTGACAGATGGGGTTTCATTCGCCTCCGAAAAGTCCGAAAAACGAAAATCTGTGGATGCATAATTTTCCCTCTCTATTAAGACATTATTGCACTTGTATGGACGATTCCAGTCTGTCCGCTGATATTAGTTCACCTTCTATATACAAGAAATATTCTTGAGCGTCTATATTTGTTGTGACATAAATTTTCATTTGATTGAGCGGGAATTCACGAATCAGCAACTCCTTGTCACTTGCCAATGACGCAATTATCTGTGGTAGTGATGCCAATATAGTATTGGTTGGATTTCTTATAGGCAGAGTAGTGTCATTCGGCTCAAGAATCAACTTTTGTAATGCATCCCATGATGGGTGTTTGATGTCTATATTGAATTTAACAATCTCAAAAGTATCTTGCCCATGACACAGAGTTCCGGCTATGTAAGACAAGCAACCATACTCTTCAGAGAAAGCGGCTTTTTGTAT
>JBJEWF010000031.1:0-3512 GCA_051884915.1 Kiritimatiellia bacterium
GCCCGACCTGACGGCGTTGCTGCCGGGCTTCTCGGTCTGACACCCAGCTCCAACGACACTCCCACGGCGACCTTGTCCATGGCCGCCTCCATCCCCTTTGCAAAAATCCGGGATAAGGGTGCCGTTCGCGCGCATCTTGCGTGGCCTGCGCCGGAACGCGCCGCCTGGTCCGGGCGCGACGATCAGCGCACGAGAAGCATCGTACCGCCGTTCCTGACGTCGAGCAGGAGCGTCCCGTCGACCACGGCAAGCGAGCAGATCCGCCCGGAAGTGTCGCCGCGCACCTCAAGCGACCAGGACACGAAGTTCGTGACTGCCGTTCCCTGAACGAGCGGATAGGAGCCCAGCCGGGGTGGCGTCGCGAAATCCACGATGACGGTCCCCCGGGTCTGTCCGGCGGCGGACTTGAGCGTACGGAGCGGAGAAACGGCACCAGCCGAATACGTGAAGGCAAGCGCGACATCGCCGGCGAATTCGCCGTCCAGGGCAGGCGAGGCGTCCGGCGAGTCGAGCTGCCACGTGCCGGCGCCGGAGACCTGCATCACGTGGCCGCAGACCGTCGTACCGGCCTCGGCGATGACGGATCCTTTGATGGGGCAGCCGCCCGGCAAGTTCCACTTCTGCGCGAGATAGCCTTCAATCGTACGCCGTTCGCGGGTCGTGAGCTCGTTTTCGAAAATCAGCACCTCGGCGTAGTTCTGACCTCCCGCCATTGTGAAGTTTTTGGACATTCCCAGAGATCGCGCGGCCCTCTCCTTGCCGTTGAGCGCGATGACCTGCCAACCGCCGCTTGGAGGCGTGACCGTGGGATCGACCTGTCGAGAGTCCACGAAGAAATCGAACGTATTCGCCGCAAGCCAGGCGTTCGTCAGCGCGTATCCCGTGCCCCCGCGGTAGAAGTGGGAACTGCATTGCGGGTTCGTGCCGTCTTTGGTCCAATTCGCGCGACCGTTGGCGGACGTGAGCGCATTGTCCTCGTTGTCCCCCTTGTAGCCGCCGAGGAACGCCCGCCCGCCGCCGTTCTGCGAGCCGAACACGAGAATGGCCGTACCGATCACGATGGCGTGGCCTTCGGGACTGTCGCCCTTCATGTCCTGCATGAACGGCATGCGCCGGCGCTCGCGCCGCGGCTGCATGCTTGTATTGTCCACCGGAGCGGAGAGGCCGTAGACGTCGGGCTCCAGATCGGTTTCACCGTGTTCGCCGAAACTCATGTACGCGCGGCCGTTAAGCCCGTTGGGCACCAGATACGGATAGACCAGCGTGTAGAGCGTGAAACTGTAGTTCACGCACCGGTCCTGCCAGCCGTAGTTGAGACGCTGGGAAGGCCGCTTGTCGAACCACTTCTCGATGAGCGGGAACCCGTTGGTCCAGGTCGCGGTCATCGCGCCGTTGAAAACCGTCGCGGGACAATGCGCCAACACCTTGTCGCCGCCGCCCGTCGCCGTCGAAGCGGCCCAGCCCGCATTCCAGGCACCGACCATGTTCTCGGTCGCGGAGGCGTCCAGCCAAAGCGCGGCCTTTTCCTGGAGCAGCTCGTCCAGATCCTCGCCGCCGCCGCAGGTCACCATCGCGCCGTCGCGCGCGATGATCCGGGACGACTCTTCGCTCCATCCGACGCGGACCTTCCCGCCCGCCACCACCAGCGTGCCCTGACCGGTGAGGACCCCTACCGATCCGCTCCCGAAGAGGTAGACTTCCCGGCCGGCGGGGATGGAGATCCGGTTGATGAACACGCCGTCCGCGATCGTGATGGAGTTGCTGCTCACCTGATCGTTCATGTAGTTGATTTCGGGCCAGCCGTACGTCGCGCCGATCGTCAGGCGCAGACCGTTCTTGATGTACAGTTTCGCGTCCCCGCTCATCAGGCCGATCGCGAGTTCGCAGCTGTTGGGATATGCCTCCGACGCGAACGCGGAGATCTCGCCGCTCAACGTTCCGATTTCGATGCGCTGGTTCCCATTGTACTGGAGGCGCGAGCCGTACGCGCCGCCTGACCCGACGTTCGTTCCCTTGAGCGCGCCGAGCCGATACACGGTATTCGTTTCGAAGGTTGCGTCCGGTGTCGCGAATCCGATCGAAACGACATTGGTGGGTTGCGACCAGTTGAGCGTGACGCGCCCGGGAAAACTTGAGCTGAGGCGCGTGCCGGGTCCGTTGCCGAGTTTGCCGGACCAGCCAGATTCGAGCGTCAGGGTAGACGAAGGCGTCATCTCGGCGAGCGAACCGTAGTGAAAGAGATAAGAGTGCCAACTGCCGACGCGCAAATGTCCCTCGCCGGTAATGTTGCCCCAGTACTCGACGGAGGCCCAAGAGTCGAATCTGACCGCTCCTCCATTCACGCACGCCAGATTGTTGGAGAATCCGCAAGCATTATAGTTAGCCGCACCGGAACCGGTCGTCGCGTTAAAGTTCATCCGGCGCACGATGAGCGTCAGATTCGTCGGCACCTCGACCGTGGCGCCGGCGGCAAAATTGTTCGGATTCGTCGTCCGCCAGATGGTTTCTCCGGACTCTGCCAGCGGCAACGTCACCCGCCCGTCCACGACGTCGAACATATTCGACCCGTAGAGCGTCCCGTACACGCCGGGAGCCAGAACGTAATCCACCGGCTCCGCCCATTTCTCCGGCATCACCGTGAACGTAGGAAGACCCGTGAGCGTCATCTTCGCGCCGGCGGTCCGGGCCGCCTCGGTGAAGGCGACAGAGTCGGGCGGCAAATAGCTGAAGGTCGAATCCAGGTCACTGCCGAAAGCGAAGGAGCCGTCGAAGATCATCTTCCCGGTGTCGTTCTCCTTCAGCCACTTGCGGGCGAACCGTACCTGCGCGTCAGACGCGATCTGGACGTTGACCGGCCCCGCAAGCCGGACGGGATTCCGAACTATGGCATCTGCGGAGAAGATAAGCGTGCCGCCCGAGGCGTGGACCACTTCGTCCACGGTCCATTCCTGCGTTGCCCAGTCCAATGTATCGCCCGGCGCCAGCTCGACATCTCCCCAAAGAGCCCCTGCCAGTCCCAGGCCAATCATGAACGCCACTCCACTCCTTAACATAGAGCATTTTCCTTTCTTGCCAATTCGACGGGATCCCGCCAGCAGAATCCCCCTCTTTTCGCACTTGATCCCCACTTTCCGCACTCGCCCAACCGCGCATCCTCGAACGAACGCCCAACCGCGCATCCTCGAACGAACGCCCAACCGCGCATCCTCGAACGAACGCCCAACCGCACATCCTCGAACGAACGCCCAACCGCACATCCTCGAACGAGCATGATTATTGTCGCATAGGAAGACAAGTTTTGAATTGTATCAGACGCGCATAAATGTGTATAATCGCGTCATACTCCAAAGCCGGTCATACACGATACGCACTAACGCACGGCCGGGGACTGTCCCTTTTCCCGAAGGGCCTGTCCCCTCCTCCCCACCACCACACGCTACCACCACCGAAAGGGGGACTGTCCCCGTTCCCCTTCCAAGACCGTTTGCTCGGCGGCACTAGCAATGCCGGGA
>JBJEWF010000031.1:3612-18791 GCA_051884915.1 Kiritimatiellia bacterium
GCCGTTCATATTATGAACGCACATGATTAACGCACAGCCGGGGACAGTCCCTTTTTCTGAAGGGTCTGTCCCCTCCTCCCCACCACACACACTACCACCACCGAAAGGGGGACTGTCCCCGTTTTCCGTCGGCCTCGGTTTCCTCCTCTATGCGCGAAGTGATCGATTTCCGCGCGAAAGACTCCGGATCGCGTCTGATTTCGTCGGCTGGATTTCGCCGTTCCCTCGGAAGCAGAAATTGCCGATTCCCTGGTGAGACGCCGCTCGTGGGACTGGTTCACAGCTTTCGATGAAAGGTCCGCCATGGCCGTAAAGGTCGAACCTTCATGAGGCGCTTTTGCGGACACTGCTTCGACAGCCCGTTTCCAGCCATCGAATAAGCTTTATGCCTGTGCGGTCAGCTGCCGGATGGGCGCCTCCTTCTTTTCATGGTTCGACACGCCTAGAGAAACTTGCCGTCTCCGGCGTCCTTTATGATTACGTCTGCGCCGTAATCCACATCTCCGGCTACCTGTTCCAAATGGTTTTTCGAATGGCGGCATACCGAACAACAGGGTACCCACTGGGAATGGCCTTGTTGCCGGAGGATTCGCATGATGCCAGAACGGAAGATCAATCTTGCCCAAACACTTTCCAATCTTCTGTGTACCGACCATACCTTTCCTCGGCGATGCTGATCGCAAACGGAGGGACGATTCGCAATTGGACCAAGACGGCGGAATGCCCCAGCCGTGCGACGTGTCCATGCCGCATCGTTTCCCGGAGTTCGGATACACCGCATGACGCCGAGACGGTCTCCGCAGAACGTCTACCCCCTGAAAGAGCGATTGTTCAGGCCGCCGCATGGTCTTCCGGCCACAACACGGCTCGTTCGAGCCAACGGAGGCTCTTGAAGGATGGGCAGGGAAAGCCCTTCGCCAGCGACGATTCCACTTTCCTCCCGAAGTGGATACCGCGTCCGATAAACGCGCCGTGCCCAATGGCGGTAACGTGCAGATGGACGAGCTGGGAGACGCGAATGGCGGCAGTCCCCTCGTCCAGCTGCCGGAGAAGAACCCTCTCGTCCTCCTTTGGACGGTCGCGGAATGCAATTTCAATCCGCTTTCGCGCCTCGCCCCAAGGGCAACCATGAATCCGCTCGTAGGCGGCCCTGCACGAAGATGCGTACGGTCCGTCTCCACAGGCCTGCCCGAAACTGCTCCAGGCATAAGGTTCGCCCTCACGGGCAAGCCTCGCCCTATAGGGATTGTAGTCGACGTAGAGGGAGACGAGTCTCAACGCCTCTCCTGTGTTCTCGACGAGCCCGCTGTAGAAACGTCCCTCGAAGACATGACCGACGTGTCCCGTACGCCTGTTCACGGCCTGGGCGATGCGTTCCTTGAGGGTCTTCACGAACTGGGAGAGGTTGTACATCCGCCGGCAATAGCGCTCCTTAGCCGTATCGACGGCTGAACCGCTCCCGTTTTCACGTAGGGTCCGCCAGGACTTCCCGATCGCCTCGACCCGTTGGGCATCTCCGTAAAGTCCCTGCAGGCGCTCAAGCATCTCTTCGTCCGAGAGCGTGAAGCCGGTCGGCGGGCGCGCCGCGCGAACACGGTCTTCCTCCGGATCTAGCGACCAGATCTGCGAACGGCATTCAGGCGGGCGCATACCAAAGGCATGAGACTCGGGGGCGACGGCAGGATTGTCCCGGTAACGCTCCGGAATCGGCGGCACGTGAACCACCAAGTGGAAGTGGTTGTCGAGGACCGCCCAGGAGAGGAGTTCCACGCCCGAAAATGCGGCAATACCATGAATCCACGAGACGATCTCGTCCTTCAAGCCGGGATTTCTGAACCACAACTCCCTGTTGACGATGCGGGATGTGATGTGGTAGATACCGTCTGGAACCGAGACTCTGTTTTTCCTTGCCATACGCTTTCCCTTTCCAGCCTCGTCCGATGCGGCACAGACTGCGCCGCCCGGAACGGGTGCCGACAGGATAATAGCGTAGTTCTCAGAATGAATTCTTACCGAATCCTTGCAAATATTACAGAAATATTGCAATCCTTACAGAAGCATGCGACATTTCTCTCGGATGTTTCCGTCCCGTTCACAGATTAGACACATTTTCCCCACACATGGGGACAGTCCCCCCACGTCGCGCTCACACATGGGGACAGTCCCCTTACGCCGCGAGACACATTTTCCCCACACATGGGGACAGTCCCCCACGTCGCGCTCACACATGGGGACAGTCCCCTTACGCCGCGCTGGTACGTCGACCACCGCTCCCTCGCGCTCGACGCCCGGATCCTCCTCCTGACGCTCGCCACCGTCTTCCGCCGCACCGGCATCTCCGCCCGAGGCGAGGCGACGATGGGCGAGGCGACGATGGGCGAGTTCAGGCCTCACCAGTGAAAATAGCGGTACGGGTCGTCGGTCTCGACCGGCACGTCGGCGTAGAAATGCGGCACGGGCGGCAGGTTGAAGCCGAGATTCCCCATCAGGCGCGAAAGCATCGCCTCGGCCCGGCGCTTCGAGATGCGGAGGTAGGGACGGTTCACGTCGTCGATCTTCCACGGCGGCACCTGCCAGAAGACGAGCCGTCCCTTGCCGTGGCGCACGACGCGGAAGGCCGCGTTGCCGTCCGGGACGTCGTCCGTGAACGCCGCGAAGTCGATGCCGCCATGCCAGGACCAGTCGCCGTTCGAGAGGCCGTTCAGCTCGGGCGGTTGTTCGCGGATGCGCGTGGGATAGGCGCCCTTCACCTCGGCGCAGGCGAGCGGCACCGGGCTCCACGCCTTCACTTCGTCGGCGGTGAGCCCGCAGAGCAGCGCCGTCGCCCCGTCCCGGATGCGGTCGAAGAAGTCGTCCGGACGCTTCGCCCCGCCCCCCGTCACGTAGTAGAGCGTCGTCGCCGTCTTCGCCCGGTCGTGCTCGATCGTCCATTCGCCCCGGGCCAGCGCGCTCGCATAGGCCTGCATCCCGCAGGGATACGCCGCCCGCGTCCCCGGGTTCCCGCCGCGCACATCGTCGACAAGCCGCCGCACGAGGTCGTCCGCCGCCGGATCGCACACGGTGCGCGCGGTGACGTCCAGCTGGCAGAAGAGAATCCGTCCGCCCCGCGTCCGCCACTCGAGGAGCGGCGCGTACTGCAGGTCGAACGCGCCGTCGACGAGCGCCCGCCAGTCGCCCAGCGCCGGCTTCTCGGGGATGACCGTCGCGATCGCCCCGCGATTGCCGTTGCGCCACGGCCGCGCATGCGTCCAGCCCGCCCACGTGTCGCGTGCGGCCGAGGTCTCGACCGCCGTGTTCGGCGTCTGCCCCGGCACGAGCGTGGAGGCGCCCGCCCAGTCCCGCAGCAGGTCCTCGCGCTGCGACGCGCGCAGCGCCTCGCTCCGGTAGCGCGGGAACCCGCGGCGCATGCCGTAGGTCTGCACGCGGAACCCGATCGCCTCCAGGACGTCCTTCCCCTGTTCGAAGAGGATCACGCGCCCGCCGCGCGTCGCGCACGGCAGGACCTGCCTGCGGTAGAGTTCCGGCGTGAGCGCCTCCCGGCCGACCACCACGACGCGTCCGCCGTCCGCCGCGCCTGCCAGGTCGGCGACGAGGTCGAAGTCCAGAGCGAGCCGCTTCAGGTTCGCCGCCGTCAGGCCCTTCGGATCGTAGACGGCGAGCTTCGCCTTCGGGGACGCGACCGGCGCGAGGACTGTCAGGTCGAAGGCGTCCTCCTGCACGACGCCGCCCGCGAAGCTGAACACCGCGCGCAGCCGATGCGTCCCCGCCTCGTCGATGCGGAAGGTCAGCGGCACGCGCGCCTGGTCGCCCGCCGCGATCCGCACGTCGCCCGCGCGCGTGAAGCCGCCGCACGCGACGCGCCAGCCGACGGTCTGGTCGACGCGGCGGTCGTTGACGATGACGAGCGTCTTCTGGATGGATTCGCCCGGACGGAAGATGTGGCGCTTGTCCGTGAAGTTCTCCCCGCCGCCGATCCACGCGCAGTCCGGCAGATTCCACCGCCGGAAGACCTGCCCCAGCGCCGTCGGCTCCCAGTCGCGCGGATCCCCCCACGCGACGCGCGGCCGCGCGACGAGCCCCGGACGCTTCGCGTCGACCGCCCACTCGTTCCAGTCCACCGCGCATTCGCTCGTGCGCACGCGCCGGAAGAGTCCCCCCTGGTCCCACGGCAGCATGGCGGTGATCCCCCATCCGCGGAAACTCCGCCAGTTGTCGGCGGCCATCGTCGCCTGCACCCCCCAGTAGTTGTTGCTGACGGCCTGGCCCGCGCCGTGCAGATGGCCCCACTGAAAGGGCTCGCCCCGCGCCCAAAGCTCCTCTTCGCGCCGCAGGGCCGCGTGCGCCTCGGGCGAGTTCTCGTAGGCCACGTCGCCGCGCAGGGCCGCCGCGAATTCCGCGTTCCAAAGCGACATGTAGCCCTGGCAGCGCCAGATGAAGAGCGGCCCGCGGTAGCTCGACCAGCTCGAAACGTGCGGGAGGCCCCATTCGACGAAGAACAGCGGCTTCACCCCTTCCGTCGCCCAGTGTTCGAGCCATTCGCTCCGCTCCTGGATCGGCGCCCAGTTGAGATAGCAGTTCACCGTGTGGAAGTCGTCGAGGTTCCCCGACTCGTGGTGGTAGGCCGGACGCGTCGCGTCCAGTTCGCGGACGATCCGGCGGACGATCCGGGCGCGCGGACGGTTGCTCGCCGCGTCCCACGGGTTGGACGGATTGGGCTTCCCGAGCGGCAGCTCGTACTTTCCGTCGATCCGCCGCGGATTGCCCGCCCCGAGATAGCCGGCCGCGTTGTGGTTGAGCGCATAGGTGACGACGGCCGGGTGGTTGCGGACGAGCCGCACGAGCCCGCGGGCCACGCGGCGGTAGCGCGCGGACATCTCCGGCTTGTCGACCGGCGCGAAGTCCTTGAAGTGCGGCAGCGTGAACGAATAGAGCATGCCCGTCTCGTCGCAGGCTTCGAGAATCCCCTTGAGATACGTCACCGCCCCCGCGTTGAACGAATAGTTGCCGGCGATGACGAAGTTGAAGCCGTTGGCGAGGTGCGTGCGGTAGAGCGCCAGCATGTTCTCCTTCGCCCCGGCGTCACCGGGCGAGATGGAGGAGCCGTCCCACAGCGCCCGCAGGTGCAGGCGCGTGCCGTTCAAGTAGAGGTCGCGTCCCCGGATCTTCACCTCGCGGAACCCGAACGAGAACGGCACGAACGTGTCGCCGTCCGCCGAAAGCCGGCAGACGTAGCGGTTGCCGGGCGTGTGCGTGTCCCAGAGCTTCGCGTCCGCCCACGGCGCGGTGAAGGCGACCGTGCCGTCGGGCCGGGGGCGTCCCTCGCCCTCGAACCGGCGCGTCTCGCCGCATCCCTCGACCTCGGCGACCATCCGGCACGGCTTCGCGCCGCCCTCCAGCTCGGCGCAGAACGTGATCTCGCCCCGCTCGACGCTCGTCTCGGCGAAGGCGTCGACGATGCGCGCCGCCTTCGGCGCGAGGTCGAGCCAGAGGTCGCCCGTCACGCCCTTGAACTTCACGATCTTCCGCTCCCTGTCCGCGCGCGTTGCCTCGTTGTAGTTCCACGTGTCGCCCTGGGCGTAGGCGGTGACGTCGAGGGCGAGCGTCTGGCGTTCGCCCGGTTTCACGAGCCCGGTGATCTCGACCTCGCCGTTCGGGAACTCGACGGCGCCGGCCCGGCGGCCGTCCACATAGACCGTCGCGCGCGAGGCGATCATGTCGAACGAGAGGAACGCGCGCCGGCCGGCGGCCTCCGGCGGAATCGTCAGCGTGCGCGCATACCAGGCCCGGTCGGGGAGGATGTCCGCCCGCATCTCGGGATGGTCCTCGAACCACGGCGAGAGATGACGCGAGGCGGCGAACGCGCCGGACCCCGGCCAGACCGCCGGGATGCGGTCCCAGGCCCAGTTGTCGTCCGCCCCGGGGACGGCGCCGTCGGCGTCTCCGGCGAGGGCGGGACGGATCCGCCAGATCCCGTTCATCGAGTAGCGCGCGCGCGTCGGCGTCTCGACCTTCCACGCGCCGGCGAGCGACTCGGCGTCGGCCGGCGCCCCCTCCGGCAGCGGCGCGTTTCCCGGACGGTCCATCCGGTCGCGGCGAATGGTCAGCGAGACGTTGCGGAAGCGCACCTCGCCGCCGGACGCGAGGTTGCAGAGGCTGATCGCGAGGTACGCGGCGTTGGTGGGGATGAAGTTGTCGTAGTCGTAGCGCACCCACCCGCTCGTGCCCACGAGCCCGGCGTTGTTCGGCCAGGGGCAGACGGTCTTTCCCTTCGCGTCCTTCCACTCCATCGCGAACCGGCCGGTCTTCCAGTTCTCCTGCGCGCGCGGCACGTCGGTCACGCGCATCTCGCCCTTGAGGTTCACGACCGCCCACTTCGGGTCGAGCCGGAAGGTCCAGGCGCACCGTCCGCCCGGCTTCGCAATCACCATCTCGCGCCCAGCGGACGACTCCTCGAACGTCACGCCCTGCGCCGGCGAGAAGTCGCCGGGGGCGACCAGCGTCACCGGCGCGGCGACGGCCGTCGCGGCGAACGCGGACACGAGCGCGAGAGGGGACAGACGCCCCCTCCGTCCCCACGACGCCAGCCGACCCAACCTCGATTCAACCATGTTCGTCCCGTCCCTTCCGTTTCGTTCCGCCGTCTCACCGGATGATGATCTGCAGGCCCGGGGAACGGACGAACCACACCGTGTCGCCCTCCCTGGACAGACGGCAGTGGATCTCCTTCAGCCGCGGCGAGAGCGTGAACGTGTAGTCGTCGACGTTCTCCGCCCGGAAGAGCGCCTTGCCCGCGCCCATCTTCTCGAGCGACGCGATTTCGTCGGGGTCGCCGTCGACGACGACCGCCTTCGCCCCGCCAAAGGTCAGCGCCGCATTCGACAGGACCGTGAGCGGCACGTCGCTCGCGAGGTCGTCCGCCCGCAGCGTCCACGTCGTCGACGTCACGTCCACCGCGCCGTTCATGACCGTCGGCTTGCCCGTGAGCGCCGGCACCGTCACCGGCCAGTATGGCTCGGCGTCGCCGATGTCGAAGACGGCGCCCGGGGCGAACGCCACCTCGCCCGCGAACGTCGCGCGGTACCGCGAATCGACAAGATACTTCGACCGTTCGCCGACGTCGAGCGACGCCCGCAGGAAGGAGCCGTCGCCCGGATCGACCAGCTTCGCGTAATTCGCCGTGTTCGTCACCGACCGGCACTGCCAGTCGACGCCAATGCCGAAGTTGGCGGCCCAGCCGCGGGCCGAATTGTCCTGCGGACCGCGTGTGCTGTCATACCAGTTGCTCAACTTGACCGTGATCGTCTGCCAGCCCGCCTTGAGCGTGACCGGCGTGTACATGGCCAGACGGTACCAGTCACTGTAGGTGATGTTGTCCTTCACGTTCCTGTTGTCGTTGAACTCGCAGCAGACGACGCCGCCGATCGTCACCGTGCAGCCGCGGGCCATGGAGGTCATCCAGTTGCACGTGACGTCCTGGCCCTCCTCGCCGGGCACGCGGATGTAGCCCGTGTAGGAATAGCCCATCTCAATGCCGTTCGGCCAGGATTTGTAGGCGTAGCCGACCCCCGTCACGTCGACACCCTGATCCGTTGCGGAGGCGATGCCGGCGTTCTTGTTGTAGTAGCTCCACAGAAGGCCCGGCACGCAGTCCGGCACCCGGGTCGCAAGCCGGAGCGTGCCGGCGCCGATTTCGGTCTTCCCCGCAACGCCCAGGGGGCCGAACACCGTGAGCTCCCCCGCGCCCGTCTTCGTGAGACTCCGGGCGTCGCACGCCGTCACCGTAGACATGTTCGAGATCACGACGCGGTTGCTCGCGACGACGTCCGGCAGTTGGAACGACGTCCGGTCGCGCAGCTGCAGGCTCGCATTCGCCAGCTTCAGGGGCGCGGCGCCGTCGTCCGCGGGAATGTTGCCGTCGCGGTAGACGACCACGCCGCCGACGGGATCGCCGTTCTCCAGCACGCCCGAAATGTCCAGCCCGCCCTTGAAGTCGTTGTTGCACGCGTCGTTGATGAGCTGGAGATAGCCGCCCTTGCCGCCCCTGATGCCGCCGTCGCCCGTCAGCCGGCCGCGGAACTGGTACTGCATGTTCTTGTCGAGGTCGTTCTTCGTCGCGCCCTGCAGCACGAAGTCGCCGCTCCAGAGAATGTTGCGGTTGTCCGTGCCGTCGTACTTGAACGTACCGTTCTCGGACGTCAGCCGCACGTCCGGCTCCAGGACGAACCGGCAGCCGAGCCACGTGACGACGCCCCAGAGGCTGAGGTTCGACCCGGACCGCAGCGTCACGGTCGACGTCGTCAGGCTTCCTTTGATCGAGGACTGGAACTCCAGCATCCCCTTCGTGCACGTGATGTCGCCCATGTGCGCGAATTCCATGACGACGAAGTAGAACCCGCCGCCGTCGCACACGACCTCCAGCGGATGCCAGTTCATCTCCGCGGCCGTGTAGCGCCAGTCGAAGCGCGAGGACGTCCGGACGCGCGCCGGCCCGTCCAGAACCATGTTGCGGCAGAAGTCCACGCACGACTTTCTGTTCTGCACCGCGCCCCAGCCGTCGCAGCCGTCGCCCCTGAGGTGAATGGTCTCCGCCCCGAAGCACGGGGCGCTCCCGTTGTTCGCGCCGTTCGCCAGGTCGTTGACCAGCGTGCCGCCGTCTTCGACATACGTCTGCCCCGCGGCCGTGCCGAGGGCGTTCGTGGACTGCAGGACATAATAGCCTTCGCGCACGCGGATGTCGCCGGGGAAGTCCTTCATCGTGTCGTCGTCCACGGTGAGCGAGCCCTTGCCGGCCTTGACGAAGGTCTTCCCCGCCGCCGCCGCGACATGCTCCGCCGTCAGCGCCAGCGTCGTGCCCGCGTCGACCGTCAGCACGTACTCGTCGTCGCCGCCGGTGGCCTCGAACGCGGCCTCGCCCGTCGCGGGGCCGGCCGTCATCGGCGTGTCAACGCTGCCGTTGCAGGGGCAGAACCGGCGCGTCACCGTCTCGTAGAGGCCGACCGTGCAGCGCGGCTCCGGCGAGCCGGCGTCCGTGACCGGGACGAAGTTCCGCACCAGAGCCCCGTCCTTGTCGAAGATCCTGACGTAATGGAGCGCGTACGACCCCCAGTTGCCCTGGCTGGAGTGGACGCCGTCCGTCAGGGTCCCGGCGGTCGTCTGCGAGACGAAGAGCGCGAGCTGGCTGCCCGGCGTGTAGGCGCCGTCGGTGAGATCCTCGAGCGTCCGGGTCGTCGTCCCGTCCGACACGGTGGCCGTGCGCGCATCGTAATCGACCGTGACGACGTAGTCCGTGCCGTCCGCGATGTCGAGGTCGACCGAACCGCCCGCCGCGTTGTTGCGGTCGACGCGGATCTTGCCGTTGATGAGGAAGCTCGTGAACGTATCCGCCGTCACGGACGAGCCGCGCGAACAGTAGAGGGCCTGCGTGGTGTCCGTCCGCGTGAAGTTCACCTTCAGCTCGATTCTGTCGGTGCACGCCGGCCTGTACTTCGTGTTGATCCACTGCGCCCCGGACGCCTTGATCCATGCAACCGGCGTGTACGCCGACCAGGCCGAACCAACGGCCAGGGACAGGCCCAGCAGAAGAAACGGACGACATGCTCTCATAGAAACACGATCCTTTCAGGTCAAACGTCACGCGTCGCTCGCGCGACCGTCCAATCGGCCGGATGAACCACTCACCCCGCCATTTTCAGAGATGATACCACACGCGGCGTTCTCGTGTCAATGAATGCGCGAGGCGGCCCGCAAGTTGTACAATCTCATGGGACAAATTGGAAAGGTAGTCTGTCGAAGCGGAAGAAGGATGCCATGAAGAAGAAGGACAGGAAAAGGAGGACTGTCCCCTTACGCCGTTCTCACACATGGGGACAGTCCCCTTACACCGCGGCAATCCTTACAGAAGTATGCAACATTTCTCGCGGATGCTTTCTCCCGTTCACAAATTAGACACATTTTCCTCACACATGGGGACAGTCCCCTTACGCCGATATTATGAACGCACATTATTAACACACGACCGGGGACAGTCCCTTTTCCCGAAGGGACTGTCCCCACCTCCCCACCGCCATACACTACCACCATCGAAAGGAGGCCTGTCCCCGTTTCCCTTCACAGATTAGACACATTCTCCCTACACGCGGGGACAGTCCCCCTTACACCGCGGCAATCCTTACAGAAGTATGCAACATTTCTCGCGGATACTTCCTCCCGTTCACAAATTAGACACATTTTCCTCACACATGGGGACAGTCCCCTCGCGCCGTCCGTGGGTCAAATTGGAAAGGAAGCCTGTCGAAGTGGAGGAAGGATGCCATGAAGAAGAAAGAAGGACAGGAACCGGGAAAGGAGGGACTGTCCCCCTTACGCCGTTCCCCAGACATGGGGACAGTCCCCTTACGCCGTCCGCCGTTCCCCAGACATGGGGGACAGTCCCCATACACCGCGGCCATCCTTACAGAAGCATGCAACATTTCTCCCGGATGTTTCCTCCCGTTCACAAATTAGACACATTTTCCTCACACATGGGGACAGTCCCCTTACGCCGTCCGCCGTTCCCCAGATACGGGGACAGTCCCCCTTACACCGCGGCAATCTTTACAGAAGCATGCAACATTTCTCGCGGATGTTTCCTCCCGTTCACAAATTAGACACATTTTCCCCACACATGGGGACAGTCCCCTTATGCCGTCGGCAATACGCGGGCTGGTTCCATCCGTCGGGATAGCCGAGCGGATCCGCCGTTTGCCATTTGGCGAGATCCGCGCGGCAGTTGCGGAAGAGGAAGACCCGGCCGAGGCCCTTGACTGCGCGCGCGATTCTAGCGGAAGAACAACATCATGCCCTGCGGGGTGGTGTCGACAACGGAAAGACCGTCGAACTCCATCCACGCCAACGTTCCATCGACCGTGTGATGCCCCGTCACCCAGGGACCCACGAAAACGGAATTCACGCGGCGGACATCCTGCGTCCGCGCAAAATACCAGTTCTCGTCATCGGTCGAGAAGGCGCACACGTAGCGATGTCCGCCGGTCGGGCAGGACTCGCGCGTGAACTTCATCCAGACCGGCAGGTTCGGCGTCGCCATCGGCACCGTGTTCAAGCCCCATGTGGCGATGGCGGTCCCCGCCTGGAAGTCGACATCTGCATACCCTCTCAGAGTCATCCCCCCCTCTGCGTCGCCGTTCACGCCTGCGTAGAGCAGGAAGTCGGAATCTTCGAGCTGGCCAAGCGTACTGCACACCATCATGCCGAAACGCGTATTGGACGCATAGAGTCCGCCTCGATCGCGGATTCGCATCTTCACCTCAAACAAGCCCGTGAGTTCCCTGTAGAGGAACGTGCCGTCGCATGTGGCGCCCCAGAGATCCCGTCCCGATCCGGAGAGCCGGCACGCCTCCGTCCCCGAATCGGCGATGAAGCCGTAGGACGGAACGGATCGATTGCCCATCTGGCGGATTTTCCAGCCAGTCGGCAATCGCGGCGCGACATCAACTGAAGACGTGTAGTCCTTCAGGTCGCCCAAAGTCCCCGCGGAACATGTCCAAGCCACCGCGGCGGCGAAGTCCGCCCCCTCTCCCTGCAGATATTCGAAAACAAGTTCATGGACGCCGGCAGAGAGAACGACATTCGGCGAGGAAACGGGATTTGAAGTGGAAGCGGACGTCTCATCCACGAGATTCGTCGAACCGTCCAGCCACAGTCGCGCCAGTCCGTTCGCCGCCACCTGGAACGCATAGACACCTTCAGCCGGCACGATCAGCCGACCGCGGGCCATCAACCGCGTCCGCGTTCCCGCGCAGACGGCCGGCACATCGGCGGCCGTCCACGACCATCCCGCATGCGAGGTCTCGGCCGCACACGCCTCTTCGACGGCGTCCGCGTTTTCGGAATTCGCATACCAGGCCGTCTTCACGAGGCCGTCGAAGTGAATGGAATCCCCGAGCGGCACGATTTCCGTGCCGCGGATGGTCGCATACTGAACATTGTGGAAAACATCCAGCCGGATCGTCCCGTCCAGGGCGGGACGCGTCTTCAACTCCCAGACCACCGCCGTATTGTGGTTGGAGCCGGCCGCGACATAAACGTCGAGCACCTCATATCCCGACGGAATGGCGCCGTCGATCCCCAAGGCGAACCGTCGTGTGCCCACGGTAGCGGCCACCCACGTCTCCATCATGTGGACGCGAACCTTGTATTCGCGGTCAGGATCGAAACCCGGGAAGGCAAAGCGAACGTCCTTGTCATCGCTGGTGAAGAACTGCGTCCGGTAGACGGCCTCGGGCGCCGGATCCGAAACTCTCGACAAATCGATCGACACGTCCGTGGACGTATAGACCGTGCTGTTCAGGGCCGAGTCCGCATGAACGCTTGTCCGGTACTGTTCGCCGTCAACCCACCCCTCCGGCGGATTCTGCATCACCTCGGCGTTCCGGGTATGGTTCACGCGCAGAGGAACGTAGGGCGAGCGGTCGGTCCGCGTCGCCTGCACCCAGGCGCTCCAAGGCCCCGGTTCGACGGCATGGGCGACGCGCGCGCGATACTCGCGCGTCTGGCCGGTCGCCAGCGACACGTCATAGACGCTCCAGCCGGGAACGTCATGAAGGAAATCAGTGGGTTCATCCGTCTCGGGATCGCGGAACTGAAAGTCGTAGTTCGCCTCGGCGGAGCGGTCGTCGGCGACCAGACGAACCCATTCGGATGAGCCATACGCCTTCAACGGAGGCGCGGCCTCCTGCACATCCGCCAAAGCGAAGAGCTCCAATCCAATGCACGTGCCCTGGTCGGATATTGGCTGAAGCTGTACGGTGAGCGTTCCCTCCGCGTCGGCGGTCCCCTTGAAATCGACGGGGACAGGCTTGTGGTTCACGTGCCCGGAAAGCGCCCAGGCGCTGACGTCGTTCGTAACCGTTTCGCCGTTGACGGAGATCGCAACGCGGCGATAGGCGTCGGGATCCCCGATGCCGGAAATCGCTTCAAAGGGTTCAACCGTCCAAAACCGCAGTTCGTGGACGGCGTTGGCCGTCAGATTCGAGAAGGCAAACGTCAGCGTGGAGTCGAAATACGAGAAGAATCTGGGCAAGTCGCCGCAGTCGACAAGCTCCGGCGGGACGTCGACAGGATTCTTTGGAAGCGTCCGGGGCTTGAATTTCCCCGAAATGAACGCGCCCGCCGGAACAAAACGGCCGAAAACCCTTCCGGCCGGCCCCAGATGGAGCGCATAGAGCGACCGCCGGGACTGAAGGACGTTCGAGGTGGCCACGCCGACGCCATTGGACGCCACCACCCGATAGACATTCCCCTTCACGGCCAGTTCCGTGTCCACATAGGAGTTTTCACGCGTCTGGGCGATGGTCGTCCACGCACCCGTGGCATCCTGCCGCTCCACCAGATAGACCAGCGTGTCGGCGCAGGGCGTCCAGGACAACGACACGGACGAAGAATTCGCCGCGGCGCTCAAAGTGGGCGTTGCGGGACACGCGGTTCCGTCAAACGTGACGACGTTCATCACCGACTTGTTCCGACTTCGGGGGAAGCCCCAGGAGATTGTGCCGTCGGCCTGCGCCACGACATTGGATACGACGAACTTCCAGACCTTCTTCGCCACCTGCGTCCCCGCGAAATCGACGTTCGACGGATCGACTACGAGATCCTGCCCCGTCGCATCCTTCACCCGCTCGCCGTTGACCACGACAAACTGCGCGCGCTGGTTGGCTGCAAAGGGTTCGTTCAAATAGACGTTCATCCGATAAGTCGCACCCGGCGTGAAGACGGCAGGCGTCTTGAACGTCGTGAAGATCGCGTCGTTTTCCTCGCTGACGTATCCCGTGAAGGTGAACGCATCGCTCGGCAGGGACGCCACCTCGGCGGGATCGAGCGCCGACGTGTCGGGGGTGGCGGCGTTGACACTCGTCGAGACAGAAGCGGGATTGATCTGCTTCTGGGAGTAGAACGGGAATTCCGGGTCTCCGCTTTTTGTGTCGTGCTGGCAATAGACACCCAGGACACGTCCCCAGACCGCCTCCGCCTCTGTCTCCGCCCGCACGGCGGCGGCCAACCCGAAACATCCCGCCAGCAGAATGCCGGCGGCATGGCGAAACAACCCGATCCCAGTCTTCATGCGACGCTCTCTTCCTTCCTTAGTTGCCCATGGGAGGCTTTGTCCAAACCCCGGGTGCCCCTCGACGGCCCCGCCATCCGGCGGAGCAGCAGCCAACGGCACAGCCCTTCCCAGACTACAGGGATTATAACTGTTTTTTTTTTTTGTCCTGTCAACACGAAGTACGAGAAAAATGGGGAGGTCCCCCAATTTTTCGACGTAAAAACAACGACACCCTTGCAAATAAAGGGTGAAGCCGATGTTTTCACTTTGCGGCAAGCGAAAATCCGGCTACGGGAACGTGGAGCCGTTCATATTGGATGAGCCAAAATATCGTCCTTTTCCGCGTGTCGCCATCCCGTGTTCGTGCCGAAGAAGGCGAAAGGCGACGGCGCGGCCGTCGTCGAACACGCCGTCGCCGGCCGCGAAAGCCAACCCCGCGCAACCGCCTCTGCGGCAACGACCAACATCCCCGTCCGCGCTTGCGCCAGCATCAACGCCACAAACAGCGCGTCCGCTCGACGCACTCTTCCAGGCCAAAGTCTTTCACCGTCCCCCTGACGCGATGCTCACTTGCCCCTCGACGACGCAAGCCCGTGTTCGCGTCCGCCATATCCCGTCACCACTCGATCAGGACAAACGACAATGGATGCATGCTGACAGTTGCAGAGTCATCGCTTTTACAGCGCAGCGGCACTTCCGTATAGGTTCGTATGCCATCCGTCATGTGGCACCGCGCCTGTTTCAACCGTGCTCCGGGAACATGCAGCTCAACCGTACCGATGTCGGACGAATTGTCATCATCCGAGTAGCGGGCAATCCACACCGCCCCGCCAAGTTCACCCTTGGCGGCTGTGGCATAAAAACAATTGCCGGAGATCTTGTCCTTTTTCTCGACATAGCCGGTGTTTGCAGATGAATCCTGGCCGGTCCTGACCTTGACCGAACACGCGACCTGCATTCCATAATCTCTCATCTTAGACCATGCGTAAAAGGGGTAATAGCCTTTCAATGGCCATCGCGTCGCACTGTCGAACATGCCGTTCATGGGAGAGCTCAAACGCGCATCGTAATACATCAGCAT
>JBJEWF010000031.1:18891-22978 GCA_051884915.1 Kiritimatiellia bacterium
GAAAAGAAATCCAACGGCACCTGACGCTGTTGGCAGTATGAAAGAAACTTCTCCGCCCATTGCCTGTTGGAGCAGAGCGCCGGTCCGCCAATCTTCAAATGCGGGAACTTGCGTTTCAGGTGTTTGGCGGCCGTTTCATAGAACAGGAAGAATTCCACGTCCGTTCCGCCCCATGTGCGAGGGTTGGTTTTCCATTGCCGAGGCCAATCAAGGTCCGGCTCGTTCCAGATTTCCCAATAGACGATTTTGAATTGGTTCGAGAAGGCGATGTTGCGCGTGGTTGCGGCGTCATCAAGGTTCCATCCCCATCCCTCATTGTAGTGGCGAATCACATGTTCGCAGATGCGCGCCCATTTGCCAAAATCCTTTGGCGGCAGAACGCCATATTTCCTGGGGCCGTGTTCGATCGTCTGGCCCAGCCGGAAGAAGGGAGATGTTCCGGCTCGACACATCGCGTCAAGCATGTGATCGGTAAATACAAAATCATAGTTCTTCGCGTCGTTTTCATCTGCCCCGAAATCAGGGAAGACGGCACTGATGTCGCATGTATGCGCGCCGCCCGAGACATGATAAATCAGATCGTGCGTTCGCCCGTATGGGATGCGCGCGGCGGCAAAGTCCGCAAAATTACCGCGCTTCTGATCGCCGCCGGGTTTCTGGACCTCCGGGGCGCCGTTAACCGCATGCATGATCCTGATCGGACGCAATTCCCTTGCCAGATCCACTTCGACCAATGCCACGGCCGCCGGCTCGGCCGAAAAACATGACAGTGCGGCAAGGGATGAAAACGAGACTGCCAGCATCTTCGGATTCATGGGTTTCACTCCACCGGTTATTTCCCGACGCGATTTCCCCTTATGATGACGTTCGTGCCGTTTAGCACGCTCCTTATCATCCTTGGCGAGGGGAGATTCCCCCTCCCCCGTTTGGCCAATTACCGAAAGCCAGGGGGCACGATTCCTCCTTGTGGTCTCCGTCCCCCCTGCAGTCGTTCGATGGCGCGGGAATCGCACCCAGGGTCTATCCCAAGACTCACTTGAAGATCAGAACCGTGCCGCGCGTGGCGACCTTGAGAAGTCCCTCGCCGGAGATCCAGGCGACTTCGAACGGGGCGCCGCTGCCGGTGGCGCCGTAGACGCCGCCGGGAAGATGCACACCGTCGACCGTCAGCCTGTCGCAGGGGAGCAGCCCGGAGAAGTCCAGCGTGACGACGGGATCCGTTCCCGTCGTCACCTCCCACTGCGCGTTCGGGCCCGTTGCCGCGGCGTTCTGCAGCACCAGCGTGCCGCCGGACACCTTGACGCCCGTCGCGTTCGGCCACGTGCCGGCCGCGTTGAACGTGAGCGTGCCGGCCGCGACCTCCACCGTGCCGGTTGTCGAACTCGCCGCGCCGAGCGTGTGCGGATGGTCGGCGCCGGCCTTCTTCAGGCTCACCTGCCCCGAGAAGACGGCCATGTTGACCCGCGTCTCGCCGCCAAAGTTCCCGTCCTGCCCATCGCCCGTATCGGCCGAGTTCACCGTGAGCGTCGCCGGCTCGTCGCTGACGATCTTCGCCTTGTCCGTCGCCGCGAGCAGACCCGTCTGCTGGTTCTGCCCGCAGAGATCCCACGTCGCGTCGTTGAAATAGAGCCGGGCGTCGCCGAGCGTCGCATTGGCCGCACGCGTCAGCAGCCGACCCGACTCGAACTTCGCCCAGTAGGAAAAGTCGTTGAGCCGATTGCCGGAACAGCGGAGGTCGAGCGTGACCGGGTTCCCCGCCTGCCCGACCCAGGACCGGCAGGTGGAGATGTTCGAACCGGAAACGATCATCGTGCCCGACCCGCGCGGCACGATCCTGCCTTTCATGCCGTCGGTGACGAACTTGACGCCGCCCTTGAACTCCGTCACCGAACCCTCGCCGAACGTCATGCCGCCATCGGCCAGATAGCCGAAACTGCCGTTGAAGGTGAGGTGCGAACCGGCCTCGACCGTCAGGAAGGTGTCCCAGGACTCGCAGAGGTCGTCGCTGTACATCGGCGCGTCGAACGTCAGATCGCCCGCAAAGACGTACTTCGTGAGGTTGTGGTGGAAGTTCACCGTGCGTCCCGCGGGGCCGAAGGCGTTGCTCGCCGTGACGCGGACCGTGCCGCCCTTCAGCTCAAGCGCGCCCGTCTGCTCGCTCGCCGCGGCGAGATCCAGCGTGCCCGCGCTGTCGACGACCAGGTCCGCCGTGCCGGAAAGCGTCCCTGTCAACGTGAACGTGCTGTTTGCGCCGATGGACCAGGTCTGGTTCGCGCCGAGCGCGATCGGCCAGCCCATCGTCCACGTCGTGGCCGCCTCCGCGCCTGCCACCGTGATGCCGCTGCCGTTGATCGTGGTCTGCGCGCCCGCGTCCGCCACAAACGCGAAGGCCGTGCCGTCGGACGTGTTGTTCAGCGCGAGACCGGCGAAGGACGCCGCGCCCGCGAGGCGCGCCTCGGCGCCGCCGGCCGCAAACGTGGCGAAGAGATCGCCCGCGGCAAGGTCCGGCACCGTGCCGTCCTGCCAGTTCGCGCCTTCCGTCACGTACGCGCTCGCCGCGCCGCCGACCCACGTCGCCACGCTGCCGGGGCCCGTCGTCACTTCGACCGTCCCCGCGCCCTCGATCCACGCCGCCGCCCGGCCGGACGAACCATCCGCCGAGTAGACGCCCGCCGCCAGGGCCGAACCGCCGAGCGAAGCCTCGGTGACGGTGAGCACCACGCCCGCCGCCAACTTCAGCTTCGCCGCCGGGCCGCCCAATGTCAGCGCCGCGGCGTGGAAGTCCGCGCCCGAGTCCGCGTCCACGTCGAAGACGGCGCCTTCGCTCACCGCCAGCTCCGCGAGCGCCGTGAACGAGGCGCCGTCCACGAGCTTCACCGTGCCCTTCGTCACCGACAGCACGCCCGCCGTGTCGGACACCGCGTTGGAGCAGATGAACACGGAATCGGCACTCGCCGGCGACCAGACGAGGCCCGCGCCCTTCGTGAACCTGCCGGAGAAGACCATCGGATCGTACTTCGGGGTGCCCGTGAAGATGACGCGACCGCTCTTGTTGTTCGCCTCGATCGTGTGGTTCGCGGCGCCGTTGATCTCGCAGATGCCGCCGCCGTTGAAGCTGAGGTCGGACGTGTAGGTCGAATAGCAGAACGTCAGGCGCTTCTCCGCGGGGCCGTCGAAGGCGATCACGATGTCCTTCATCTCCTTCGTCGTCGTGACGTCCCAGCGGCCTTCCCGGATCCACGTCACCGGCGCCGAGTAGGTGTAGTTGCCGCTCTGGTTGAAGTTGATCAGCGTACCCGGACCCTGCTTGACGACGATCGGCGTCGAGAGGTAGCCGGACAGCGTGCCGAGCAGGACGCCCTTCTGCATCACGAAGCTGACGTTGTTCGCGATGTTCACGGGGACGAGACCGTCGCCGACCACGCGCAGGCCCGCCCAGTTCGCCCCGCTGTCCGCCGTGCGCAGATCCTGAAGACCCTGACCGCCGGCCAGCAGCGCCGTGCTGCCCTGGTTCCAGGTCACCTTGGTATCCGGCTCGAAGCGGCATTCGTAGAGGGGGTTGTTCGCGTTGTCGTCCGAAACGCGGTAGGCCGTGGAGGACTTCGTGGAGAACACGACCGTGTCGCCGAGACACGGCGCACCCGTCTCCCCCGACTCGTCCAGCCAGTTCTCCGGCGTCGCCCAGTAGTAGAAATTGCTGCTTCCGGAGGCCGTCGTCGTCGTGGGATTCCAGGTGCGCGTCTTCGGCGTGACCCACTGGGCCGTGAGCGTCGTCGGGCCGACGGGATGCAGCGTGACGGATGCGTCGCCCAGATAGCTGCCTTCCGCGAACGAGGTCTTCTCGCCCTTCCACTGGACGAAACGCTTCCCCTCCGCCGCCGTTGCCGTCACGACAACCGTGTCGTCCGGACCCGCCGAAACCGAAGTCCCCGTGACGGGTTCTCCGTTTTTGGTGAGTGTGACCGTTCCATCCGTTCCGGCCTCCACCTGGACCAGGTAGTCCTCGGCCCAGACGGACGCGACGCCGGCAAACGACAATGCAAACAACGCGCACGACAGCCTTCTGCCGGCAACCGTGCCGCCAAGA
>JBJEWF010000032.1:0-5332 GCA_051884915.1 Kiritimatiellia bacterium
GTTCTTTGCGGCTAAAACATGTCTGGAGGCGAAACTGCGCCCTTCACATTCTTTGTATCCTCCGCACCCTTTGCGTTCTTTGCGGCTAAAACATATTTCTTCCTCCGAGCCAAAGCGCAATCCCTGCCCTGCCAGCAAGGCGGCCGTTTTTTTGGGCCGCAAAGAACGCAAAGAACGCAAAGAGGTGTTGTGGCAAACTAATGCAAATGCCTTCACGGAAGCGAGATTGCATCCTTCGCATTCTTTGTATCTTCCGCATCCTTTGTATCCTCCCATTCTTTGCGTTCTTTGCGTTCTTTGCGGCTAAAATATATCTCTTTGCGGCTAAAACGTAGTTGGCTCTGCCTTGTCCTTGGAGGCAAGGGGCATGGTTGCCCGAACGCCCGCCGATTCCGCTTTTCTGCAGGCGCGGACGGGCGGGAATCCGCCCCGCGAATTTCTTCAAATACCCCCTTGCGGACTGCCGATCATTCTGCTATACTGTGTGCCGTTTCCGCCACTGGGGAAGTAGCTCAGTTGGTAGAGCATCACGTTCGCAACGTGGGGGTCGAGAGTTCGAATCTCTTCTTCTCCACCAGTCGGCGGCGGAAACGGGATAAGCGGCTTTCGCCTTGCATCTGCGGGCGCGCCGCGTTTTTTTTTGTCCCCAAGAGACTTTTCCCGGCCGGATGGCCTAAAGCACGGCAACGACGAACGCCGCCAGGACCAACGCGAACGCGAGCAGACGCCGCAGCGGCGACACGCTCCGTTTCCGGTCCGTCTGCGGCGAGAGTCCCGCGTCCTTCCCGAGCACCCGTTTCAGGCCCCGCAACGCGAGGGGCAGCCGCGTCCTGTCCGTCAGCAGGGCGGCGGCGATTCCCAGGAGGGCGACGACGATGACGAAGCGGAACTGGTTGAACATGGGAACTTGGAACCGGAACTAGGCGTGATCGGGCAGGGCTTTGCGGCGGATGAGAAGGGACGCCGCGGACAGAAAGGCCAGGGGAACGGCGCCGGCGTTCACCAGCAGGCACCGGAAAAGGTCGGGCCATTCGATGCAGGTATCCGTGGCCAGATCCGAAACGGGATCCGCCGCCGTCACGAGCGACGTCGCCATGCGGATGAACCGGGAGATGCCCAGCCCCAGGCGATTGGCGAACGTCGTGCCCAGTTCATCCGGGAACTGCTCGACCACGCCGGGCGCCATCAGCGCCACGGCAATGGCGACCAGCGCCGTGAAGACGGCCACGGGGCGCGACAGCGCCGCCGAGAGGAACAGTCCGAACCCGGACAGCAGCGCCAGCGTGGCGAACATCTGCAGCGACGCGCGCAGCAGATTCCAGCCAAAGGCGTCGGCCGGCAGCAGCAGTTCCAGGTCGCGGCGCGGCCGCAGCATCACCGTCTCCGTCCCCGTGTTGGCGAAGGACAGCGGCAGACTCGCCACGCCATCGGCCACGGCGACGGCCGTCAGCGGAGAGGCGGCGCGCCGCAGCGGGAAATCCGCCACGCTCTGGGTGCTGTTCGTGACGGTGGCGACGAAATCCGCGATGGCGAACGTCCCCTGCAGGGGCTTCTTCATCTCGAACGCCGTGGCGAAGCGGGCCCTCAAAGCCGGCCTGTCCGCCCCGTCAAGGGCGTTCGGCGGGAACGGCCAGCGCATCGACTGGCCCGCGGCGATGACGTCGTAGCGGTCCAGCTCCTTGTTTGCCAGCAGTTCCAGCACGGTTCCCCGGGGCGCCTTGCGAACGGCCTCGGGCGTCTGCGGGTCCGCGAGATAGTCCTCCAGCATGGCCCGCGCGACCGTCGCCACGGGCGGCATCGCCGGACGGACATGATGCTGGCAGCGGGGCGCGGAGGACAGGCGAAACGCGCCCAGCCCGGCGTTGAGCAGGAGAACCAGCGCCCCGACGGCGCACAGCGCGAACCAGCGGCCCAGCACAACGGCGAATCCGGACGCGGGGCGGAGGACCGCCAGCGCCAGCCGCGAGCGTTCGCGGTCCCGCGCCACGAGCCCGCAGGCGCAGGCGACCAGCGTCAGGGCCGTCACCAGGAAAACGGAACCCGGCACGACGCGGACGAACATCTCGCGCCATCCTTCCGCCGTCCCGTTCGACCGGACGAGCAGCGGGAGAAAGAGGTGGTCGAGCGCGGTCGCCGCCAGAAGAAGCGCGAGGACGCGCCCGCGGACGAGCGTCCGCCAGGCCAGCAGAAAGGACGCGGTCATTTCGCCCCCACCGTCTCGGCGAAGAAATCTTCGAGCGGCACGCTGGGATGGTCGAAGACGACGGGCCGCCCCAGCCGCGCCTGGGTTTCCGCGGCAAACGCCCGCGCGGCGTCCTCATCCATGCCGGCAATCGTGAAACGGGCGTCCTGCGTCCGCGTCAGCAGGTCGACCGTCCGCCCGCAGGCCGCCACGCGCCCCCCGGAAAGGATGGCGAGTTTGGAACAGACGTCCTCGGAATCGCCCAGCAGATGCGAGCTCATCAGAATGGTCACGCCCTCCCCGGACAGCCGGCGGATCAGGTCCTTCACCTCGCGCGTGCCGATCGGATCCAGGCCGGAAGTCGGCTCGTCGAGGACCAGCAGTTCGGGACGCGAGACGAGCGAAGAGGCCAGGGCGACGCGGCGCGCCATGCCTTTGGAGAAGCCGCCCACCGCGCGCGCCGCAACCGCCGTCAGGCCGACCTGCTCCAGCAGCTCGTCCGCGCGCGCGCGGGCCGTCCCGCCCGAAAGGCCCGACAGCCCCGCATAGTAGAGAATCGTCTCGCGCGCCGTCAGAAACGGATGGAGATGGGACAGTTCCGGCAGATACCCCAGGCGCGCGCGGGCCGCGCGGGCGCGCGGCGGAAGGCCGAAGAGGCGGATCTCGCCCGCCGAAGGCGCGAGAAGCCCCAGCAGCAACTTGATCGTCGTCGACTTCCCCGAACCGTTGGGGCCCAGCAGACCGAAGACGTCGCCCTTCTCGACCGTCAAGTCGATTCCCCGGACGGCCTCGGCCAGCGGACGCAGCCAAAAATCGCGAAACGTCTTCTTGACGCCTTTCATTTCGATCACGGGAACGCTCATGGGATTTCCCTCCTCGCCATCAGCACCGATCCCAGGCCCAGCCAGAAAACGATCAGGGCGACGGCCGCGCATGAGGCCGACAGCAGATCCGCCGGCGGCGGCAGGGCGCCGCCCGCCAGCTGGTCCACCAGCCAGAAGCGCGAAATGTCCGGCAGAACGGCCCGCGGCGGCCAGACGAACGAAAGAACGACGGCGCCGCCCACGAGCGCCGCC
Organism: Kiritimatiellia bacterium; assembly: GCA_051884915.1. Classification (GTDB taxonomy): domain Bacteria; phylum Verrucomicrobiota; class Kiritimatiellia; order RFP12; family UBA1067; genus RUG572. The sequence goes on from JBJEWF010000032.1 coordinate 3,259, forward strand.
ACGGGCGCGGGCTTCAGCGTCACGGAGAGCGCGGCCGCCAGCGCGATGAAGACGCAACAGGCGAGCGCCAGAACCGCCAACGCCGGCAGAATCGGCGCCGGCAGATGCCCGTGGCCCTGCCGGCACGCCGCCGCCAGGCCCAGCGCGAGAGGCTGGGCGAGCGCCGTCAGGCAGCAGGCCGTCACGCAGAACCGGCGGCGGGCAAAGCGATTCGCCGCCGCCGCGCCCGCGAAGGCGAGCGCCGTCAGGCCGGCGCCCGCCGCAAGCCCCGGTTTCCAGACGTGCGACGGCGCCCCCTCCGCCAGCAGATGGGCGCCCGTCTCGGCCGTCTGGACGGCCAGCAGCGTCGCGGCGGCGACCCCCAGCAGAAACAGGGCGAAGGCGGCCATGATGCCGGCCGTCTTCGCGCAGAAGAAAAGCGGCCGCGAGACCGGCCGCGCCAAAGCCGCCGCCGCCGTGCCCGACTCGATTTCGCCGCCGACGGTCCGGGCGGCCGAAGCCGTCGCGAAAGCAAGGCCGAACACCAGCAGCACGGAAAACCCGCATTCCCGCGCCAGGCGGCCCGCCTCGCCGAACTGATGGTAATGGAACACGGGCACGAGGTGGACCGTGAGGAACGCGACGAGAAAGAGAATGGAAGAAAGAGGTTCGGCCAGCGCCTGAAGCGTGGCCGAACTCGTCAGCGCAAGGAATCGACGCATTGCGCCGCCCCTACATCACGCGCATCTCGTTCGCGGAAACCTCCGCGCCCGCGGACGGCCCCATGCCTTCCTGATACAGGAAGTAGGTCACGGCGCCGGCGACCAGCAGCGCGGCAATCGCCGTCACAAGCGACAGGGCGGCGACCCAGCCCGGCACGTCGGCCGATTCGCCGTCGGCAGACGCGCCCGCGTCCAGCGGCTTGATGTCCGCGATTTCGGGGATGTCGGCGATTTCGGGCACGTCGCCGCCATCCGCCGCCGCAGACGCCGCCGCCGGCACCGGGGCGCCCATCGTCGGACGCTTGATGGACGGGCGGTGGAGCTTCAGCGTCTTCTTCTGCGTGACGGACGCGTCGGCGGCGCTCTCCGGAACGGGCGCCGTCTCCACGGGAGACGGGGCGGAAGCGGACTCGGCCGGCACCGCCGCCGGCACGCTCGCGGGCGGCTGGTGGGGCTTCAGATCGGTCGGACGGCGCAGACGGATCGTCTTCAGCGGCGCCGCGGCCGCCTCGCCCACCGGCGCCACGCCAATGGCGGATTCGAGCGAAATGCGGGAGGTCTTCGATTTCGCGGCCTGCTGCTGGGCGGGCGTCAGAATGCCTTCCGCGACGATGCCCGTCTTGCGGAGAACGGCCTGGGCGGGAATCGGCCCGGTCACGGACTTCAGGCTCTGCGTCGACTTCTTCGGAGCGTCCGCGGCCACCGCCGGCGCGGGCGCGACCACCGGGGGACGCGCGCCCACGGTCGGACGGTGGATCGTCGGCTTGCGGATGACGGGCTTCAGGCGGATCGTCGAAACGCCGGCGGGCGACGGGGCGGGCTTTTCCTCCGCCGGCGCGGGAGCCGCGCCAAACGGGTTGGCCTTCGGCGGAATCGCGCCCCCTTCTTCCGGGGCACTCGGTGTCATCACGGGTTCATCAGCCATTTTCGGTCTCCAGTATGAAAAACATCGGAAATCAGACGGCCATCACTTCGGCTTCCTTGGCCTTGAGTTCGGCGTCGATCCTGGCGATGCCGTCGTCGGTCGCCTTCTGGACCTTCTCCAGCCCCTGCTTCAGGTCGTCTTCGGAAATCTTCTTGTCCTTCTCAAGTTTCTTGAGCATGTCGTTCGCGTCGCGGCGGACGTTGCGCATCGCGATCTTCTGGTCCTCGGCCTGCTTCTTGGCCAGCTTGACGATTTCCTTGCGGCGCTCTTCGTTCAGTTCGGGAATCGTGATGCGCAGCACCTTGCCGTCCGTCTGCGGCGTCATGCCCAGATTGGCGGCGAGAATCGCCTTGTTCATCTCGGCCAGCACGGTCGGGTCGAACGGCGTGATCTTGATCTGGCGCGGCTCCGGCGTGGAAATCGTGCCCAGGTTCTTGATCGGCGTCGG
>JBJEWF010000033.1:0-5317 GCA_051884915.1 Kiritimatiellia bacterium
GGGCGACGCGACGGCCGCAAGGTCCAAACGCCCGCAACCGCGCCGATCAGCGCGATTGCCGCCACAAGAGATGTCCTGACTGACTTTTTCATTCCACCATCATCCGATTCCGACGACCTGCACGTGTCTGTGGATATGCCGCAAAACGCCGTCGCTGACAGCCGCGGCGCACATTTCCCGCGCGCGGCCCGGACGCCCCGGTCCGGCTACCGCAGCAGCAGCGTCATCGTGCCGCAGGGGCTCTTCCGCAGCCGCGTCCGGAACAGCGGCACCGCGATTTCCCGCTCCTCGCCCGCCGGCGGCAGCTCCGCGATGTCGACGACGCCCTGGGCGATCGTCTTCGGCGTGTCCTTTTCCCCGAGCATCTGCGCCAGCGCGTCGACGGGCGAACTCGCGATGTCCGCATGGCCGACCAGCGCCTTCTCCATGAAGTCGGCCTCCATCTTGAGCGCGTATTTCGCCGTCAGGCGGAGGAACCGGCGGATCTGCTGGACGCTGACCGGCTCCGTGATCGAGACGGCCACGCCGCAATGGCCGTCGACCTCCTCGCGGAAGACGCACCGCCGCGTCCAGTCCTCCGCCGTGAAGTCGGCCACGCCCTTCTTGAAGACGAACTCGCGCGCCCCGCTCTTGCGCGCGATGCCCGCGCGCGGCCAGATCAGCTCCAGACACCCGACGTTCCGGCTTTTCGGCAGGACCTTGGCGGGCATCCCCCCGATTTCGCACCTGACCAGAAGAAATTCCACCGGACGTTTCGTCTTTTCCGCCATGGTTCCGCTCCTTTCCGTCCTCGTTCAGCCGTTCTCGCGGCTGGCCAGCTCTTTTCCCACCGCGACGATCCGCCGCTCGATGCGCGTCTTGATCTGGCTCACGGCATTGCGCGAAAGCCCGAATTCGCGCGCGACCTCGGCGATGTCCCGCCCCTCCTGGACATAGGCCCGGTAGACCTTGCGGTCCCGGTCGGACAGCGCGGTGCGCGTCAGGACGTGTTCGACCGCGCTCGCCAGCACGGCCCGGTGCCAATCCTCGTCCAGCCGGTCGTCCGCGGGTTCGGGGGCCACGAGCGTTTCCCCCAGCGTGCGGCAGCCGTCGGCGTCCGGACGCTCCATCTGGGAGTCCAGGGAGACTTTGCGGTCGCTCCCGCGCGCCAGATTCTTCCGGTGGGCCATGTGGACCTCGTTGACGATCATCGTGGCCAGATAGGAATGGAAGCGCCCCTTTTCGGGCGTGTACTGCCCCGCGCGCAGGACGTCCACCAGTTTGCCGAGCACCACCATCACGATGTCGTCCGCGTTCTCGGCCCCGCCCTTGAGAATCGCGAACTGGCGGATGGCGCCCGCGTAGGATTCCCAGAAGCGGACCCATTCGGCGGAGTCGCCGCCCGGGCCGAGATCCTTGATCCGGGCGAACATCGTGGCCGACGTGACGGGGAACGCGCTCATGTCTCGGCCAGCTCCCTCAGGCGTTTGACGGCCTCTTCCAGCAGCATCTGGAGCGGGCGGTTCTCGCCGACGGGCAGATAGGGACTGCCGCCGAACTCGAAATCGTCGAAGGGGGAGCGGTCCGAATCGTCGCCCAGCTCCTCGGCCAGCCGTTCCAGCTCGCCAATCGCCTTCTCAATCGTCAGCGTGCCCGTCTGCAGCCCGGAGAAGACCGGACGCAGCAGGACATAGGCGTCGTCGCGGGACTGCTCGAACTGCTCGCGCGAGGGCATCACCACGTTGCCGCGCGCGTCCTCCTTCGGCTCCGCGCGCGCGGCCGCCGGAATCCGCACGACCGCGTCGAAGCAGATCGGCTTGGGCTGGCCGCCGTACCAGTCGAGCCGCGCCCGCAGACCCCGGCATTCGGCGCGCGCGAGCGCCCAGCCGGTCCCCAGCCCGCCGGCGGCCAGCAGCGCAACCGCCAGCAGCAGCCGCGCCAGATGCCGCGCGCGGCGCGCGCGCGCCTTTTCGCGCCAGCGCGCCTCCTCGCCGGCGGCCAGCTGCCGCTCGCAGACCTGCTCGTGCGCCTGGCGGAACGAATGGCATTCCCGCGCGACCGGATTGGCGTGGAGCAGGGCGGGCAGAATCGGCAGCCAGGCCGGATCGTAGGACTCCAGCATGGCGCGCACGTCCGTGCGCGCGTCGCACCAGGTCCCCGTCAGCAGCTTGTAGACGATCACGCCCAGCGCGTACCAGTCGCTCTGGGGCGACGCCGCGACCCCCAGTTCAAGCTCCGGGGCCATGTAGCCGAGCGACCCCATCACGGGCCGGCGCCCCTCGCGGATGCCCACCAGGGTCTGGACCGTGTCGACGAGCGTGTTCTGCCCGCCCGCCGGATCGAAAATCCGCGACACGCCGAAATCCGTCAGCACCGCATGCCCGTCCGGCCCGATCAGGACGTTCTGCAGCTTCAAGTCGCGGTGGACCACGCCTTTGCCGTGGATGTAGGCCAGGCCGTCGCGCATGTCGTCGTACCAGCGGCCGATCGTCGCCTCGTCCACCTCGCCGTCCGGCACGTCGGCCAGCGTCTGCGACCGCCCCTCCGGGTTGAGGACCAGATCCATCACGAAATAGGGATGGCCGTCGTCCGTCGTCCCGATGTCCGTCACGCCGACGATCCGCGGATGCCGCAGCTTCGCCAGCAGCCGCCCCTCCTGCTCGAACCGGCGGCGGACGTCGGCGTCGTCCTTCGGATAGGCGTAGACCTTGATGGCGTGGCGCGACCCGAGGCGGACGTTTTCCGCCTCGTAGACTTCGCTCATGCCGCCCTTGCCGAGCAGCCGGACGATCTCGTATCCCGGAATCTCCATGCCCGCGCCCCCGCCGCCGGAGCCGCCGTCACGACGGCGTCGCCGGCGCATTCTTCTGACTGCCCGTCTCGTCCGGCTCCAGCGGCCCGTAGAAATAGTCGTCATCCGGATCGTCCGGATTCGCCTTGAGCCATTTTTCGATGTCGGAGACGGTCGCGACGTCGGTTTCGGTGTAGATCTCGATCTGCTCCCGGATCACCGCCTGTGCCGACGGCGTGCCGTTCTTCAGAATGTCGATGAGCGTCTCCGCGATGAGCGAGTTGCGCATGTCGCTGATGGAGGTGAAGATGGTGTCGAGCGCGTCCGCGTCGTTGATCGCGCGCGCCGCCGCCTTGATCAGCTCGGCCCGGTCGTAGTCGCCGAACTTGGGGTCCTCCAGGGCGATCTGGTACTGCTCGACCGACATCTGCCGCACCTCCTCGCTCGCGTCGGCAATCGCGTCGATGATCTCCGGCAGCGCCTTCACGCCGAACCAGCCGCACGCCTCGACGGCGCAGATGCGGACGGATTCGGGCACGACCGAATTCACGTCGCGGCCGTGCGCGCGCGCGTCCGCGACCGTGTCGCGGATCTTCTCGATGACGATGACGAGGGCGTTCAGGTCCTCCTTGTCCAGCGCGTCCTGAACCTCCTTGAGGACCTGCCGGCAGAATTCGGACAGTTTCCCCTCCTCCTCGCCGCTCAGGCCCAGATCCGGCTTGATCCGCGTGCCGGCGTCCAGCTTGACCTGCCATTTCTTCCGCCGGCCGTCGCGCGAAGCCTGCCGCTGCCGCTCCCGTTCCGCCGGCCGCCGCGACGTGGACAGCACGTCGCTGATCCCCGGGCCGCGCGCCTTGGCGGCCTTGTCCGCCCGGGCGGCGGGACGCATGAACAGCCAGCCCGCGCCGACCAGGACGGCAACCGCCAGAGCCGACAGCGCCAGGACGGCCTTTGTTCTCCAGTTCTTCATTCTGCCCTTTCGCCCTTCTTTCCGGTTCCGCCGCGGGACCTCACTCGAAACTGACGGGATTCGACTGCACGTAGGTGAAGGTCTTCTCCGCGCCGGCGTCGTCCTCGTAGACGCCGACGGCCGTGCTCAGGAAGAAACCGCGCATCAGCGCGGCCTCCGCCTGGACGGCGATGCCCTCGAAACTGTATTTCCTGGCCACGTGCGACTGCACCTCCCGGTCCGTGTCCCAATTCACCTGCGACGCGTAGTCGTAGTAGGCCGTGAAGCTGCCCTTGAAGATGCCGGTGGCCTGCGTGAAGGCAAAGGCGAGCGCCGCGTCGTTCGCGCCCTCGTACGTCCACTCGCCGTCGACCTGGACGGGGGTCGTCGCCGCGCCCTGGTCCACGACGAACCGCGAACCCGACACGCTCACCGTCAGCTCCGCCAGACAGGCGAGATCGGCGGCCTCCGCCTCCTCCAGGGAGGTCGTCGCCTTTCCGTCCTCGATCTCCCTGATCGTGGCCCAGTACGTGGGCAGCTCGGCATTGAACGCCAGCGTCCCGTAGTAGTCGGACAGCGCGCCCAGCCGGTTGTACCAGGCGCCGGTGACGGAGAGGGTCCGGTCGAACCCCGCGCCGTATTCCATCGACGCGTCGGACGCCTTCGACACCCAGGTGAAATCGTCGCCGTCGATCTCGCCCGGCGCGTCCGCCCCGTCGCCGCGCGAAAAGCGCAGAACGCCGAACACGCACCCGCCCTTGTAGCCGCTCGGCGCCAGATAGAGGACGGCGCTCGCCGATTCGCCGTCCACGAGCAGCGGCGCCGTCAGCGAAACCGCCGTCCCGTCCGGCAGCTTGCCGGTCGCCTTCACGTTCGCCGATTTGTCGACCGTGAGCGACAGATACCCGTAGCCCGCCTCGTCGCAGCCGAGCGAGACCGTGTAGACGCCGGCGTAGGTCAGGGCCTGCGCCAGGCGCGCCGCGTCCTTGCCCGCCGTCGGGCGCAGGTCGAGCGCGACCGGGCTCTCCTCGCCCATCTCGCCCGCGGCCGCCTCCCCGGAGACGCGCAGCACGACCGGCTGCGTCGCCGTGCCCGCCTTGGCCGTCGCCACCACCTGCAGGTTCGTGCCGTCCGCGCCGAACGTGCTCGACGAATCGAAGGACGTGGCCGAGAACGCCCACGACGCGCCCGCCAGCAGGACCTTGCCGCTGATGCGGCCGCCCGCCGCCACGGTCAGCGTCGCGGAGCCGCAGTCCGTCTCGCCGACCGCCGTGCCCGCGAACGTGGCCACCACGGACGCCGGCAGCGGCAGGACGGTGAACGTCGAACTGGCCTTGGACTTGCCTTTCGTGAAAATCGCGGTGTAGCTGCCCGCCTTGCTCGGCACGCCGGAAATCACCCCGTTGGCGAACTTCAGCCCAGTCGGAAGGCCCGACACCGCGCAGCCCGCGAACGCCTCGGAGGCGATCTCGACCGCCACGCCCACCATCTCGGTCGGATAGGCGTCCTCGACGGGAATGTCGGGCGAGACGAAATTGTTCACCTTGACCACCAGCGTCGTCGTCGTCGCGTAGCCGGAGGCGTTGACCGCCTTGATC
>JBJEWF010000034.1:0-5231 GCA_051884915.1 Kiritimatiellia bacterium
AAAAGAAGAGGGCGCGATTTCCGTCCGTGATTCAGTCGAGGCCCTGGAAAAGCCTATGAGTCTCACGAAAGAAAATGCGCCCAGAGTAGGCGCATTCCGTGTATCGCGGACACTCATGTAGAACTTTCCAGCTTTCGACCGTGTCCATCGATAGCGCAGAACGCTAAAGATTTGTAAATTTTCCGCCGATATTATGCACCATCGCGGATTTACGGGCAACCGCAGAATGTGCATCATCGCGAGCGGGCAATTCAGAAATCCCCAGCGCATCCTTCCGTGAGAAAGGGTTGTCACACCACGGGTCCTTCGCCCGCCAGTTCCTGACGATGTCGCAACGGCTCCGGAACTCCGCGAAGGCCTTTTGGTCATGGCATCACCCCGCTCTGATGTAGCCGCGCGCCGCCAGGCTCGCGGAAAAATCACAGTACGACCTTGCATCGACCGCCGTCGCGTCCATGCAGATCACCGGATGAGGATCGCCGTACCGCCCGGCGTCACGCTCCAGCCAAGGCGCCTGTCACCGCTGGACAGGTTGAGCCTCCACGCGCGCGGCAGGTCCTCGACCGCCGTCGCTTCCAGGAAGAGCGCCCGCGACGCGGCGTCCGTCGACGCGAAAGTAAATGCGTTCCCGCGGACGGCGCTCCCCGCGAAGCCCGTCGCGAGCGTCAGCGCGCCCTCAAGCTTCAGCACGCCGGCGACCGCGAGTTCGGCGCCGTACGCGCCACCCTGACTTGCGACCGTCAGGTCGCCCGCCACCGACGCCGTGCCGACGAGCGTACCGCCCTTCAGGACGATGTTGGTGACGCCCGTCAGCGTCGCGCCCGTCAGGTCGAGCACGCCGGCCTCGACGACGAGCGTACCGTCCAGTGCGACCGCGCCGGAGAGCGTCTGCCGCGCCGAGCCTGTCTTCGCAAACACGCCCACGCCATTGACCGCGCCGGAGAAGACGGCGTCCGCCGTCGTGTTCAGGCGCGCCGTGCCGTTCTCGATCCGCAGCGTGCCCGCGCCGGACAACCCGCCGCATGTCTCCTCGACTCCGGAAATGTAGAGCGTGCCGCCGTCGGCAACCGTGACCGGGGAGACATCGGAGAGGCCGTCCCACGCAACGGCCACTCCGTCCATCACCGAGAACGTGTAGGCCAGCGTTTTGGTCTGCGTCGTCGTCTCGCGGTCCGTCTGCTCGTCGAGGATCGTCCAACTCTCGCCGTCCACCGAATACTCGAACCGCCAGGAGACGGGGTTGCGTATGGTCATCGAATCGTTGCCCGTATACCAGCGGTAGCCGTCGAAGTAGACGGTCGCCGGCATCTCGATCAGCACGGGCGCGACATCTCCGCCCCAAAAGCATTTCGTGTCGACCGAACCGTCCAGCAGCTGCTGGACGCCCTCGTCCTTGAAGGCGGAGTCGCCCGTGCTTGTTGCGACCGAACCCTCCGGCCACGGGGAATGCACATTGGAGACGAGCAGCTGGAGCTCGGAGAACTGGATGTTCCGTCCCGTCTGTCCGCCCGATCCTTTGATGGGCGTGAAGCGGATGTACTTCGCGCACACGCCCACGCTCGAAAGCAGCATCGCGCCCGCACCGACCGTGGTCGGGCCCGTGTGGGTACCGCCGGAGCCGGCGGCGACGAGCATCGTGTCGCCCGTGAGCGCGAGTCCCAGCGCCGCCGCGCCGTCGGCCAGTCCCGCGAACGTCATGCAGACGCCGCGGTCGGCGAAGGTCAGGCTTCCCGCCACGCCATCGTTCACAAACGTCGTGCCGACGGCATCGCCGAAGAAACCGGGGATCTCCGCCGTCCCGAAGACGAGCGAGACCGGGGCCTCGCCCGAAATGCCGCCCGTGAAGGCGGAACCCGTCACGAGCGTCGGAGACACCTTGCCGGTAGCCACGAGGTGACCATCGCCCGTCAGCGCCGTCAGGCGGTCGCCCGCGTCCGCGAAGACGACCCGTGCGCCTCCCCGCACGTCGAGCGCGTAGCCCGCAGGCAGCGCGGCGTGCACCTGCCGGTCGACCACGGAGAACGCCGGCGTGTACGTCAAGCGCGACTCCGGCACGACGTCCATCATGTCCGCCTGCTCGTCGAGGATCGTCCAGATCACGGACCCGTCCGCCTCGGTGCCGATTTCGAGCTTCCAGCTCACCGGATCGCGGCCGGCCGCGTCGTTCGCCGTCGAAAACCTGTACGCGTCGAAGGTGACCGGCGCGCCGCACGTGATCGTGACGGGCATGTTGAGGCCCTGGCCGGAATACCACTTGGTAACCACATTGCCGTCGACGACATTGGCCGCCATTTCGCCGCCACTGGTCGGATGCGCCGACGTCGCGGTCGTGCCCTCCGGCCATGCGACGGCCTCGCCGTTCAGCATCGGCGTCAGTTCGGAGAACTGGATGCCCGTGTTCACGTAGGAGCCCGTGGGACGCGACTTGCCCGCCGTGAAGCGCAGATACGAGGTCGTGACCGTGCGCGGCGCCGCAAGACGCACCTCGCCGTTCGTCGCCGAAAGTCCGCTGTTGGCAAGCGTGGCGTCCGAAAGGTCCCAGACGCAGGGGTCGTACTTGCGGATGAAGAGCCGGCCCGCACCATCCGCGAGCGTCAGCGGCGCGGTGATGTTGCTGGTCGAGAGCACGGTGAACGTCGCGTCCGCGGCGCCGCCGTTCGTCACAAGCGACCCCGCCAGGCACGCGTCGAACTGCTCCACGGCGACATCGTGTCCGTTAAGGTCGAACGTGCCGCCGCCGAGCGAGACGCAGGAGGCGGAACTCTGCAGAACGGCCATGTCCGCGTCGACGCGGACCGTGCAGCCGGAATCGCAGCCGACGATGCCGGCGATTGCCGACGGTTTGCCCAGCACCAGCGTGCCGCCACATACGTGCATCGCATGGGCATTCGGCTCCGTGCCGCCGAGCACAAGCGTGCCCTCGCCCCACTTCGTGATCGGCGCCTCGTGCGAAACCGCGCCCGTGAGGGTCACCGTCGCGTCCGCACCCAGCACGTCGATGCCGCCGAGGTTCGCGACCATGGGATTGGGTACCGTGATGGAGACGCCGTCGGCATTGCCGAAGCGTCCATTCTGGATCCGGATCGTCGCCGCGCCGAGCGCGTCGCCGGACGCCACACGCAACGTCCCCTTCCCGATGTCGATCCGGCAGCCCGCCTCAAGCGCCTGGCCGTCCGCGAGCACGACCGTGCCGGAACCGGTCACGGCAATCGTGCCGCTCCCGCTGACCGCGCCGTTGAACCGCGTCGTGCCCGCACCGTCGAACTCAAGCGTGCCGCCCTGCAGAATGACGGGATTCGCGTACGTGCGCGTCGTCGCCGCATCGTCGCTGCGGGAACCGTCGGCCGCAAGGCTCTGCGTGGAGAAGATCACCCGGCGCCCTGTCGGCACGATGATCGCGCCATCGCCGACGCCTTCGGACGTCACGCGCAGATTCGTCGCGCCGAGCGTGATGTCGGACGCCAGCGCGCCCGCGTAGTCGTAGGTCAGCGTCGTGCCGTCCTCGACGTCGACATCCTCCGGCAACGCGCTCTGCAGCCACACGTAGTCCGACATGACGATGCCGTTCGCACAGACGATCGGCGCCTTGATGAACGCGGACGCCGAAGCGGTCGCGCCGCCCAGCCGCAGCGGCGAGCCGTCGGCCGTCACCACCGTCAGCGTGTGCGGTTCCGCCGCATCCGCTATCAGGCTGCCACCGAACACGAACGGGACCGCATCCGCCGCGACCGTCAGCGTCATGTCCGCCTTCAGATCCAGGATGCCGACGAAAGTCGAGGCGTACGTCAGCGCGCTGTTCGTCTCGTTGAAGCGCGACACGACCGTCGCGTCGCCACCGTAATAGGAGAGCCGGCCGACCGGGTCGATTGCCGCTGCCGCGAAATCGAGCGCGCCGGAGTGGAGAGCGAGTTCGCCCACCACGTGCGCCGTGACTTCGGCCATGCTCATGCGGCCCGTGCCGCGCAGTTCGACCGTCGCGCCTTCGCGGATCTCGCCGCGGAAATCCATGTCCTGCTCGCCGCAGGTCTTGAGTCTGCCGCCGGGCGTCGTGCTCCGCACGCGCCCCCAGACCGTCGAATTGACCGCGTTCACCGTCTCGACGTGTCCGTCCAGATCGAACGGCGCCGGCTTCCGGCGCCTCTCCCCCTCGACGCCGAGATTCAGCACGCCATGTCCCGTACCGTGCGGAATCACCTCATCCGCGCCGAGCAGCAGCGAGAACCAATCGCTGTAGGCCGTGACGCAGGTGTCGCACATGCCGACGTTCGTGTCGCCCGTCCAGTCGTTCGCGGGGTTGGAGAGCATGACCGGACTGTTCTCGTAGCAGATGCGCAGATCGCCGGGACCCGTGATCGGACCGGACACCGTCAGTTTCGCGGGTTTCGGGTAGCCGGCCGTCAGTCCGCCGCCCTTCTCGGTAAGAGTAATGCCGCGCGTCGCCGCCAGCGTCGTATCTCCGCCGTTCTGGAGAATGCCGCCATCGAGAACGATCGCGTCCGGGACCAGCGTCTCCGGCGTGGACCCCAGGGACTCGTCGGTGACGGCGCGCACCCACCCGAGATCCTTGAGGACGAGCCGTCCGCCCAGCGCCTGCGACCCGTTCAGGATCGTGCGCCCCAGTCCCTCGACCGTCAGATCCCCGGTGCAAACGAAGGTTTCGGAAGAGACGTTGAGACTCGCACCGCTGCGCACGATCCGCGCCGGCGGCACGAGCGTGACCTTCGGCCCTCTGAGATAGAGTTCGATGTTGTCGTCCGCCACCGTCCGGCTGCTTACGCGCAGTTCGGAGAGTTCGACGGCGACGTCGCCGGAGAGGAGGATCGAATTGGTCTGTCCGGAGAAGTCGAACGTGGCCACACCGCCGTCGCCCGGAAGAACGCCGTCCTCCCAGTTTGCCGTGTCGTTCCAGTCGCCGCCCGTGGTCGTACTGATCCAGGTGCCGTCCGCCGCCGCGCAAGGCAGGGTCGTGACAAGCGCGGCGGCAAGCCCCGCCACGGGCCACGCGAATGTAAACGGTCTTCCCAACAACGTTCTCGCATCGGACGCCATGGACATTCATCCCCCTCGTTCACCCTGTCACGCTTGCCTCCAACCTGTCACGGCAACCGGAAACGCGCCGCCGGCCGTTCCGCCCCGACCGCAACCCCGCCGAGACAGACTATCCCGTATTATAGTCATTTTTTTTTTCCTTGTCAAATCCGCGCAAGTTTGAGGGGGGGGGGGGGGGGGTG
>JBJEWF010000035.1:0-5112 GCA_051884915.1 Kiritimatiellia bacterium
CGACAATGCAAACAACGCGCACGACAGCCTTCTGCCGGCAACCGTGCCGCCAAGATTTTTTACCACTGGCATAACCGTCCCTTTTTCCTTTCCCGCAATAAACCTACACGATTTCCACGACAAACATATTCTATTTCCCCCCCCCCCCTGTTTGTCAAATGGTAATTATAAAAAAAGGCCGGCCGTAATGGACTCGTCGGTTGCGCGGCTCGTTCTCCGTAAGATGTAATCGGCTTGCAGGGATGGGATTCGAGACTGTTGAACCCGTGGGACGCCTCGTGTCCCGCGTCCCGGAAGCGCTTCGCGCTTAAAGCCGACTATTGGTGGATGTGCGGGCCGAATGGTCTTGCGCGCGCCCGGCCGCCGCGCAACCCGGAACCTCGAGCGTTGAACGCTTCATCTACGGGGCGCGCCGGCGGTACATCGTCGCCGAGACCTCCCGGATCGCCCCGACCAGCTCCGCGTACGGAATGTCCGTCGTCGAGACGAGCCCGCACTGCGCGTTCGCCCCTTCGCCCAGCTGCCCGGTGATCGGACAGTCCCGCCAGCAGAACCAGTGCACGCCCACGTAGTTCGGGTTGTCCACCGCCGCGTACGCGTAGGTGCGGTAGCACGCCGCCCGCGTCCGCTGATCCTTCACCGGAATGAGCGATGCGTAGAAGTAGCCCGTGTCGTAGCAGCCGAAGTGGAACTCCGTCACCAGCAGCGGCTTGTCCTCCGACCCCTTCGGCAGCTGCACCGTCGGCTGGTAATCGTAGGTGTTCACCGTCACGACGTCCAAGTAGCGGGACGCCGCGCGGAGGGTCTCGGGGTTCTTCTTGTCGTTGCGGTCGCCGATGTACAGGTGGTTCGGCGCCACGGACTTGATCGCCGCCCGGACGGTCGCGTAGTACTTCTCGGCCACGGCCTCGCCCAGCAGCCGGAAGTCCTCCTTCTTCGCCGTCTCGGGCGTCAGCCCCCTCTCGGACAGCATCCGCAGCAGCGCGACTTTCGCCGGCTGGCCGTCCGGCGACGCCAGCACGTCCCGCGCGAGCGACGCGCCGTCGCGCCCCCACGAAAGCTCGTTGTTCGACGTCCAGCCCAGACACCATTCGTTCGTACCGTACGCCCGGGCCTGTGCCGCGGCCTTCGCGCAGCTCTCCGCGAACTCCGGCGCAAACGGGTCGAGCAGCTTCCCCCAGTAGCCGTTCGCCCCCTCGATCGGACGCGCGCGCGGTCCGATCGACGTCACGTACGGCACCGTGCGCATCTTCCGGAGCTCGCCCGACGCCCCCGTCGCCGTGTTGAGGCCCCACGCGCGCATCCGGCGCGCCGTCGTCTCGACGTTCGCCTGCCGCCAGCCGTCGCCGTGCTTGAGCCACAGGTCGTAGCCGCTGAACGAGAACGTCCAGTACGGCACGTTGTTCGTGTCGCTGTAGAAGTTGCGGAAGCTCGGCTTCGTGTGGAGCGTCCAGAACTGCTTCGTGGCGCCCTCCTTCGGCGGCAGCTTCTCGAAGTACGCCTCGCGGCCCGAGATGCCCGTCGGCGCCAGCTCCCAGCCGCAGTTCACGCCGTGCGAGAAGAAGAGATGCCCGTCCGGGTCGACCAGCCACCACCGGCCGTCTATCTTCTCCGTGCGGAAGAAGCCCGTCGCCTTCAGCTGCGGCCCCCCCGCCCAGCCGCCGAAGCGGTCCGCCTCGGGGATGCCGTCCGGACGCGCCGCAAGCGCGGCCGCCTCCTCGGCCCCGCGCCGGCGCAGATCCTCCGCCGCACGCACCTTCTCCGGCCACTCGGCGAACCGCGCCTGGCCGAATTCGTCGACCCACGGATTGAAGTCCGCCGCCTTCAGGACGCCGCGTGCGGACGGCTTCCCGTCCCCCGGCTCGAGCTCCATCCGCAAGACGCCGAAGGAGATGTCCGACGCCCCCTGCGGCGCGTAGACGGAGATCGCGTGCGTCCGCTCAAGCGCATACGAGGACCCGCCGCCCACCGCGGGATTGCGCTTCAGCCCCTTGAGCTTCGGATCGGCATCGAAGACCCAGCGCTCGAGGCGGAGCGGCAGGCAGAACGTCTTCGCCGCATGCGGCGGCAGGGTCGTGCCGGCGTCGGGGACGCGCCCCTGCACCGTCGTCGCCTTGATCTTCACGTGCAGGACGAGCGCCGCGTCGGTGCGGTTCGTCAGCGTCACGCGCACCGCGCCCGCGTCCGAGAGATTCGTCGTCGCCGCGAAGCGGAAGTACACGGCCGGCCACACGGTCTTCCGGCACGCGCCCACGTCGACCTGCACCATGTCGCCGACCCGCGTCACGGACACGCAGTCGCCCGGCACGACCGTCATCCCGTCCGCCGGCCAGATGCACTGCGGCTCCGGCGCCGGCGCCGCGCACAGCGCCGAGACAAGACACACACAGCAGCCGAGGAAAAATTGATTCTTCATGCCGTGATTCTAGCACAAACCGAAACACGGCGCAACTTCGGGCGTGATCGGGCAGTGAAATGCAGGACGGCCTCCGGCGATGTGCCACCGAGGCTCGAGTCTCGGTTGCGGTCCACAAAAAGAAAAGGGTCTGACCTTATTGATACACATCCCAGACTTTGCCACATTACCAGAAATTATGACGCCCACAAGCGGAAAACGCATGCGGGCTTGGGCTTCAACGTGATTTTCGAATTTTCAAGTGGCAAACTCGGGGTATATCACAAGAGGCTTAGTGTATCAATGGTACTGTATAGATAAACTCTGACCCTTTTCTCCCCCTGGTCGCGCGGCGAGATGCTACTTCGCCAGGAGGCGAAGTTCCTCGCCGTCCTTCTGCCAAAGGCGGATCCAATCGATCTCATAGTGGATTGGCAGATTCTCGGGCTTGAGCTCCTTGTCTTTGGGCATCCAGCCGTGCCCCGGCGTGAAGACCTCGTTGTTGAAGATCACGCTGTGGAAGTCGTGATGCCCCGCCATGCCCTTCATCGGAGCCGGTGAATAGTCGTGATCCTCGTCGATCGGCACCGTGTAGTACCGGAGCCCGTCAACGAAGAAGCTCATCTCCTTCGGCGTCCATTCGTAGCCGTACACGTGGAACTCGTCGTTCAGCTTGTCCGGGTCGGGAAGACGATAGGCGCGGTCGACATGGGCGGAGCCGCCCTCGCCACCCGGCAGCATCACATGCTCGCTCTTCTTCGTGGCCGCGTTCCACTTGCCCCACTTGTGGAGATTGGCCACCACGGTGTCCCGGTTGGAGAAGACCTCGAAGATGTCGATCTCGCTCATCCAGTCACATGTCCGCAGACCGGGCGTGGCGGTCATCCACCAGCTCGGCCAGGCGCCGTGCCGGAACGGAACCTTCGCGCGCATCTCGAGATAGCCGTACTTGAAGCCCATGGTCTCGTGCGTCGCCACCCCGCGCGCGAGCAGACACCGCTTCGCCGGATCCGGGGACGGGCGGACGTGGAGGCAGAGTTTCGAGTCCTTCACCTCATACGTCCGCGCGTCGTTCGCGTACAGGCAGTCCGTCGAGTTCATCGTGGCGCGGAAGCGCCACTTCTTCGGGTCGAGGTCCGCCCCGTCGAATTCGTCGCCCCACACCAGCCGGCGCGCGGCCTTGAGCGCCGCCGTCTCGCTGAAGGAGAAGGGGGCGGACACGATCGGGCGGCCGCCCTTGCCAAAGCACTCCCGCGCCGTCACCGAGAAGACGACCGGACGCTCCCCCGCGAGTTCGCGCGTCCGGAACAGGCAGACCCCCGGCTCGGTCATCCGCGCCTTGTTGAGACCGAAACCGTTCGGAAGCACCTTGGTCCGGACCAGTTCCGCCCCGTTCTGAAGCCGGGCCGCCAGTTCGTATTCACGGACGACGCCGCGCGGCGTCTGCGCCGACGGGAACTCGACGGCCACGCAGGGCTCTCCGGCGAAGCGTCTCGCCTGCTCGGGATGACCCTTCGGGCAGAACGTCGCCGCGGCCTTCGCACCGGACGCGAATTCAGGCGCGACCATCCGGTTCGCGCGCACCGTGAAATCGAATCCCCTCCCGTAGGCGGCCGGCAACGGCACCGACCAGTCCTCGCCCAACGCCTCGTCGATCTGGACGCCCCGGCGGTGGACGACCAGATGGTCGGCGAAGACCTCGACGACGGAGCAGCAGCCGCCGCGCGCGATCCATCCTGCCATGCGCATCGGCTTCGTCCAGGACGGCTTGTGCCAGACGTAGTTGACGTTGCGGTAGTCGAGTCCGCCCAAGGCCTCGTGCAGACAGCCCGCGCTGATGGCGGTGAAGTCGCCCTGCCACACGTTCCGGTCGTCCGCGATCGAGCGATGGACGTGCCCGGAGATCGAGACCGCGTTCGGCCACGCCTTGAGCGCGGCCGTCACCTCGGCGTCGCCCGCCTGGCCGCAGCACGTCCCGGCCGGCGGATTGTGCTGGAAGAAGAAGAACGGCCGCCGGGGGTCGAAGGTCGGGGCGAGCCGCGCGACCGTCTCGGCGATCGGCGGCTTGATGAACGGCGCCTGTTCGCTCTTCCACTGCGCGCCGATGAAGGGGATGCCCTTCACGTGCCGGACGAAGATGCCCTGCCAGTCCTCCCGGAAGAGACGCCGCCACATCCGCTGCGGATTGTCCGCATAGTTGAACCGCTCGCTGCGCAGACGCGCCTCGCTCCAGCCCTTCCAGCGTCCGGCCCAGCCGTCCAGACAGTGGTTGCCGGAGACGAAGAGCTTCTCGACCGCGCGCCCGTCCGCCCCGCGGTCGTTCGGGAAGACCGCGTACCAGACGGCGGCCAGGCGCTCGAACTCCCGGATGAGTCCCGAGTGGGCGATGTCGCCCGGGATCATCACGGCATCGACGCCCTGGGCGTCGAAGAAACGGAGCGTCCTCTCGAGGTCGGCCTCCTTGCCCTCGCCGCCCAGATGTACGTCGCTCACCAGTCCGAATTTCATGAGCGGCGTCCCCGTCCCGAAGAAGTCGGGCGGAAGCACGCATCCGCCCAGGGCGGACGAGCTGCAAAGCAGAAACGAACGTCTATCGAGCTGCATGGCTTGAGGGCTTAAGGGATTATATCACAAGAGGCTTAGTGTATCAATGGTACTGTATACACACCCTTATCCCGGAAAATCCGGGATAAATTATCCCAGATATTCACCAGAGC
>JBJEWF010000036.1:0-5109 GCA_051884915.1 Kiritimatiellia bacterium
GCGCGGTTGTCGGGCCTGACGCGGAAAAGGGTCTGCTTGTCCTGATCTGCATTGGGCGACAAAGGACGGACGCGCTTCAGCAACGAACCCACCATCGAGGTTGACAGGTTCCCGGGCGAGACGCTGGCATTCAGGCCGGCAACGCAGTAGCGGCTGGCGGTTGAGCGCAAAGGCGACGAAACGTGCGTGACGGTTCCGTGCGTCGGTGCCTGGAATGGCGGCTATCTGATGAATAGACACGGGGACAGTCCCCGAAGATCGTCTTTGTCGGTCTGACCGGTTGCGTTCCGATCTGCGCACTTCGTTCAGAACGTTCGCCGGGTGTTTGTGGCCGTGAGAGGTCTTTGGGGATAGCGCGGGAGACTATCCGCTAGCGGGCTTTAGAACTGCGGATGTCTGTCTCCGGCAGTTCAGCGGGACATGGGGATTTTTCATGTGATTATGGTGCGGAGTGGTCTCCATGAGGAGTTCTGGGGAACAGGGAGAGGCATGGCATGACTGCATGTCAGACGTTGTCTGCATGGATTGGAGAGTCCGATTGTCGAGGCTTTTCTTTTGGCGTTTTTAAGCTTTGAATTCAACATATAGACATCTATTGAAAATAGATACACAATATATGGATTTCAGGGTTGACCGTCTCATTCTTCCTGTGGTATCATAGCCTCGTTCCCCCGGGGAGGGTCTCGTCGATGAGGCGTCTGGCCTTGGGGTGCTTATTGTCTTGAATCCCGGATTCACGACTTTTGATTTTAATGATTTAATGAAAATCTTGCAACGAAAAGGAAGTCATCAATGAACATCATCAAGCGCAATGGTGAAGAAACGCCTTTCGACGCATCCAAGATTGCGGCGGCGATTCGAAAGGCGAATGCCACGGTGGAAGACGCCGATCGGCTCACTGATGCGCGCATTGAGCGAATCGCCGCGCAGATTGAGGAATTTGCCGCTTCGCATGATCGTGCGTTGAGCGTGGAAGAGGTGCAGGATCTCGTGGAAACGAAGATCATGGAAGCCGGCGGTAGCGCCATTGCCAAGAAATATATCAAATACCGTTTCATCCAGGACTTGAAACGTCGGAAAAATACGACCGATGGCGAGATCCTTTCACTTATCAACTGCACGAACGAGGAGGCGAAGCAGGAAAACGCAAACAAAAACCCGGTTGTGAACTCGACGCAGCGCGACTACATGGCAGGGGCCGTTTCGAAGGACGTTTCGCGCCGCATTCTGCTGCCTGAAGACATCGTGGCGGCCCACGAGGCGGGGCTGATCCATTTCCACGACATGGACTACTATGCGCAGCGCATGCACAACTGCGATCTCGTGAATCTCGAAGATATGCTCCAGAACGGCACGGTCATTTCCGGGACGAAGATCGACCGTCCGCATTCCTTCTCGACGGCGTGCAATATCGCGACGCAGATCATCGCCCAGGTGGCCTCCAACCAGTACGGCGGCCAGTCCATCTCCCTCACCCATCTGGCTCCTTTCGTTCAGGTCAGTCGTGATCGGATTGCCGGCGAAGTGGCCGAAGAGTTCAAGATTGCAGGGGTTGAGGTTCCGGCCGACAAAGTCAAGGCAATCGTCGAAAAACGCGTGCGCGAGGAAATCGTCCGTGGCGTCCAGACGATCCAGTACCAGGTGGTGACGCTCATGACGACGAACGGTCAGGCGCCGTTCATTACCGTCTTCCTCTATCTCAACGAGGCGCGGAACGAGCAGGAGAAAAAGGACCTCGCAATGATCATCGAGGAGACCCTCCGCCAGCGTATCGAGGGCGTGAAGAACGAAGTCGGCGTCTACGTGACGCCGGCCTTCCCGAAACTCATCTACGTGCTGGAAGAGGACAACATCCGCGAAGGAACGCCCTACTGGTATCTCACGGAACTCGCGGCGAAATGCACGGCCAAGCGCATGGTGCCGGACTACATTTCCGAGAAGGTGATGAAGAACCTCAAGATTGATGCGCAGGGAAACGGCAACTGCTATACGGCCATGGGGTGCCGTTCGTTCTTGACGCCCTACATCAACGAGGCGGGAAAGCCCCAGTACTATGGACGCTTCAACCAGGGCGTTGTGACGGTCAATCTCGTGGACATTGCGCTGACGGCCGTTCAGAACGCAGGTGCGGGGGCGGGCGACGAGCGCCGCTTGACGGAGTTCTGGAAAGTCTTCGATGAGCGCATGGAACTGTGCCACCGCGCCCTGCAGTGCCGCCACGAACGTCTCACGGGGACGCTGTCCGACGCCGCGCCGATTCTGTGGCAGCATGGCGCGCTGCTCCGCCTGCAGAAGGGGGAAAGGATCGACAAGTACCTCCATGGCGGCTATTCGACGATCTCGCTTGGCTACGCGGGCCTGTGGGAATGTGTCTACGCCTTGATCGGCAAGAAATTGACGGAATTCAACGGCGAGATTCTGGGTTTGGACATCATGACCCAGTTGAACGTCTACACGAAGAAGTGGAAAGAGGCCGAGAAGATCGACTATTCCCTCTACGGCACGCCGCTGGAATCGACGACCTACCGTTTTGCCAAGTGCCTGCAGGAACGTTTCGGCATTGTCAAGGGCGTAACGGACCGCAACTACATCACGAACTCCTACCATGTCCATGTGACGGAGCCGATTGACGCGTTCGAGAAGCTGGCGCTGGAGGCGAAATTCCAGCGTCTCTCGCCGGGCGGCGCCATCTCGTACGTGGAAGTGCCGAACATGCAGGACAATCTGCCGGCCGTAATCAAAATCATGCAGTTCATCTACGAGCACATCATGTACGCCGAGTTGAACACCAAGAGCGACTACTGCCAGGTGTGCGGCTGGGACGGCGAAATCGAGATCGTGAAGGACGCGAACGGCAAGTTGATTTGGAAGTGTCCGAAGTGCGGCAACACGGACCAGAGCAAGATGAACGTCGCCCGCCGGACGTGCGGCTACATCGGATCCCAGTTCTGGAATCAGGGCCGCACGCAGGAGATCAAGGAACGAGTCCTCCACGTCTCGCAGACCATGTGTTCCGACGGTTGCCGCTGACCGATGAACTATTGCGAGATACTGAAAAGCGACATTGCGAATGGCGAGGGCATTCGCGTGTCCCTTTTCGTTTCAGGCTGCACGCATCGCTGCAAGGGCTGTTTCAATGAGCGGACTTGGGCGTTCGATTCGGGCAAGCCGTTCACGCGGGAAGTCGAGGACGCGATTCTCGTCGAACTCAGGAAGGAATGGGTGACTGGACTGACTCTGCTGGGCGGAGAGCCGATGGAACCCTCCAATCAGCGGGCTCTGGTGCCGTTCCTCCGCCGCGTGAAGGCCGAAGTCCCCAACAAGACCATCTGGTGCTATACGGGATGTGTCTACGAGCGCGATCTGCTCGCGGAGTCCCGTTGGCGAACGGAAGTCACGGACGAGTTTCTCTCCATGCTCGACGTGCTGGTCGATGGACCCTTCATCGAGGAACTCAAGGACATTTCGCTGCGCTTCCGCGGATCTTCCAACCAGCGTCTGCTGAAACTCAAGGGCTGACGGGCGTTTGCACGCGCGTTGAAAAGACAAGTCCGTCGTCCGTCGTCAGATTGGCAAAAAACATCTGCGCGTCCGGCGGAACGAGGACGGAAAAAGACGTTGCGCCGGGCTTGAAGGATGGGATGGGCCGGATTTCCCAGGCGCGATCCGCGAGCAGCGCGTTCGTCGCACACGTCAGAAGGAGGTCCGCCTTTGCAATGGCCCTCTCGGTGGCCTTGAAATGGACGGTGAAGAGGTGGTTGGAGAATGTCGTCGAACGGATGGCGGGCAACGCGGGAGCGTTGTTGAGCATCTGGTCGGCCAGCGCCGTGATTTCTCCGGGATCGCCCGCCGGCGGGTGTCCATGGGGCATTCGCAGCTTAATCGACAGGAGAAGCGGCGTCGATGTGGGAAGGGCGGAACAGCTGTTCCGGAGCGCATCCAGGGGATACCAGCGGTCGTTGGTTCCCGTGCACCAGAGAACGGGGGCCGTCGACCGTTTGCCGGGCAGGTAGTTCTTCGGATCCCAGCGTGCGAGCCAGGCACGATACTTTTCGCGGTCGGGACTCATGTGGTCCCATTGGGGATTGAGGTCGTACCAGCCGCAGCCATAGACGGGGGCCGCGAATCTGAAGCGGTCGTCCACGCTCATGACGATACTGGTCAGATAGCCGCCCCAACTGATTCCCGTGAGGCCGATCCGTCCGGCGTCCACTTCAGGCCGTGCGCGCAAAAAGGAATGGCAGCGCATGACGGCTGCCACCGCATGGTAGGTCCACTGGTCGTGGAACGGAGCGTCCATCTGGGCGACGGAACGGCCCCAGCCGGAGGGGCCCGACCACGGATGCGCAGGATGGGGTTCGCCGTCGCGTTCGCCCTGGGGGATCTTGCCGCAGGTATCCATGGCAATGGCGGCATAGCCGCGCCCATTCCAGATTTTCACCCAATGGGCGAAGGCCGTTCCGCCGCCGCCATGGACAAGGACCATGGCCGGCGCTTTCTTCTTTGCGGTGGCGCCTGCGGGAAGTCCCCACCAGGCGAAGATGCGTGAAGGTCTGCCCCGGTACGGTTCTCCGGCAATGAAGACCGGTTCGACGCCCGCGACGCGGCCGTAGCTGTTTGACGCCGGGATCGTCACGGAATGGGTCTCCGGCGGGAGATCCAGCGCTTTGAGATCCCAGGGAGAGCGGCTTTTCTCCGACCGTTCGTGTTCGGACGGGACGGCGGACAGGGAAAATGAGAGCAGGGCGAACGCGACGGAAAGGAGGAATTTCATGGGGATTGTCGGTTCCGGCATGTCCCAACGACGCCGAGCGGATTCTCGGCGGCGGCGCAGAGTGCGCGGAAATCGCAGTTGTAGTCGCGAACGTTGCCGCAGGGCGTATCGACGAAACCGCACGTCTGCAAACGCCCCGTATGGGAAAGAAACGCAAAGCCGCGCCCGCCGATACAGGTGCCGGCCATGGGGCAGCAGGTCAATTTGCAGGTATGGGTCTTCGACCAGGCGATGACCGAACGGACCTGGTCGTCGTCGAGGACGTATCGGTCGATGGCCTTCCCGCGGCCAAC
Source organism: Kiritimatiellia bacterium (assembly GCA_051884915.1). GTDB lineage: Bacteria > Verrucomicrobiota > Kiritimatiellia > RFP12 > UBA1067 > RUG572. The sequence continues at coordinate 5,068 of JBJEWF010000036.1, forward strand.
GGGAACAAGCGAGAAAACGTCGAGCCGCGTTGCCCCAAACTG
>JBJEWF010000037.1:0-5076 GCA_051884915.1 Kiritimatiellia bacterium
TTCAGGCAACCGTTCGTCGTTGGGAGGGGGGATCGTGGCATGCTGAGGCATTTATTGGTGGCCTCGCTGGTGCTGACGGGGGTGGCGTGCGTGGCCTCGGGCGCCGCCGCCGCCGCCGAGGTTATAAACGAGCTGACTGTGAATGGCGGCCTGACCGTGACCGGGGGCGAGACCGTGAGCGGTGGCCTGCTTGTGAGCGGGGGCCTGCGGAGCTCGAGCCTCACCGGTCTGCAGGCCGGTGACCTGTCGGCCGGATCGACCGACGCGGTGAATGGCGCGCAGCTTTACGCCACCAATCAGAGAATCGCGAATCTGAACGCCGCCCTGGGCGGCGGCGCGGGCTGGGCTTCGGATGGAGCATGGACGCCTCCGGACTACAAGGTGCAGGGCAGCACCTATCACGACGCCGGCAGCGCGTTCGCGGCCATCGACCAGCGTCTCGGCCATCTGACGGACTTTGACCCGCTTGGCCGGTCAACGGCGGCGATGCTCGGGGGCGGGGCGTCGTATGATCCGGCGAGCCGGCAGGTCGGCGGGTTCTCGGCGCTGATCAACGGCGCGACCTACACCAATGTGACGAGCGCGTTGAACGCGATCGAGACCCAGATCGCCGATCTGGCGGCCTCGATTCCCGTCCGCTATTCGCAGCCCGCGGCCAGCCCCGATGCGCGGACGGCCACGCCACAATCCGCGACCACGACGGACCCGCGGCCCGGGCCGTCGCAGGATGCCACGCTGACCGGCAAGGACAAGTCGCCGGTGGGGCTGCACAACGTCGCGCCTGGCGCGTTGAATGCGAACTCGACCGACGCGGTGAATGGCGCGCAGCTTTATGCCACCAACCAGAACGTCACGAACCTGACCAACGCCATCACCAACGGCACGATCGGCCTGCTGCAGCAGACGGGCGGCGCGCACGGCGCGCTCACGGCTGGCGCGCAGACCGGCGGAACGTCGCTGAACGTCGCCGGCACCGATGGCAACCGCGTGGTGAGCGGCGTTGCCGCCGGCGCGGTGAATGCGAAATCGACCGACGCGGTGAACGGCGCGCAGCTCTACGCCGCCGCGAACTCGGTTGCATCCGCGCTGGGCGGCGGGGCGAGGGTGAACGGGGACGGCAGCGTCGCCGCGCCGTCCTATACGGTCGCGGGCAAGACCTATCACAATGTCGGCGACGCGCTGGCCGGACTGTCGGCGCGGGGCGACAACGCCGTGCAGTACGATATGGCCGGCGGCGCGCGGCAGAACTCGGTGACGCTTGCGGGCGGCTCGTCCGGGCCGGTCGCGCTCCACAATGTGGCGGCCGGCGTCGCGGCGACCGATGCCGTCAACGTGCAGCAGCTCGACAGCGGCCTGGCCGCGATGAGCGCGCGCGACCGCGCCTATACCGACGCGCAGGTGGCCGGAGCGAGGCGGCTGGCGGCCTCGGCCGGATCGGCGGCGATGGCGGCGGGCGGGCTTGCGTTTTCCGACGAGGCGCGCGGCGAGAAGTCGGCGGCGATCGGGCTCGGCACGTTCAGGGGCTCGGTGTCGGTCGCGGCGGGGGCGGCCTGGCGGGTGACCGATGCGGTTCGTCTCAGGGGCACGGTGTCCTGGACGCCGGACACCGGCGATGTCGGATCGGCGGCCAGCGTCAGCCTCCGGTTCTAAAGCTGACTGGTTCGCGTCCGCGCGGGCCTGTGGTCACGATTGTCTGTCTGTTCCGAAAAGCCGTCCGATGTTTGCGGCACTGATGCGGGTCTCAGCGGTGATGATGCTCAACCTGATCGTGATCTGGCCGTCGGATGCGGGCGAGAGGCAGCTCCCGTCACCGGCGGCCGCGGCGGATGCGTGGTCCGGCGCGGCGGCGCCCGTCCGCTTCCTTCCGGGCGTCGGGCCGGCGGCGCGGCCCGCCGTCGCGGCCGCGCCGCATCTGGATTTCGAGTGGGCCAGCGTGTTCGAGGCCGGCCAGCCGGTCGCGCCCGGCGACTACACGCGGACGGTGCGGCCGTTCCTGGACTGGACGCAGGTGTGCGACGCGCTGCGGGGCGGGCGGCGCATCTGCTACCTCGAAACCGTGGCACGGGCCGAGGGCGCGCAGGCCGGCTGGCGCATCGCGCTGACGAAGGACGGCCGCGCGATGGCGCTTCTGATCCTGCCGCGCGACGCCGACGCGGCGGCGGGCGCGACCGTGATCTTCGGTTCGTTGTCGCGCGTGGCGAAGCCGCTGGTGTGCGACCGCGCGGTCTGCGTGGCGACGTTTCCGGTCGATGGGCCGCTGCTGGCGCTGCTGGCGCGGGAGGATCGCGCGCGGATCGATTTCGGGCGAGGCGGCCAGGCGGCCTCGATCCCGGCCAGCCTGCGTGGCCTGGGGCTGGCGCTGGCCGATCTGACGCCGAGAGGGAAGGAGGTGGTGGACGGTCGGCCGCGCGGCTCCGCCGGCGTGACGCGGCCGGCCACCTCCGCCGGCGCGGACAACGGGCCGGCGCGGAGCGGCGAACCATGGCGGGGGATGCGCTGATGTCGGCCGCGCCCGAAACCTCCTTCCTTGCCGTCCAGTCGATGGGGATGATGAACATGGGGATTGATTGCCGCGAAACGGCCGGCGCGGCGGATGAGCGCCTGAGCAACTCGCTCGCGCTCAACGTCGGCGAACATGACGGGGGCTCGCCCGCGCAAGCCGCCGGGCCCGGGGCGTCCGGTGGACGGGTCAGGCCGGGCTATGTGTTGATCAACTATCAGGAGAAGGCCTCGATGCTGCGCCGGTTACGGCGCGTGGCCGCGACGCCGGGCGCTTATCTGCGTGCCGCGGGGATTCTGGAAGAGATCATCCTGTCGATGGAGTGGGAAAGTTTCTTCTGCTCGAAAACGGCGGCCGATTTCGGGCGGGAGCATCTTGGCGCGTACGATGTCATCCAGAAATCGTTGCGGCTGCTCGAGGCCGCCCGGGCGATCCGGCGCATCCATCATGGCGGGATGAAGCGCATCGTCATCACGCCGCGTCTGGTTTACTGGGGCAATCCCGGCGACATCGAGGTGGCGATCGCGCGTTACGACCGGCATTTCGGCGATGCCGCGGCATTGGCGCCGCCGTCACGGCTGGAGGGCCTCCGCTGATGGACGCGCGGGCGAAGTGGCCGGATCGTGCGGCGAGGGCGATTGCGGCGATCGATGCGGCGCTGCCGGCGAACGTCACGTTCGAGCAGCGTGTCACCGCGCTGCGCGATGGCCGCCCATTCGCGGCACGGCGGGGCGGGGCCTTGAGGGCGTGGCTGAGGCAGGAGCGGGCATATCTCGCGCGGTTCGCGCCTCCCGGCCATGACAGCGGGCGCTTCCCGCTGTCGCCGCTCGAACGGTTGATCGCGAGGTCAATGCAATGACATCGGACATCAGCTGGCCGGAAGCGGCCATTCAATCCGAACAGATCGTGCGGGGTGCGATCGTGAGTAATCCTCGGCGCCGGGAGGGGATTGCCATGCCTGGACCATCCCCTCGCCCCTTCTCACGCCGCCTTTGTACGCGGCGCAATCCGCACGATGACGTTGTCGAATTTGGCGTGCGCGACGCCAAGATCGTAGTTCGCCTGCAGATTGATCCAGAACTGCGGCGTGGTCTCGAAGTACCGGCCAAGCCGCAACGCGGTGTCGGCAGTGACGCCGCGCTGACCGCGACTGATTTTCTCGATCCGGTCGCGCGGCACACGCAGGGCCCTGGCGAGTTCCCCCGCTGTCAGCTGGTACTCGGTCATGAAGTCCTCCCGGAGGATTTCTCCGGGATGGACCGGGCGCGGCTTGACAGTTTTGATCACATCCCGAACGTATCTGAACGAGATACACACATCAAGACAGGGCGATCGGGTGAAAAACCGTGTGACAACGAAGGGATGAGCTGAATCTGTCGGAAGCCTCTGATTCGGAGGAGGCTTTGATGGAAGTGAACACGACCAATTTTGCCGTTTTGTTCGAGGCGACGGCGTTTCTGCGGCACTTCGAGGAGATGCCCGACCCTCGGCAGCGCGGCAAGGTGGTCTATCCGCTCAACGAGATATTGCTGCTTTGCCTGTTGGCGGTGATCGCCGGCGCGGACTGCTTCACCGACATCGCCCGTTTTGGCCGATCCAAGCTGGCGCTTCTGCGACGATTTCTTCCATTCGAGAACGGCACACCGGCGCATGATCATCTGGGCGATATCTTCGCCTCGCTCGATGCCGAGGCCTTTCGTCGCTGCTTCGCCGCCTGGGTCACGGAAGCGACGGGCTGTCCGGCCGACGTCGTCGCCATCGACGGCAAGACCTCGCGCCGCTCCTACCAGAAGAAGGACGCCAAGGAGCCGATCCACATGGTCTCGGCCTTCGCCGCAAGGCAGCGGCTGGTGCTTGGCCAGATCAAGGTGAACGAGAAGTCCAACGAGATCACGGCGATTCCCGCGCTCATCGAGATGATGGAAATCGAAGGCGCCGTCGTCACCATCGACGCCATGGGGTGCCAGCGCGCCATCGCCGAACAGATTTTGAAGAAGAAGGCCGATTACATCTTCTCGCTCAAGGGCAATCAGGGAACGCTCTGCGACGACGTGAAACTCTTCGTCGCCGAACAGCAGGCACGCGCATTCCAAGACGCCAAAATCAGCCGCCATGAAACCGTCGACGGCGATCATGGCCGCATCGAGACGCGTCGTTACACGGTCATCCACAACATGGCATGGCTCAAGGCACGCCATGGCTGGCCAGGCTTGCGCTGCGTAATCGTAGTCGAAACGACGCGTGAATGGCGCGGCAAGACCGAGCGCGAAACCAGGCTTTACATCAGCTCTTTGGACCTCGCCGCCGAAAGCGTGGCGCAGATGGTCCGTGACCATTGGAGCGTGGAGAACAATCTGCACTGGGTCATGGACATGGTCTTCCGCGACGACGAATGCCGCGTGCGAAAGGACCAGGCCCCGGCGAACTTCGCCACGATCAGACACGCCGCCTTCAACTTCTTGAAACGAGCGCCAAGCAAAGAATCAATGCGCGGAAAACGCAAGCGCGCTGGATGGGAGGACGACTTCCTCTACAGCGTCGTCCGACCTTGAATTGTTCACCCGATTCCCCTGGCT
>JBJEWF010000038.1:0-21507 GCA_051884915.1 Kiritimatiellia bacterium
AGCGGGGGCGCGGGAGGGCAAGGGGGTGGCAATCAGGTTGGGAGGGGGGGGGGGGGGAGGGGGCAATCAGCAGACAGTGGGGAGTAATCAACCGCGCCGCCCTGTGGCAATCAGGTTGGGGAGCGGGGGCGCGGGAGGGCAAGGGGGTGGCAATCAGGGTGGGGGAGTGGGGTGGCAATCAGGGTGGGGATTTTGCCTTCGCAAGAAGGGCTTTGGCCGGCTGGAAATCAAGATGGTGCGAGCGGGTGGGGCTGATAAACAACCTGGTTGCGCCCTCCAACCTGGTTGCGCCCTCCAACCTGGTTGCGCCCTCCTTGCGGGGGCGCAACATACACCGACCGACCGCCTTCGCTTGCATTTGCGATAGCCGCGGCGATGTAGTTCAGCCCCAGCAATTCATCGCGGCGCGGCGGTGCCGCAGGATCGGCCATGCGCGAAAGCACGAGCAGCCGCTTCTTCGCGAACAACACCGGTTCCTGCCCATGCGGGCGATACGCCAAATCCATGAACACCGGCGCCAACCGAATCAGGGGCACATCGGTTTCTTCCGCGAGTGCACGAAAAACCGCATGTTCGCCCGGCGAAAAGAACGTGGAGACATAGACATATCCCTTCTCGACAGCCCCTCGCCGACAGGCCGCAACGATCTGCGGCAACGCCGATTCCGGCACTTTTCGCGAAATACGCAACGAAACGATGCGCGGGCGATTGAGCAAGTCGAAGTTGCCCACCGCGCGCCAGAGGGCGTCGTCGTTCGCCTCTGGGAGTGGAAACGGCTCTGCGACATGCATCAAGGTCTTGTCACCGTGCATCAGCCACCATTTCAGCGCATTGTTGCCGATATACGAGTCGACCGAGCGGTTCATGCGCTCCGACGTGCATATCAGGTCATGATAGCCCTTTTCCCAAATACTCGGGCCGCATCCGGCAATATGGTATTGCGAGAACTGCTTGAACCGGCCGACAAAAGCGCCGATCTTCCTGACTGCGTCGCCGTGTCCCGCAGGCCATGTAAAACGAAGATGCACATGATCGGGCATGATTGTCCACGCGCGCAGCGTTATCACCCCGGCGAAATGCTTTGCCGCGTCAAGCCGATCGCGCTTGGCCGTTTCGCCCGCTTCCGAAAGCACGACGCGATCCCTCTCCACGCGCCCGAACAGCGGACGGCGCGGGGTCAGGCCTGTCGTCGCGAACATCGACCCGCCGCGCGCATAGTCATAACCCTGAAATCGGCGCCTTGTCTTGTGCATTAACGCAAGCCTCGCTTCCGCCATCCGATTGTCTTTGCATTGGGCAAAAGGAGGAGCAGCAGTGTCACGATGCGCGGAATCCACCAGAAGAACAAAACCAATCGGGCAGAGGCGGGGAAACTGGAATAGCCATGCTCAGCGTCTGCGAACGGAAGCAAGAGCAGGAAAAACGCATAGATCCCGCCAACCGCCAAGGCCAGACGTCTCGCCCAGTTTTTGCGAAACACAATCCCCAATGGAATAAGCGCCATGACCAACATCGCCACGAGGATGACTGCGAGTTCCTGTCCGAGCGAGGCGGTGCCGCAAACCACCTGCCGGTACTCGACCGGCATCAGCGGACTCAACAGGACTATGGTCAGCCAAACGGCACATGCGCAAAAAGGAATCGCACTCGAAACGGAAATGCCTCCGCACAGCAACCGGCTCTCGTTCACCCTGTTGACGGCTTCCAAGAACGCCGACACCGAACGATGACGTCTGGTAGGGATGGAACTGGTGGCGGTGTCGATTATTTCGCGCCAGTGTGCGGGCGGATTGCCGCCGAAGCACGTGTTGGCCAAAACGCCGAGGGCGTGGACATCGACAGAGAAGTCGATGTCGCCGCCGGCGAACTGCTCAGGCGCGGCGTAGCCGGGCGTCCCACACCGACCGGGCTTGCACCATTGATCGACAACGAATTTACCGACGCTACCCGGCCGCCCGCCACGGGCTTGGCGAGGCCAAGGTCGATCAATACGGGCTTCGGTTTACCGTCGACTTTCCGCCAAAGGATATTGGACGGCTTGATGTCGCGGTGAACGTATCCGATTTTGTGCAACTCCGCGACGGCGGCGGCAATCTGGCGGATGAACTTCAAGACGGCGCCTTCCTGCGTCGGGAGGGGACGTTCATCCAATAGCTCCGTGGCCAGATAGGGGCGGCCGTCGGACTGGCCATACGCAAAAAAGCGCGGGAATCCCGGGCAGGGATGGCTTGCCAGAATCTCCGCCTCCCGCTTGAATCGCGCCGCGCCCGTTTCGTCGCCGCGATGCAGCACCTTGACGGCGGCCGGAAACTTCAGCTTGCGGTGTTCGGCGCGATAGACCTCGCCCGAGCCGCCGCGCCCGAGGAAGCCGATGATCATGAAGTCGCCGACGATGGATCCGTCGGACAGCATCGGCGGCGGCGTGTCGTCCGCGCGGTTCGCCAGCCATTCGTCAAACCGGTCACGCATCGGCAAGTTCCATCGCGAGTTTGCGCAGTTCGGCCGTCATGCGGTTCTTGATCTGGTCGACATTGTTGCGCGTGGTGCCGAACAGCGCCGCGACGGACGCCGGATCTTCGCCCCTGAGCGCCGTCCGGATGAAGATCTGCCGCGTCTTCTCGCCAAGCCGGGGATTGGCCAGCAGTTGTTGGAGCGCCACTTCATACGCGGAAATCCGCCAATTCTCCGTTTCAGCATCGTCGCACGCGGCGGCGACCGGAGCAATCGCGGCAAAGTCCTTGGCCGCTTCGACCGCGCGCACGTCTTTCATCTGTCGTTTGATCGCTTCGCGGGCCTTGTTCTTCAGAATGCCGAGAAGATAGTTCCGGAAATGCCCTTTCTCGTCCGGCGCGTACCGGTAGTCCGGCAGCCTGCGGGCGAGGACGACCAGCGTCTCCTGCATCACATCATCCGCCTCGACCGCCGGATACTGGCTCTTGAGATAAGATTCCATCACGGGACGATACCGGGCGACAAAGTCGAGCCAGCGCGGCGAATCGGCGTCGGCGCCGATGGCTTTCAGCAAAGTTGTGGATGTTGTAATCATATAGACGGGATGGTCAGACCCGTATGGTGTGGTTCGAGCGGTGTGGTTACACATGAGACACTGTCTTCCCGCGACGCAACACCTTGAACCTCTTGCCGCGCATTATAGCACATTTTCACTAACCCCATCACACTACTGGCGGTAATCGGTCAGTAGGTCGGTAAAATGCAGGGCACTTTGCGGCATGGGCGCTTCGCCGGGCGCACGCAAGACCTTTCGGCCCGCATATCCACGAACAGTCGGCTTCACGTGCGAAGAGCTTCCGGGACGCGGGACGCGAGGCGTCCCAGGTAGGCAGGGACAAAAAAGGGGACAGGCCCCTGGGCGTCACACGATCAGCATGCAATCGCCATAACTGAAAAAACGGTAACTGGCCCGTACGGCCATGGCATAGGCACAGAGCATGCGCTCACGCCCCGCCAGCGCGCTCGTCATCATCAGCAATGTCGACTGCGGCAGATGGAAATTCGTCAGCATGCAGTCGCAGACCTTGAACTGGTAGGGCGGATAGATGAAGATGTTCGACGCCCCGCTGCCGCCGACGACAAGCGGATCTTCCGGCTTCCGTTGCCGCGACGCGACCGTCTCCAGCGTCCGCACGCTGGTCGATCCGACGCAGAACACGCGCCCGCCGCGAGCCTTGCACGCGTTGATTGCCTCCGCCGTTTCCGGCGGTACGGTAAAAGCCTCGAAATCCATTTCGTGGTCTTCGACGTTTTCCGCTTTCACGGGACGGAAAGTCCCCGGCCCCACATGGAGCGTAACCGAGACGCGCCGGACGCCCTTCGCCTCCAGCGCCGCGAAAATCTCCGGCGTAAAATGGAGACCGGCGGTCGGCGCCGCCATGCTGCCGACATGTTTGGCATAGATTGTCTGATAGCGTTCGCGGTCCGCCATCTCCTCTTCGCGCGTACCCTGGCGACGGACGTACGGCGGAACGGGGGTATGGCCAAACTCGTCCAGCAGTTCGCCGAGGGGACGATTGGAGATGAAATTGCACTTCCACATCCCGCCGCCGACTTTCTCGACGAGCTGGACCTTGAGTTCCCCGTTCGGTCCGAAGACGGCGATCTGCCCTTCGCGCGAGGGGCGTCCCGAACCTACCATCACCCGCCAGGACAGCACCTCCTTCGCCGTCCCCACGGAACCGTCAAGCGAGTCCGCGTCCGTCGACGGCGCCACCATCAACACCTCCACCGAACCGGGCGAATCGCTCCACGTGCCCAAGAGGCGCGCCGGAAAGACCTTCGTGTCGTTGACGACCATCAGATCGTCCGGCGTGATGTAGTCGACAAAATCCACGACGCGGCGATGCTCAAGCAGACCCGTGTCGCGATGGAGCACCATCATCCTGTCGTCCCCGCGCCGTTCGCTTGGATGCTGGGCGATCAGCCGCTCGGGAAGCGGGTACCAGAACTGCCTTGTCTTCATTTCTTCAAACCCGTCTGGCGCAACAAGGCGTCGATCGTCGGCGGCCGGCCGCGGAAACGCCTGAAGACCTCCATCGGGCTCAAACTGCCGCCCAGTGCAAGAATCGTATTCCGGTAGAGGCGGCCGACGCGACGAACCGCCTCTTCGTTCTTCAGGTCGACGTCCTCGAACGCCCCGAACGCGTCCGCGCTCATCACCTCGCTCCACTTGTACCCATAGTAGCCGGCGGCATATCCGCCCGCAAAAATATGGGTAAAGGCGTTGAGAAAACGATCCCCGGAAACCGTCGAGTCCGGCATATAGTCCGCAAAGACTTCGTTCTTGAGGGCATTCGGGTCGGCCGGCGGCGCGACATGCAGAGCCATGTCGACCTTGGCGAAAGCCAGCTGGCGAAGCGACGCGCTGGCCGCCCGGTAGTTCTTGGCGGCGCGAACGCGCGCGAGCAGATCGTCGGGGATGGTCTCGTAGGTATCGGCATGCCGGGCAAACCGCTTGACCGTCGCGTCGTCATAACACCAGTTCTCCATGAACTGCGAAGCGACTTCGACGGCATCCCACTCGATGAGGTTCAAGCCCGAAGCCCCCACGTCGTCGACCGTCGTCAGCATCTGCTGGAGCGCATGGCCGAACTCGTGGAAGAGCGTCTCGACTTCGCCGAAGCGCATCAACGCGCGTCCTTCGGCATCGGGCAACGCCTGGTTGCAGCAGAGAAGCGCGAGCGGCTTGACCACGGTTCCATCGGGCCGGACTTCGCGCGAACGGATCTCGTTCATCCACGCGCCACCCCGTTTCGTGTCCGGACGCGAATACGGATCGAAGTAGAAATGGGCGACGACTGCGCGATTCTCGTCGTACACGCGGAAGAACCGAACGTCCTTGTGCCAGACGGGCGCCGTCCAATCGGCCTGTTCAATGGTCACGCCGAACAGGAATTCCGCGAGTTTGAAAAGCCCGTTCAGCACGACCGGCAGATTGAAGTATTTTGCAAGTTCCTCTTCGGAATAGGAATACTTCTCCTCGCGCTGGCGTTCCGCCCAGAACGCCACGTCCCACGGCTCCAATCGCTCCGCAAATCCATGCGCGGCGGCAAATGCGGCCAGCTCCCGCTTTTCAGCCTCCGCCCCCGGTCGCGAGGCCGCCGCCAGATCGCCGATCATCTTGTAGACGGCCGCGACCGATGGCGCGCACTTCGATTCAAGCGAGAAATCCGCATAGGACCGGAACCCGAGCAGCGACGCCAATTCCCGGCGAAGGGACAGAATCCTGGACACGAGAGGCGTATTGTCGCACGCGCCCGCGCTCGCCCGCGTCGCGCGCGCCCGCATCAGTCTTTCCCGGACGGACCGATTGCGCGCATGCTTCATGAACGGAATGTAGACGGCATCTTCAATGGAAACCTTCCAGGGGCCGGTCTCCGCCCTTCCCGGACCCGCCATCATGCCCTTGAGCTGGACGGGGAGCCCCTCGACATCCTGCGGGTCCGTCACCGTCAACGAGAAAGCCTTCGTCGCGTCAAGCACGTGATTGCCGAAATCGTTCGCGAGTCGGGCCAGTTCGGCCTGAATCTCATTGAACCGCTTCTGCCGGTCTCCCTCCAGCGCGACGCCCGAAAGTTCGGCGTCCCGAATCATCCTGGACAGGATCCGCCGCCGCGTCGGCGTCTCCGCCGGCGTGGCCTTGGCCAATTCGTAGAACCGGCGGGACTGTCCGACCCGAAGCGAGAAGGCCACCAGCCGTTCCTGATATTTCTCTTCGATCTTCCGCCAGGCTTCGGAATTGCAGACGGACAGAAGATGTTCGACGAGCCCCCAGGCCTCCATCAGCGGACGCGTCGCCCGGTCCAACGCCAAAACGAACCCATCCCAGGTCGGGACGGCGTTTTCTTCAAGGGCGTCGACGGCAGCGGCCGCCTCTTCCAGCAGAATCGGCAGCGCCTCGTCGGCCGCCGCCGGCGTCATCGCCGGAAAATCGGGGGATTCGGCAATCTTGACAAACGGATTCTGCATGGCGGACAACCGGACCCGACCGCCCGGCTATGCCTTTTTCAGCTGGGGGAAGAGGACGACGTCGCGAATCGAATCGCAACCCGTCAGGAACATCACCAGGCGGTCGACGCCAAAACCGAGACCGCCCGTCGGCGGCATGCCGACCTCAAGCGCGCTGATGAAGTCCTCGTCAACCTTCTCGGCGTCTTCGCCCGCCTGGTGTTCAAGCGCCTTGCGCTGTTCAATGGGATCGTTCTGCTCGGTATAGCCCGGACAGAGTTCACGGCCGGCCACGACGAATTCAAACACGTCCACGAGCGACGGGTCGTCTGGACACGTCTTCGCGAGCGGCACGAATTCGTGCGGAATGCGCGTCACAAAAGTCGGCTGCATCAGATTCTTCTCGATCAGCTTGTCATAGACTTCATGCGTCAGCATGAGTTCCGTCGTCACGCCATCGAGTTCAAGATTCGTTTCGGTTTCCCGGCCCTTCGCCTTGGCTTTCGCCAGCTGGTCGGCGAAATCGAGATCGAACCAGTCCTCGCCCATGAGTTCCTTCACGAGATCCTTGTAGGCCACGCGGCGATACGGCGGCGTGAAATCGATTGGCACCTTTTTTTCGCCATACTCGATGACGCGCTTGCCGATGACGGTATCACAGAGATGCGGGAGAAGGCCCTCCATGATGGCCTCCATCGACGTGCGGTCGCCATAGGCCTCGTAGATCTCACACACGGTGAACTCCGGATTGTGCGTCCGGTCGATACCCTCATTGCGGAAGTCCTTGCCGAGCTCGAACACCTTGTTCATGCCGCCCACAAGAAGGCGCTTGAGGTAGAGTTCCGGCGCAATGCGCATCACGCAATCCTGGCCCAGCGCATTGAAATGCGAGACGAACGGCTTCGCCGCGGCACCACCCGCCTGGTCCTGGAGAATCGGCGTCTCGACTTCGACGAAGCCCTTCGACCAAAGATACTTGCGAATTTCCATGAGCAGACGGGAACGCGTGAAGAAGCGCTCGCGCGATTCGTCGTTTGTCATCAGATCGACATAGCGGCGGCGGTAGCATTCTTCCTGGTCGGCCAGGCCATGGAACTTTTCCGGCGGCTGTTCAAGGGCCTTCGCCAGCAGTTCCCATTCCTTCACGATGACGGACTTCTCGCCCTTCTGGGTCGTGAACAGGACGCCCTTCACGCCCACGATGTCGCCGAGGTTCAGCAGCTTGAAACCCGCGAACAGCCTTTCCGAAAGTTCGTCGCGCTTGAAGATCAGCTGAAAATGGTCCGTCCCGTCGTTCAGCGTGCAGAAATTCATCTTGCCCATGCGGCGGATCATCAGCAGACGGCCCGCCACCGTGACGTCCCGTCCCTCCTCAAACTCGGCACGAACCTTCTTCAGATCGTCATGCGGAAATTTGCGTCCGTAAGGGGTAAATCCGAGATCCTGGAGCGCTTTCATCGAGGCGAGACGATTCTCGCGGTATTCATTCGTTTCTGCAGCCATGGTGGTGAGATTGAAGGTTGAAGGTTGGAATCCGAAGGGCGTCTACTTGGCGTCTTTTCCCTCTTTGCGCTTGGCGGGATCGACTTTCATGGCCTTGAGGATCTCGTCCGTCACGTCAAGTTTCTCGCTCGCAAAGGCGAGCATCGTCGAATCCGCCACCAGATCGTAGCCGGCGCTCTTGGCGAACGCATTGATCTTGGCGCGGATGTCCTCGGTCTCCAGTTTGAGGAGGCGCGTCTCCAGATCCGTCAGATCGCCCTGGAAACGGTTGGCCGCCGTACGGAGTTCCTGCTGCGCCGCCATGCCCTTTTTCTGCAGATCTTCGATCTTCTTCTGCGATGCGGCCTTGGCGCCGGCCGAGAGCATCGGATTCTGCGAGTCCTCGAACGCCTTCCGGAGGTCTTCCGAAATCTGCTTGAGATCGTCCTGATACTTCGACAGCCGTTCCTTGTAGTCCTTGTCCGTCGATTTCACAAGCGCACGGTTCTTCTCGTGATCGGGGTGCAGGCGGACCAGATCCACCATGTTGACCGTTGCGATCTTCAGATCGGCCGCGCAGACGGCGGCAACCGCGAGAACCATGCCAAGCACAATCTTCTTCATTTCAACCCTCATCGTCTTTTCGGGGAGAACGGACCGGTCGGTCTCCCGTTTCACATTCCAATTTCCGCGCCGCGCGTCAGAAGTCGTAGCCAATCGAGAACGAGAAGACCTTCTCGTCGACATCTTCGTCCGGATCGACCACAGGGACGGCAAAGTCGAGCCGAATCGGGAACTGCTCCAGATCGAGGCGGATGCCCATGCCGACCGACCAGCAGAACCAGTCCATGTCGAAGTCAAACTCGTCCTCGCCCACGCTGCCGAGATCGGAAAAGGCCGCGAGACGCAGGAACTTGACGACCGGCACGGAGTATTCCATGGTCATGCACCACGAGGTCTGGCCGCCCCAGGCCACATATTTGCCTTTCTTGTTTTCCTGCGCATAGATGCGCGGGGCGATTTCGCGGAAGTCGACGCCGCGGATCGAACGGGAACCGCCGAGGAAGAGCCGGTCGTAGATCGGGAGTCCGCCGGAGAAGTCGTCCACCGTCTCGCCGCGCAAGCCGATCTGGAAGACGTGTCCGCGCGAACGCCACGTGGTAAAGTACTGGCGGACGTTGAATCCGGCACGCCAGTAGTTGTTGTCGCCGCCGACGATATCGCCATAGAGCGAAATGGAATGCCCGCGCGTCGGGAAGAGGAACTTGTCGCGCGTATCGTCCTTCCAGAAGATCCGCAGCGGGATTTCCCAGCTGTCGCCGTACTTGTCCTCTTCCTCCTTCAGCCGCTGGAAACTGTCCCCGCGGCGGGGGTCCCAGTAGTAGCCATGATCCACGTCGTCAAACTCGACGTACTCGGCCGACAGCGTCGCTCCGATTCGGCCAAACGCCTCCCAGGTCGGCCAGAACTTGACAGGATAGGCCAGCGTCATCGCCACGCCGCTGCGGATGATGTCGTAGTCGTCGAACCAGCGCTGGCGGCGATAGGCCTCGACGGTCAACTCCAGCTGGCGGTCCAGGAACCAGGGTTCCGTGACGGAAGCCTCGTACGTCTGGACGCGCGGGCCGGCCTGGACGGTGATGCGGCCCTTCTGCCCGGCGCCGCGGAAACGCCACGGGCTGAACAGGTCGAAGTTGGACTCGGAGAGCTCGATCTGTCCGAAGACCGAACTTTCCGTGCCGGCCCCGATGCCGATGAGGAAGTTGCCCGTATTGCGTTCCGCCACCTCGTAGACGAGATCGCGCTCTTCGGCTTCGCCGTTCTTCTTCGCCGCGCCATCGATCTTTTCGAGGTAGTAGTTGACGCGCTCAAAATAGCGGAGATTCTCCAACCGGCGCTTGGAGCGCTCGGCCTTGTCCGCCAGCATCGGATCGCCCGGCGACAACGCGATTTCGCGCCGGAGCACCTTGTCCTTCGTGTAGTCGTTCCCCCGGACAATCACGTTGCGGATGACGACCGGCACGCCCTCATGGACCACAAACGTGACGTCGAGGACGGTGGGGTCGTCAGCCGAAGGGATGCGGCGGATGTCGACGCGCGTATCGGCCAGGGCCTTGATGCCCGAACCGCAGAACACTTCAATCTGGTGAGCCGCTTCGGCAAGCACCGCCTGGCCCGCGACATCCCCCGTCTTCACGTTCTGGACGGCCGCCAGGACGGATTCCGCCGGATACTGCCTGACGCCCGTCACCTTCATCGCGCCGATCTTGTAGCACGGGCCTTCCTTCACCTGGAAGACGCGGTCGAACTTGCCGTCCTGGCGGACTTCCAGTTCGGGCAGGGAAACCCGGGCGTCCAGATACCCGTGATTGCGGTAGAAGGCCTGAACCTTGTCCCGGGCCTCCGCGAAGTCCTGCTCCGTGGCCGGCACGTCGGAAAACCAGCCGCGGAAATCCCACCACGGATATTGATCGAAGGTCGCCCGGAGCTCCGGGGCCTCGAAAGCCTCGTTGCCGTCGAAAACGAACTCGTTGATCTTGATGCGCGCGCCTTCCACGATCTCCATCGTCACGGAAACGGATCCCGGCGAACCGGCCACCGGCTCGATAATCGGCTTCACCGTGACGTCCGCGAAGAATTTCTTCTGGTACTCGTGCTTGATGCGATCGGCGGCGGCGGCGAAGTCGGCCTCGCCGTAGGCGTAGCCGTCCTTCAACTCGGACAGTTTCGCGATTTTGCTTTCGCCCCAGTAGTCGTTGCCCCTGACCGTCAGCGGGCCGACGAAGCGCATCTTGCGCGTGACGACGTAGACGACGTCGATTCCCGACGTCCCCTGTTCCGCCCGCACGGCGATGTCCTCGAATTCGCCGGAATCGCGCAGCGTCTGGACATCCCGCGCACATTGGGCGGGATCGTATTCATCGCCGGCCTTGACCTGGCAACGGGCGACCACGTCGCCCACGTTGTCATCCGCGCCTTCCGCCATCTTGACGGAGACGGAGGATACCTTCACCGCCTGCACGGATGCCGCTCCCATCAGAACCGCGGCTGTGGCCAGCACCAATTTTCGCATCCCACGACCTCCAACTTCGAATTTGCCCGCACCCCGAGAATCAGTCTTCGCCACGCGTGAAGTCGACAGGCGCCACCTTCCAGATGTCGCGCGCATACTCCATGACGGCGCGATCGGACGAGAACCGGCCCGAACGGGCGATGTTGACGAGCGACATCTGGTTCCACCTCTTCGAATCGCGGTAGGTCGCGTCCACGCGGTCCTGCGCCTCGCAATAGCTCCGCAAATCGGCCAGCAGCATGTAGTAGTCGTTGTGGTCGAGCAGCGAGCGGATGATCGGGTCGAAGAGACCCGGCGACAGCAGCGAGAACACGTTCTGGCGGATCATGTCGATCGCCTGGCGGATTTCGGGATCCTTGCGATACCAGTCCTTCGAGCAGTACGTCGGGCGCAAACGCGCCACGTCTTCCGTCCGAAGGCCGAAAAGGAACATGTTGCCGTCGCCGACTTCCTGGTTGATCTCGACGTTGGCGCCGTCGAAGGTGCCCAGCGTCAGCGCGCCGTTCATCATGAACTTCATGTTGCCGGTGCCCGACGCCTCCGTGCCCGCGAGCGAAATCTGCTCGCTGACTTCCGCCGCCGGAATGATCTTCTCCGCCAGCGAGACGCGGTAGTCCGGCAGGAACGCCACGGAGAGCTTGCCGCGCGTGCGCGGATTCGCATTCACCACGCCGGCAATGCCGTGGATGAGGCGGATGATCAACTTCGCCATGTAGTAGCCCGGCGCGGCCTTTGCCGCGAAGATGAACGCGCGCGGCATCGGATCGTATTTCGCATCCGTCAGCAGCCGGTTGTAGAAGATGATGATGTAGAGGGCCAGCAACAGCTGGCGCTTGTATTCGTGAAGACGCTTCACCTGGACGTCGAAGATGGCTTCGGGGTCGAGGCTCACGCCCAGATTGGCGTTCACCCAATTCGAAAGCAGGCGCTTGTTGGAACGCTTGATCTTCGCCAGGCAGCCGAGGAAGTCCGCCTCGTCGATGTGCGCCTCAAGCTTTTTGAGGTCGCTGAGCCGCGTAATCCAATCCGGCCCGATCTTCTCCGTGATCAGCTGCGCCAGCGGCGGATTCGCCTTCAGCAGCCACCGGCGCGGCGTGATGCCGTTCGTCACGTTGTGGAAATGGTCCGGCATCAATTCGTAGAAGTCCTTGAAGAGCGAACTTTTCAGAATGCCGGAGTGGAGTTCCGCCACGCCGTTGACGCTCGACGAACCGACGATCGCAAGATTGGCCATGCGCACGTAGCGCTCGCCGTGTTCGTCGATCAGCGACATGCGGGCCAGCCGATCCTGGTCGCCCGGATACATCGCGGAAATGCGGCGCAGAAAGCGTCCGTTGATCTCGTAGATGATCTGCAGATGGCGCGGCAGCAGGCGCTGCATCATCGGAACCGGCCAGCGCTCCAGCGCCTCGGACATGATCGTATGGTTCGTGTAGCCCGTGGTACGGCGGGTGAGATCCCATGCCGTGTCCCAATCCAGCCCCTCCTCGTCGAGGAGAATGCGCATCAGCTCGGGAATCACGAGAGCCGGATGCGTCTCGTTCAAATGGACGAACGCCTTCTCCGGCAAATCCTTCCAGTCCGAATTGTCCGCCTTGAACCGGCGCAGAATGTCCGCCAGCGAACAGCACACGAAGAAATACTGCTGGCGCAGACGCAGTTCCTTGCCGGCCATCGTGCTGTCGTTCGGATAGAGGACCTTGGTCAGATTCTCCGCCAGCACCTTCGTCTCGACGGCCTCGACATACGAGCCCTTGTTGAAGTCGGCCAGGTCGAATTCGTCCGTCGCCTTCGCGCTCCACAGGCGCAACGTGTTGACCGCGTTCTTGAAGCCGACGATCGGCAGATCGTAGGGAATGCCCTGAACCGTCTCCGCGCCGACCCAATGCCATCTGGTGACGCCATGCTCGGTAAAGCAATCGACATGGCCGCCGAACTGCACAAGCTGCGCATATTCCGGCCGCGCCACTTCCCACGGATAGCCGTCGCGAAGCCACCGGTCCGGCTCTTCGACCTGCTGCCCGCCAACGATGCGCTGGCGGAAGATGCCGTAGTCGTACCGCAGCCCGTAGCCCATGCCCGCCAGATTCAGCGTCGACATCGAATCGAGGAAACAGGCCGCCAGACGGCCGAGTCCGCCATTGCCGAGGCCGGCGTCCGTCTCGAAATCGCGCAGGGAATGCCAGTCGAGACCGTATTCCTTCAGCGCCTCCGAACACTCCCTGTCGAGCTTCAGGTTGATGACGTTGTTGCCCAGCAGACGGCCGATCAGGAATTCGAGCGACAAATAGTAGACCCGGCGCTCGTTCTGGAGATGGTAGCGCTCCTGCGTTTCCATCCAGCGTTCGACGATGCGGTCGCGGATCGCATGGGCGAACGCCGTGTACTGGTCGCGCGGCGTGGACGTGCCGTCATACTTGGCCAACGTATAGCGCAAATGCCAGGAGTAGTCCTCTTTCAAGCCTTGGACGGTGTTCTCGACGCGACGGTCGCGAGGTTTCTTGCTCATTTTTCAATGTTCTTTCTTTTCGTCGGCAAAAACAGGAGACCGTATTCTAGCAAAAAAGGGGCCCTTCCATCAAGTGGCGAGAGGCCGGCGCAACATTCCGCGTCGCGGAAGACGGCGCCGGCGCGTCAGTCCTTTTCGAGCACCACGCAACGGTTTCCCGCGCCGAACCGGTCGACAAAGGCCTGCGTCTGGGGTCCGTAGGCCAGCCGTTCCGGCGACGTCTCGGAAATGGAACCGAACGTGTCGCCCGCCAAGCCGAGAAACGTGTTCCCGGCAAGAACCGGCAGGGACGTCGAACCGTCCGCGTTCTTCAAGCCGCTGCAGATCTGCAGCAGCATGTCCTGCGACAGGCAGAAGACGTTGTCCCGTATGACGTAGTTCTTCGCCCGGTTGCGATCCTTGTTCAACCAGGCCTTGATGTGCGCCGCCTCGTTGCGGTCCGGCCGCTGGGAACAGAAGCCGTATCCGGCGTTCATCATCACGTTCCCCGCATAGAGCAGGTTTTCCATGCGGCTCGGATTGCCGTTGCGGGCCGTCAGGAAATACTCGATCGAGTAGTTGCAGGTGTCGAACACGTTGTTGGCGAAGACGATGTTGCGCTCGTCGTAGCGCTGCATGCCCGCCGCATCCGGGATGTTGAACTGGTGCGTCACGCCGGCATCGTAGATCTGCTCGAAGCAGCAGTTCACGACGGAATAGGTGTCGCACCCGCCATAGATCTCGACGCCATTCCCGAGCCGCGTCGGATAGTCGCGGCCAAAAATGGCTTCGGCCTGGATGGAGCCGCCGATCCAGGCGAACTCGCAATTAGAGACCGCCAGATTCGTGCAGGTTCCCGCACCGACGCCGTGCACGCCCACGTACTTGACCGCCAGATTGTCGATCGTCACGTCGTTCATGCGGCCGACGGCAATGCCATTGCACTTCACGTTGAACTCGATCGAACGGAACCTCTCGCCCGGATTCCGTTCGCTGTACAGGTAGACCTTGCCCGTGCCGCCCTGGTAGTAGTCGTGCCAGAAATGGAGATCGACGTCCAGGTCGCGGTATGAATTGAACGGACGGCCCGTGTACTTGTTGAATTTCGCCCGCGTCTCCCTGTCCGTGCGAATCACGATCTTGACGGCGTTCGTCTCGCCGCCGTTGAAGACGAGCGTTCCCACGTCGCGCGTGCCGATCGGATAGGCCCAGATGCGCGGATGGTCCGTCCGCTCCCATTTGGCGGGATTGGCCCCGTCCTCGGGCGAACCGTAGATGCGGGGCTTGGGCCCTTCGCCCCAGGCCGTGTAGGTCACGCCCGCACGGGCCTGGACGGTCCCCCGGTAGATGCCGCCGCGTTCGAACAGGACAAAGGCCCCCGGCGTGATCGTCTCGCGGTTCAGGCGCGACGTCGTCCGCCAGGCCGTCGCCGGCGTGCGGCCGTCGGCCGCGTCATTGCCCGTCTTTTCCGACACGTAGTACCGCGCCGCCCCGGCGGGTATCGCGCGGTTGGGCGTGGCGCGGATTTCGGCAATGCGGCGGTCGGCCAGGGCCCGGACCTCCGCGCGCGTCTGGACGCGCGGCAGCGCGCAGATCTCAACGCCCGGGCACTGGGGACCGGACGCGAACAGGAGACGCGCCGCGCCAAAGGCGAGCGCAAAGGACGTCAGCGTCTTCATCGGCAGCCGCCCTACATGAGAGACTTGTAAAGCCTGGCGATGTCCTTGACGGACGTCTCGCGCGGATTGCCCGGACGGCAGGCGTCGGCATAGGCGGATTCGGAGAGGAAGGGAATGTCCTCCTTCTTGAGAACGCCCTTGAGGTCTTTGGGAATGCCGACATCCGCCGCCAGTTTCTCAACGGCCGCGATGGCCGCCGCGCGGTATTCGGACGGCTTCATCGCATCGACGTTCCGGACCCCCATCGCGCGGGCGAGCTCGCGGTATTTCGTCCCCGTCTTCGCGGCGTTGTACCGCATCGCCGTCGGAAGCAGAATCGCGCACGCCTTGCCGTGCGGCATGTCGTAGAGCGCGGAAAGCCCGTGCGCCATCGAGTGGTCGATGCCGAGACCGACATTCGAGAAGCCCATTCCCGCAATGTACTGGCCGAGCGCCATGCCCTCGCGGCCGGCCGGCTTGTTGGCCACGGCGTCGCGGAGAGAACGGGAGATGATCTCAATCGCCTTGAGGTGGAACATGTCCGTCAGCTCGCAGGCGCCCTTCGTGATCAGGCCCTCGATGGCATGGGTCAGCGCGTCCATGCCCGTGAACGCCGTCAGGCCCTTTGGCATCGTCGCCATCATGTCGGGATCGACGAAAGCGACGACGGGGATGTCATGCGGGTCGACGCAGACGAACTTGCGGTGCTTCTCGACGTCGGTAATCACGTAGTTGATCGTCACTTCGGCAGCCGTGCCGGCCGTCGTCGGAACCGCCAGAATCGGCTTCGAGGGCTTTTTCGTGGGCGCCACGCCCTCAAGCGAGCGCACATCGGCAAATTCGGGATTCGCCATGATGATGCCGACGGCCTTTGCCGTGTCCATCGAAGAGCCGCCGCCAATGGCGACAATGCAGTCGGCCTTCGCCTTCTTGAACGCCTTCACGCCGTTCTTGACGTTTTCGATCGTCGGATTCGGCTTGATGTCGCTATAGAGCGCATACGGGACGTTCGCCTTTTCCAGCCGCGTCGTCACCTTGGCCGTCACGCCGAATTTCACGAGGTCGGGATCGGAGAAGACAATCGGTTTCTTCAACCCACGGCGGGCGAGTTCATTCACGATTTCCGCCACGGCGCCGGCGCCATGGTACGACGTTTCATTCAGAATGATGCGATTCATGTTGTCTCCACTGGTTTTCAAAATGCCCGCACACGGGTTGGAAACCATTATAGCACAAAAGAAACCCGGTTTCGGAAAGAATCGAACGCGACAGTCCCATTCCTTTCCCCTTCCCCGCGACGGGCCGAAGAGGCAACACGCCCGCCGGCCGCGGCGCGCGCGGGGGAACGTGCGCGTGCCGTGTTGCCGGCGACGCGGGGACCGATGGAAACGACATGATCCGCTTGGACGACCGGCATGCACGGCGCGGCAGAATCCGCGCCGCTATTCCACCAGTCTGATTACCACGGGCCCCAAAAGGCCCGACGGCAGAAGCGCGTCATCCCGGGTCCAATGCTTCCATGTGGCAAAAGTGTGCTTGCCGCTTGGGCTTTGCCTGCCCTCAAGGATGAACTGCGGCCAACCATTCAGATGGCGTTCCATCAGCGGTTTGCCGGGTTCGAAGGTGCAATCTTCCGCTTTGAAGTCGTCGCCGATGATGCGATTGGGCCAGAGATTGGTGACGCGCACGACCAGCTCAAGCGTTGGGGAAGAGGCCGCAAGTTCGGTAATGTCCAACCGGAAGGGAGGTTTCCATAGCGTATCGAACCGCTTGCCGTTGATCATGACATCGGCGAACTCCCTGACGTCGCCGAGATCGAGAACAAGCCGGACGCCTTGGGGAAACGTCTCCACCCCGATTGTCTTTTTATAGACGGCAGTTCCCGAAAAATATTTCATATCCGCATCGGGCAGCGCCGTCCAATCCTTCAGGCCGTCCAGTTCAATCGCCTTTACCGTCTTCCCGCCTGAATACCAGTCCACCGGGAACTCCAGATTCCAGGGACCCGCGATTTTCCTGGTCGCGATTTGACGTCCGGGCAGATCGAGCAAGAAATCCGGTTCGGGAATCTGCAGAATGCCGCGCTCCCGGACGCATGCGACGCGCTCTTCGCCATCGAGCAGATAGGTGACGCGAAGGCTTTTCACGCGATTAAGGGCCGGATCCGCAATCTTGAAGCTGTCGTGATGAATCCGGTCATAGAAAAGGCGCCCGTCTTTGACCAGACCCGCGAGCTTGTCGGTCACATCTTTGGGCGGAAGCGCCGCATCGTCGAAAACTCCGTATTCTGCACGAAGCACTTTGAACGCGCCCGAAAACACCTCATCGGATTTCCGGCCGGGCGGCAGGACTTCCGGCAGTTCGTCACCTTTTGCGGCCTTCCCGAACATCACGAACCAGGACCCGCACGGTCCGAAAGTCATGGGGATCACGGTGACGCCGTTCTGGACCGCAAACGGGACCTTGACGATCTCGCCGGTTTCCGGATTCCAAAGTTCCGGAACCCGACCCGCTTGGCGGAATCTCAGCGTAACGCGGCGCGGCTTCTTGTCGGCAGAAGCGACGAAATACCAATCCGCCCGATCGTTGCGGCGGTGTATCCAGTTTATCTTGCCCCCCTGCTCGTCCCAGGCGACATCTGGCGTCCGAGTCGCAAGGCGATCCTTTGCCTGCTCGAAAGAAAGGATGTCGGCCCCCGCCTCGCGCAGCCGCTCCACCAGCGCGGCAGATGTCGGCAAAAGCTCGAATTCCTTTTCCGGCAATATGACGGTCCGGTACTTCTGCCCCGAGGGCAATACAAGCGCGCCGCCTTCCACGCGCATTGCCGCCAATGACGTGTCGGAGATGAAATCGTAGGCGAAACCCGGCGGGACCGGCTCCGGCATTTTATGGGGATTGCGCCCCCAATTGATGTAAAGGTAGCCGGTTGGGCAATACCAGGCGACATCGGCCGCAAACTCGCCTTCCTGCAGAAGAAATTGGCAGCGCTGCTGATATTTCAGCCAAGGTTTTGCCTGTTTCCACCATGTCTGCGTGCGGTCGAAATGGACGCCGAAGGGTCCCATTGTCATACCGGGAAGCCGCGCGGGGCTTGTCCATGGCTGATGCGCGAAGCGATGGTAGATGATGCGGTTCAGGCCTTCCGAATAAACCCAATCGCACTTTGCTTTCATGCTCCAAGGCGTATTCTGCCAGCGACCCTCGCGAGCGTTGGTGGTAAAAGACTCCGCCGCGACGATCTTCCGTCCCTTGGCATGTGAAATCGAGGCGGCCTGCCGTACCCAATGCGGACTGTTGATCTTGGCCCAGAATTCGGCAGTGGGAATATCGGCCTGTTCGCCGTACAACAAGTCGTCCGCCGGAATCTCCCCATACGGTTCAATCGCCAGCTGAAGGCCGCACGCATGGGCCAGGCGGCGCATTTCTCCGGCATAGTTGCTGACGAAAGCGTCCGTCACGGCGAGCCTGAAATCACGGTAGAACGCCTCCGTGGCTTCCACGGAATCCACCACGTTGCCGCAAAGCGCGGGGAGCCAAGAGACGATGTCATAGCCGGCGTGCCTGGCAAACATCCGCTCGAAACCATGAGTCCAGTTCTGGCTGCCGGATTCATAGCTGTCATTGAGAACGGTTCTGAGCGATCCGTTGGGCCCTGCCAGTTCCGGACCAAGGGCCTTGACGGTCTTTTCCACATAATTCGCCCAGTGGATGCGCAAGGCCTCCTTTGAAAGCTTGTCGCATTCGAGACCCTTGCCAAGCCGCGTTCCGGTTCCATTCAACTGGCCGAGCGCGCGATAGCCAACGCGAAGAATCGTCCAATCGCCGCCGGGCAACTCGCATTCAAGTCTCCCATCCCTGAAATCGCCGATCAGATTGCGGATGTCCTTCCTGCGGACGATGGCATCCTCCGGCGCGACTCGACCATCCTTTTCGATATACTTTCTGCCGCGATTCGAAAAACACTTGAAATCCCAATCTTTCAATGTGAACTCGCCCTTGGGCGTCGGGAAGGCGACAATGGCGATGTCCCCGTAGAAACCGACCGGATCTTCAGGCTGCGGCAATTCCACCGCGATCTTGCCGCCTTTCACGACCGTCGAGGTAAAACAAACCCTCTTCATCGCGTGATACGGCGTGTTCCAGGGTCCGCCGGAATTTGCCCAGCCCGAGCAATTGGCGATTCCCAACTCCAAACCGAGGCGCTTTGCTTCCTGCGCGGCGAACCTGACCGTCTCGTACCATTGCGGCGTGTTGAAGTCAAGCGTTCCCTCCGGAACTCCCCAACGCGTCCCGAGACCCGCGTCGAAAAGGATTGCGCCCCCAATGCCGACTTCCGCCATGGCCTCAAGATCGGCCGTAATCCCTTCACGCGTCACATTGCCCGCCATCCAGTGCCACCAGACCTGAGGTTTCGCGGCAGATGGCGGCTCGCGAAACCCTTCCTCAAGCTCCATCCCATGGATGGGAAAAGCGGCAAAGACGCCCAATGCGACTGCCAAAAGCCTTTCTTTCTTCACGTACCACGCACTCCTTCAATCTGCATGATTGCGCCTTGAACCACGATTCCCGCCGTCAACGAATTACGATCATGAATCCAGTCCGGCAAAGGCGCAGCTTGTTGTTTCCAACCGTCAACGCCCAACCGGCATTCTTCAATTCCGTCGCGAGCGTTGGCGCACGCCCAGTCCAATCAGTGGCGATCACGTATCCCTCCGAAGCCGCCGGATCCGCCAGACGCGCGATTTCCGCCTCGCTCATCCAGAATACCGCCCCATCCGCCATTTCCAAGCCGCTGGATACCGCAGCCCCGGCCATGACTTGTGCCGCTGTCAGCGACCACCGCTCTGTCACTGTCAACTTGCCGTCACCAACTTTCACCGGACCGTTTTGGACTTCGAGCGTCGTGCTCGTCATCGAAGCGTTGACCGTCAACGTGCCATCTCCGGTCTTGACGACTTTTTGCGCCGCAACAACCGCTTCAGCATCAGCGGAAACTTCAACATTCCCATTGAGAGTTGTCGTCTCGGGCAATTTGATGCTGGAAGACGCAAAAAGGTCGACATCTGAAAGCGACAGGAACTTCGACGTGTTGTCCCCGCCAAGAAAGAGCGTTTGCCGCCGATTTTTTGCCAAATCAGTACTCGATAGGCTCATCGTGATACCACCAGGCCCAGAAATGGTACTGTTGAAAGCAAAAGAAGCGACCTTCCCTTCCGAATTATCGCCATCAACATACGGATAAGGAATTTTTATTGAGCGATTGAGCACAACCGGGCCATTCCAGGAACGAGATCTCGTGTCGACGCTGTACGCATTGCTGCCTATGTATACATTGATTGTCTCATTGGCCGTTTCATCAAATATCAATGTCCACTTCGGACCGACGGCATTGACTTGATACTTGAGCTGGGCGTTGTTTTTCAAAGTGATGGTCGTGCTTTCATCACCGGCGAGGAATGAGGCACCCTCCTCGGATGTGCGTAAAAGGAAATGAACGCTATCCATTACGATTTGGGTCGCATTGCAGAGTTTTAGCGTTGAACAGTAGATAATCGGATATTTTTCAGTCGCATCTCGTTTGAATGTTAACTTATGGTTCTGGGCGTCAATTGTTTTATACTCGTAGACGAACTGGGATTCTCCTATGCAGCCAAATACGGCATCCGCGTCGAGAATCAATTTGGCAGGACACACCCCGCGAATAAAATTGCCGCCAAGCCCTTCGCAACTGATGGTGTAGGCGCCCGGCATATCCGGCGCGCCCTCTCCGCTTATGTGTATCGGACGCGTGATGCCGCCCCCTACAACGCTTTCAAGGCCCATCGCATTTACATACAAAGTCGCGCCATTGGCGACATAAACCGCCCCGTTCGTCGCGGAACCAAGCACCGTGGCGATCGTGGGATGGGCTTCAACGATTCCTTCCTTGATTTGCAGATCGCCAGTCCAACTGGCGAGATCGGTATCAAAAACCAACGTGCCCGCGCCCGTCTTCTCCAGAACGACCTCCCCGGTTATGGACTCCATGCCAACGCCTGCGAGCGCCTCGGCAAGCGTCTGGGAACCATCCGCGACGTTCAACACAATGGGATCCGCGGCGAAAATGGCGCGCGCCTGCGCAAGCGAAACGCACGCCGCCAATGCCGCATATCTGAACAACCTCCCGGACCTCCGCCCGACGCCAGATGAAATGAACATGCAATTCTCCTCTCCGCCACAAATGGCCCACGACCGTGACGCCACCGCAACGGCACGCCATGAACCCTTCAGATGGAAGAGATTATAACTGTTTTTTTTTGGTAATGTGGCAAAGTCTGGGATGAGTTTCTGTTGATACGCTGCCA
>JBJEWF010000039.1:0-21164 GCA_051884915.1 Kiritimatiellia bacterium
GAAGGGGGGCCCGTTCCCCCCCCCCCCCCCCCCCCGCGCGGCCGAATTGCGCGCCAGGCCCTTTTTTGCTACAATGCGGACATGATGTCGGGGCTTCCCCGCAGACGGCGTCCGCGGGCGCGTCCTGCCATGCGGCGCCGTCGGCGTTTTCACCGCGGCGAAACTGAAACGACAAAAGGATGATGTCCATGAAATTGTGCGTGCTTTTCCTCGGCCTGTGTTCGGCCGCCCTGTCGGCCGGCGCGGCGGTGGTCAGGCCGGCGGCCACCGACGAGGTCCTGGTCAACCCCGGCATGGGGTTCGTGGCCTACAACATGGCCGGGCGCATGTGGGCCTACGGGTCGCGGAGCGCGCCTGGCGACACGCTGGACTGGTTTCCCGGGACTTCGACCGTCTACTTCCGCCTGCTCTGGAGCGAGCTGGAACCCGAGGAAGGCGTCTACCGGTTCGACATGATCGACAGCGTCGCCCAGAACTGGATCGCGAAGGGCAAGAAGATCGCGCTGCGCATCATCTGCTGCAACCAGACGGCCAATGCCTGTCCCGACTACGTCCGCGAAGCGGGCGCGAAGGGGATCTGGTTCACCTACAAGACGCACGTCGAAGCGGGCCAGACGTTTCCCTTGCGCTGGGAACCCGTCTACGACGATCCCGTCTTTCTGGCCAAATACGAGAAGTTCATGAAGGTCTTCGCCGAACGCTACGACGGCGACCCGAACGTGGCGTTCATCGACGTGGGCAGTTTCGGCATGTACGGCGAAGGGCACACCGGCGACACGTGCCGGCTCTCGAAAGAGGAGACCGACCGCATCGTGCGGCTTCATCTGCGGCTTCACCGGCGTCTCCTGCCGAAATCCCTGCTGATCATTTCGGACGACGTGGCGGGCTCCGGCGGCCAGGAGCCGGAGGCGCCGCTGATGAAATTCGCCCGCGAACTGGGCATCGGCTACCGGGACGACTCGATCTTCTGCATGGGACCGGACCCGCGCCCGACCTACAACGTCGAAGGCTCCTGGGCGCACAGCCACTGGGCGCGAAACTTCGCGCCCGAAACGCCGGTCATCATCGAAACCGGGCACTGGACGATACGCTGCGGGAAGGGACAGTTCCGGCCCGAGCGCCTGGTCGAATGCGTGGAGAAGCATCAGGCCAGCTATCTGTCGATTCACGCGTTTCCCGAACCCTATTACGCGGCGCTCAAGGACGAAATGGCCCAGGTGGGGCGCCGGCTGGGGTATCGCTTCGAACTCCGTTCGGTCGACTATCCGGACGTCGTGAAGACCGGTGAACCCGTGGCGATCAAGTCGCAGTGGCTCAATACGGGCGTCAGCTGGCTGCATGGCGGCGCGCGCCTGACCTGGTCGCTGACCGACGGCAAGGGGGCCGTCTGCTGGTCGTCGACCGACGCCGGCTTCAACTTCCGCGCGCTGGACCCGCTTTTGGACGGGCGGGAAAAGCCGGTCTCCGTCGTGTCGATCTGCCGTTTCGGGCGCACGGTGGACGTGCCCGACCCCGATCCCGTCCTGACCGCCGCGCGGAAGGCGGGACTGGATCCCGGCACGCGGTACGTCATGCTCAAGCCGGGGGTCTACACGCTGTGCGTGTCCGTCGGGTCGCCGCAGGGGACGCCCGAGATCGCGTTGCCGCTGGCGGGCGGAAGCAAGCGCAGATACCCGATCGGGAAGGTGGAAGTCGTGCCGTGAATCCGGATTGCGCCTTTACCGTCGGGGCGCGGGGCAGCCGCCTCTCGCTGGCGCAGACGCGGTGCGCCGTGGCGTTTCTTGCGCAGGAGTTTCCGGGTACCGGCTATCGGGTGACGCCGGTCGAGACGCCGGGCGACCGCGATTTGACGACGCCCATCGAGGAGGGCGCGCCGGATTTCTTCACGCGCGATCTGGACGATGCCGTCCGGGCGGGCCGGATCGATTTCGCCATCCATTCGGCGAAGGACCTTCCCGAGACGATGGCCGGCGACCTGGACTGGTTCTGGCTTCCCCTCCGGGAGGACCCGCGGGATTGCTGGGTCGTCCGGAAGGGGTTCGACGCCGCCAGCGGGACGGGGGCGCCGCGCATCGGCATCTCCAGCGCCCGGCGCAGGGCCTGGGCGGCCGCGCGCTTTCCGCAGGCGCGGCTGCTGCCGATCCGCGGGGCCGTCGACGCCCGGCTCCGGCAGCTGGCGGACGGGAGATTCGACGCCGTCGTGATGGCCATGGCGGGACTGAACCGCCTCTATCCGGACGGACTTCCGGACGCGATCGACGTGCATCCCATCGCGCTTTCGGACCTGCCGCCGCCGGAGGCGCAGGGGATTCTCGCCGTCGTGTTCAGGGCCGGCGACGCCCGGCTGATGGAAATGCGCGCGCGCTTCGTGAAGGCCGTGCGGTTCGTTTCGGCGGGCGTGGGCGACGCGGGCCTGCTGACGGTCCAGGGGGCGCGGGATCTGGCTGCGGCGGACACGGTTCTCCACGACGACCTCATGGGCGCGGCGCTCCGGTCCGCGGCGGCCGGCACGCGGCGCGTCATCCACGTCGGCAAGCGGTGCGGCGCGCATTCGCTGCCGCAGGCCGAAATCACCCGCCTCATCTGCGACGAGGCGCGCAAAGGCCGCCGGGTGGTGCGGCTGAAGGGCGGCGACGCGGGGCTGTTCGGGCGGCTGGCCGAGGAGACCGACGCCTTGGCGGCGCTGCGCATTCCGTTTGTGGTCCGGCCGGGCGTCAGCGCGCTGACGGCGGCGACCACGGGAACGGGGATGCTGCTCACGCGGCGGGGCGAGTCGCGGGGATTCGAGGTCTCGACGCCCCGTTCCGCGGGCGCGGAAATGCCGCGCGTGATGTTCATGGCCGCCCGGGTGGCGGCGGCGGAGGCCGCGAAGCTGATCGCGGGGGGACTGTCCCCGTCGACGCCCTGCGCCATCGTCTGGGACGCGGCCGGGCCGTCCGAGCAGGTCGAACAAAGCGTGCTGGGAACCGTGCGCGACCGGGGGTTCCGGACGGCGACGGAGGCCCCGGGGCTGTTCATCGTCGGGCAGGTGGCGACGCGCCGGTGGCCGAAGCTGGGCGCCTGGGGCGGGCGCCGCGTGCTGCTGACCTGTTCGGAAGCCGTCCAGGAGCAGGCGGCGCTGGCCGTCGAGGACCGTGGCGGCCGGCCGATCCGGCAGCCCCTGATCCGGCTCGTCCCGTCCGCCGCGTTCCGCGCCCGCGCGGCGGCGGTCGCGGACTACCAGGCGATCGTCCTGACGTCGCCGAGCGCCGTGCGCATCTTCTTCGGGACGTGTCCGTGCGACCGCCGCCGCCTGCCGGCGTTCTACACGTGCGGCGCGGGCACCGACGCCGAACTGCGCACGTTCGGCGTGTGCAGCGACGTGATGCCGGCGCGCGATTTCTCGGCCCGGGGGCTGATCGCCGAGATCGCGCGCCTCGATCTGACGGGGCGGAAGATTCTCCGCCTGCGCAGCGCCAGGGCCGGCGCGGCGGTGGCGGAGGCCCTGCGCGCGGCCGGCGGGACGGTCGACGACGTCGTCCTGTACGACAACGTGGACTGCGCGCCGGCGCGGCTGCCGCCGTTCGACGACGTCTTTTTCGCGTCGGCGTCGGCCGTGGAGGTCTTTCGCCGCCACTACGGCGACGGGGCGTTCGCGGGCAAGGGCGTCCATGTCATGGGGCAGCCGACCCGTGCCGCTCTGCCGCCCGGTGTCGAATCGCACGTTTTCCCGATCGTCTAGCCATGTTCCGGCTTCTTGTCCAGCGCGCGAAATTCCAGGGCCGCGAAGTCGATCTTCGCGTCTCCGGGGGGCGCATCTCGCGGCTGTCCCCGTCGCCGCTGACGCCGCTGGCGGGCGAGGAGACGGTCGATGCGGCGGGACTCGTTCTCGCCCCGGCGTTCTACAACGGGCATACGCACGCGGCCATGAGCCTGCTGCGCGGGTATGCGGACGATCGGCCGCTGATGGACTGGCTGCGGAACCACGTCTGGCCGGCGGAGGCGCGCCTGTCGGAGGAGATCGTCTACGCGGGCGCCCGGCTCGCGATGCTGGAGATGATCAGGAGCGGAACGGTGTTCTGCAACGACATGTACTGGCACGCGCCGGCCGTGGCGCGCGCCGCCGACGAGATGGGGCTGCGGGCGGCCGTTTCGCTCCACACCGTCGAGACGGGCGGGCCGGGGCGCGACGATCCGCGGAACGTGGCGGACAAGCTTCGCCTGCGGGGGCTGCCGCGCGCGGCGGCGGCGGGGCGCGTCTTCGCGACAGTGGCCCCGCACGCCATCTACACGGTGTGCGAGCGGACGCTGCGGACGCTCGCCGCGCAGGCGCGGGACGAAGGGGCGTTCATCCACATGCACGTGGCCGAGACGCGCGGGGAGGTGGCAGACTGCCGGCGGGAGCACGGGGGGCGCACGCCGGTGCGCTATCTGGCCGATCTGGGGCTGGTCGGGCCGCGGTCGGTGTTCGCCCATTGCGTCCACCTGACGGACGACGACGTGAAGATCCTCTCCGACCGGGGCGCGACGCTCGTCCACAACGCCCAATCCAACCTCAAACTGGATTCGGGGTTCTTCGGGCTGGGGCGCGTCCATGCGGCGGGCTGCCGCGTGATTCTCGGAACGGACGGATGCGCGTCGAACAACTCGCTTTCCATGTTCGGGGAGATGAAAACGGCGGCGCTGCTGGCGAAGACGGTGGCGGACGACCCCACGGTGGCCGACGCCGCCATGGTCTACCGGATGGCGACGAAGGGAGGCGCCGAGGCCTTCGGGCTGGATGCGGGCGAGATCGCCGAGGGGCGGCTGGCCGACTTCCTGCTGCTGGACGGACGCTGCACCTATCTCAATCCGGGACACGGCCTCGTCTCGGATCTCGTCTACGCCGCCGACTCGTCGTGCGTCGACACGGTCGTGTGCGCGGGACGGGTCCTGATGCGCCGCCGCGTCGTTCCCCGCGAAGACGAAATCCTCCAGGCCGCCCGCCAGGCCGCCGCCCGGCTGTGTCCGCCGGCGTAGGGGCCGCGGGGCGGAGAGGCGGAGAACTGTGGTATAATCGTCCGTGCAAAGCGAGGAACTGGACGTGATCGTACATCTGAACGGCGAGTTGATCGAGAAGGACATCGGCCGCGTGGTCGTTGAATGCGGCGGGGTCGGCTACGGGGCGCAGATTCCGGTTTCGACGTTCGACCGGCTGCCCGCCGTGGGCGGCGCGGTGAAACTGTTCACGCACCACGAGGTGCGCGAGGACGCGCAGATCCTCTTCGGGTTTGCCACGCGGGCGGAACGCGACGCCTTCGAGCTGATGACGACGGTGTCGGGCGTGGGGCCCAGATTGGCGCTGTCCATCCTGTCCGGGCTGACGGTCGGCGACCTGCAGCTGGCCATTTCCCAGGGGGACTCCAAACGGCTGGCTTCGGTCAAGGGCGTCGGCAAGAAAACGGCCGAACGGATTGTCGTGGAACTGCGCGACAAGATCAATCCCATCGAGGCGCTGGCCAATTCGACCGCCGCGTCCTCGCAGCGGCAGTCGAACGTGCTGCGGGACGCGATGCTGGCGCTCACGGCGCTGGGCTTCGGCGAGGATGTCGCACGGGCCAAGGTCCAGGCCGTGCTGGAGGCGGATTGCGCGGTTTCGGATACGGAAACGGTCGTCAGGCGGGCGCTCAAGGGATGAAACCGGAAGCGGACGAAATACGGACTTTCACGGTCCCGCCGGAGGGGATCGACCGCCTGGACGTCTGGCTGGCGGCCTGCTGCGAAGGCTTTTCCCGCGCGCGCGTGCAGGGGCTGCTCAAGGCGGGGCGCGTCAGCGTCAACGGCGTGGCGGTCGCACGGGCCCGCCAGAAGGTCCGGCCGGGGGACGCCGTCGCGCTGACAATTCCGCCGCCCGTGCCCGCCGCACCGGAGCCGGAGGACATCCCGCTCGCCATCGTGTTCGAGGACGACGACATTCTGGTTCTCGACAAGCCGGCGGGCCTCGTGGTGCATCCCGCGCCGGGACATCCGACGGGGACGCTCGTCAACGCGCTGCTGTTCCATTGCCCCCGCCTTGGCGGCATCGGCGGCGTGGCGCGCCCGGGCATCGTCCACCGGCTCGACCAGGACACGTCGGGGCTGATGGTCGTCGCGAAGACGGAGGCGGCCATGCAGACGCTGGTCAGGGAATTCGCGTCCCACGCGAATCTGCGCAAGACCTATCTGGCCGTCGTCCATGGCTGTCCGGCATCGCCGCAGGGCCGAATCGAGAACCTGATCGGGCGCTGTCCCTGGGACCGCAAGAAAATGGCCGTCGTGGACCGCAACGGAAAGGCGTCCGCCACCGTCTACCGCGTGCTTGCGGCGGCTTCGCCGGAACGCCCGTTTTCAATCGTCCAGTGCGAGCTGGAGACCGGACGGACGCATCAGATCCGCGTCCACATGGCGACGACGCTGGGCTGTCCGATTGTCGGCGACGCCGTCTACGGCCGTCCGGGCTGGGACAGGCAGCTCGTGCCGCCGCCGCGCCGGCAGCTGCTCCATGCCTGGCGGCTCGAACTGAAGCATCCCGTGTCGCGGCGTCCGCTGGCCTTTGAGGCGCCGCCGCCGGCCGATTTTCCGAACATGCCGTAATCAAGCGAGGCCGATCATGCAAGTCCACGAAACGGAAATCGCAGGCGTGAAATACATCGTCCCGGACGTGTTCGCCGACGCGCGGGGCCATTTCCTCGAAACGTTCAACGACGCGCGCTACCGGGAGGCCGGAATCGCGGCCGCCTTCGTCCAGGACAACGAGTCGTTCTCCCGGAAGGGGGTCGTCCGCGGCCTTCACTGGCAGGCGTCTTCCCACGCCCAGGCGAAACTGGTGCGCGCCGTGACGGGGGCGGTCTGGGACGTGGCCGTCGACATCCGCAAGGGTTCGCCGACGTTTGGCCGCCATGTCGCGAAGATCCTCTTCGGCCCCGGTTCGCAGTATGCCGCCGCCCATCCCGAACAGCCGCCCGCCTGCCAGCTCTTCATTCCCCGGGGCTTCGCCCACGGATTCGTCGTGCTGGAGGACAACACGCTGTTCGGCTACAAGTGCGACAATCTCCGCTGCGCGGCCGCCGAGCGGGGACTGATGTTCAGCGACCCGCGCCTGGGGCTTGAATGGCCGGAACTCGACGTGCCCGTCCTGCTCTCCGAACGGGACCGCCGCCATCCCTGCCTGGACGCCATCGAACCCTGGGAGGAGGCGCGGCCATGAAAGTCCTGCTGACAGGCGGCAAGGGCATGCTGGGCCGGACGATACGGCGCGTCCTCGGCCCGTCGTTCACGGTCGTCCCGACGGACCTTCCCGAGGCGGACATCACGGACGAGGCCGCCATCGACCGCGTGATCGCCCGGCACCGGCCCGACGCCGTCGTCCACTGCGCGGCGGCGACGGCGGTCGACGCCTGCGAGAGCGCCGTGGATTTCGCCTTCCGGATCAACGCGCGGGGGAGCGCCAACGTGGCCGCCGCCTGCCGCCGCCAGGGCGTCCGGCTGATCGCGCTGTCGACCGACTACGTTTTCGCGGGCGATGCGGAGCGGCCCTACACGGAGTTCGACCGGCCGACGGGCGGCGCCACGGTCTACGGGCGGTCGAAGTGGGCGGGGGAGGAGCTTGTCCGCGCCCTCTGCCCCGACCACGTGATCTGCCGCACCAGCTGGCTGTACGGCCCGGGCGGTCCGTCCTTCGTGCATGCGATGCTGGATTTGGCGGACGGCACGCGCCCGGTCCTGAAGGTCGTGGACGACCAGCGGGGAAATCCGACCAGCGCGCTGGCGGTGGTGCGGCATCTCGGCCTGCTGCTGGCGCGTCCCGGACTCTGCGGCACGTTCCATCTGACCTGTGAAGGGGAGGCGAGCTGGGCCGAATTCGCCGCCGAGATCTTCCGCCTCGCGGGGCGGTCCCAGCGCATCCGGCCGTGCACGACGGAGGAGTTTCCCCGTCCGGCACCGCGGCCGAAGAATTCCCGGCTTGAGAAGATGATGCTTCGCCTCAGCGATCTGCCGCCCATGCCGGACTGGCGGACGGCGCTGGCGGAATTCATGAAGGAGGAGTTTGGCCATGGCGCGTAAGGGAATCATTCTGGCGGGGGGCGCGGGCACGCGCCTCCATCCGCTGACGAAAGTCGTCTCCAAGCAGCTGCTGCCCGTCTACGACAAGCCGATGGTGTACTACCCGCTCTCGACGCTGATGCTGGCGGGAATCCGCGAGGTGCTGGTGATCTCGACCCCGGCGGACCTGCCGAACTTCCGGCGGCTGCTGGGCGACGGTTCGGACCTGGGGATGGCATTCTCCTACCAGGTCCAGGAGCGGCCGGACGGCCTGGCGCAGGCGTTCGTGCTCGGCCGCGAGTTCCTGGCGGGCGAGGACGTCTGCCTCGTGCTCGGCGACAACATCTTCTACGGCGCGAACCTGCCCCGCCTGCTCCAGACCGCCGCCGCGCGGAAGGACCCCACGGTGTTCGGCTACCATGTCACCGACCCCGAACGCTACGGGGTCGTCGCGTTCGACCGGAACGGGAAGGCCGTCTCGCTGGAGGAGAAGCCGGTCCATCCGAAGTCCAACTACGCGGTCGTCGGCCTCTATTTCTATCCTGGCGACGTGGTGGAGAAGGCGGCGGCCCTGCGCCCCTCCGCCCGCGGCGAATACGAGATCACCGACCTCAACTGCGCGTATCTCGCGGAGGGCCGCCTCGTGGTCGAGACGATGGGGCGCGGCTTCGCGTGGCTGGACACGGGCACGCACCAGTCGTTGGCGGACGCGGCGAACTTCGTCCGCGCGCTGGTCGACCGGCAGGGGCTCCAAATCGCCTGCATCGAGGAAATCGCCTGGCGTCAGGGATGGATTTCCGGCAATCGGCTCCGCGCGCTGGCGGAGGGCTACGGCAAGTCGTCGTACGGGCTCTATCTCCGCAACCTTGCCGAAAACGAGATTCCTTGACGGGCGGCGCGACGGCGCGCCGCAGGGGGGGCGAATGAAGCTGAAAAGACGCGTGTGGGTCGAAATCGACCTGCGCACACTGAAGAAGAACTACCGGCGCATCGCCGCGGCGGTGAAGCCGGCGCGCGTGCTGTGCGTGCTGAAGGCGAACGCCTACGGCCTTGGCGTGCTGCCCTACGCGGACGCCCTGGCGGACACGGACTGCGCCGGGTTCGGCGTGGCCGAGCCGCTGGAGGCCCTGCAGCTGGCGGGCAAGGGGAAGCCCGTGCAGATCCTCTCGTCGATCCTGCCCGATGAAATCGACGCGATGGTGGAGGCCGGCGTGACGCTGCCGGTCATCGATCTGCCCACGGCGAAGGCCATCGACGCCGCCGCGAAGAAGCGGGGCGTCCGGGCCAAGGTCCATTTCAAGCTGGACACGGGCATGGGCCGCCTGGGCATCCTGGCGAAGGACGCGCCGCGCGTCATCCGCGACGTGGTGCGTCTGCCGCATCTGGATTGCGAGGGCATTTTTTCCCATTGCCCGATGGCCTACGATCCCGCCAGCACGTTTACGGAGGACCAGATCGGCCTGTTCTGCGGAATCCTGAAGGATGTCGCCCGCGACGGCATCGCGTTCAGATGCGTGCATATCGCCGCCTCGGACGCCATCAACAACTTTCCGCAGGCCGCCCGGCCGCCCTTCACCCAGGTGCGCACCGGCATCAATCTGCATGGCTCGTTCGATCCGAACGGGAAACGGGCGTTGAAGGTCGAAAGCGTCCTGACCCTGAAAACGCGCGTGGCGCAGGTCCGCGATCTGCCGGCCGGGACGACGCTGGGATACGGGCGGACGTGGTGCCTGGCCGGGAGGACGCGGGTCGCGACGATTTCCGCGGGGTATGCGGACGGACTGCCGATGGCGCTGGCCAACCGCGGCCATGTGCTGATCAAGGGCGTGCCCTGCCCCGTCATCGGACGGGTCTCGATGGACTATGCGACCGTCGACGTCGGCAAGGTCCGGGACGTCAGGCCCGGCGACGAGGTCGTCTGCCTGGGCGGCAAGGGCCGCTACAAGATCACGCCGGACCACTGGGGCGAGCTGAAGGGGACGCACGCCTACGAGATCATCTGTTCGCTCGGCAGCCGCGTGGCGCGCTGTCCGCGCCTCTGACGCCCGCCGCCGCGGCGGCGGGCGTTGACGGCCGTCCGGCGGTTATGCTATAGTGGCGGCATGATTGACTTGGACATGAGACGGCTTTTCGTTTTGGTTCTGGTCGCGGGGCTTGGGGGCGGGCGTGCCGTCGCCGCCGATCCCGCCGCGCGGAAATGGTGCGTCGCCGAGGGGTTTGTCGACGCCGCCTCAAGCTGGGAGGGCGCAACGCCGCCCGCGCAGGGAACGGCGTCCGCCGCCGGCGAAATGGCCTACTTCACGGGCAGTGGCGACAAGACGGTGCGCTTTCCCGCCGACGGCTGGACGGATGCCGGCGTCTACTATCTCGCCCGCGACCTCGCCGACGGCGCGACGCTGACGTTCGACGCGTCGGGCACGAGCTGGACGTTCGGCGCGGGGCAGTATTTCTCGAACTGGCAGATTCTCACGCTCTGCGGCCCCGGGTATGGCGGCGTGAGCTATCCGTACCTCCTCGAAGTCCGGTTCACGACCAGCGCTTCGGCGGCGACGGCGCCCGTCTTCACGCTTTCGGATGGCATCGTCGCGTTCACCAGGGACGCCGTGAACGGATCGCGGCTTTCCCTCGTGCGCGGCGAATGGAATTTCCTCTCCTCGCCGAACGTCCAGCTGACGTTCTTCGCCGGCGAAGGCGGCGCGAACGAGGACCGGGTGTCGCTTCTCGACGGATCCTCGCTGAAGGCCCCGACCGTCTCGCTCATGCCGGGTGCGGGCATCCCGTCCGCGCGCGTCCTCGTCGCGGGCGGCGCCCACGAAATGGGCACGCTCGTGGTCGGCGCCGCGAAGGGAACGTCCGCGACGCCCGTCGCGCTCGACGTGCAGGGCGGTTCGCTGGACGTGGCCAACCTCTACGTGGGCAACCGCGCGACGACGGCCGCGAACCGCCTGTCGCTCGCCCGGGCGGCGCGGCTGACGGCGGCGAACCTGCGGATCGGATGCGGCGGGAATTTCGGCGGCGCGGTCGCGGTTGGCGAAGACGCGGCCTTTCTGGTGACGAACGTCCTGATGATGAGCGCGGGGAACGCGGCCACGTCGACCCTGTCAATCGGCGGACACGCGACGGCGACCATCCGCCATCTGCGGAGCTGCGGCGACGAGAACGCGGCTTTCGACGACGCCTGCGCGCGGTTCGAACTGACGGACGACGCCGAGCTGACGCTGACGGGATTCCTGAAGCAGACGGCCGGAAAGGGGCAGCGGACCCGCAGCGAGACGGTCGTTGGCGGCCGCGCCCGGCTTCACGCCACGGCGACGTCGGACGCGGATACGGGCGGCATCCACCTGGGCGGCGTCTCCGGCGCCGAAGGCGACCTTTCGGGACTCGCGAAACTGACGGTGACGGACGACGCCGTCGTCGAAACGGCCGCGCGCACCACCATCGGCCACACGTCCTCCGCGTCGAACGTCCTGGAAATCGCCGGCCGCGCGACCTTCGTCAACTCCAACGCGGAGAGCGGCATCGTCCTGGGCCGCGGCAAGGGCGGCCGCGGCGCGCTCGTGGTGAAGGACGCCGCCACGCTGCGCACGACGGTGCTTCAGCTTTCCGGCGATCTGCGGTGGGGCGACAACCTGGCCGCCGAGGCGCGGGTGGACGTCCTGGGCGGCACGGTCGAGGGGTCGGGCGCGCTCATCCTGAACGGCACCAACGCCTGGGTGAACCTCGCGGGCGGCACGTCGAGCTTCCAGACCTGGACCGTCGGCGGCGAACCGCCGTACCAGATCGCGGATCCGGACTGGACGCTGCCCACGAACACGGTCGCGATCTCCGGCGGCACGCACGCCGTCCGCGCGACCACGTCGGCCACGTCCATCTCGATCGGCGCGACGAACGGCAACGCGCGCGTCCACCTCGCGGGCGGCGAACTGAACGCCACGGGGCTGATTGCGCTCGGCATTGCGGACATGCAGGGCAATCCCGCCTGCCTCGCGGTGACGGGCGGCACGCTGACGCTGGCGCAGCGGGGCGATGCCGCAACGGGCGACTCGAAAATCATGGTGGGACAGCCCGCCGCGTCGAAGGGCCGCCTTGAGCTGCTGGGCGGCGAAGTTATCGCGAACAGCATCCGGGGCGGGTCGGGCGATTCGACGTTGGTGGCGGACGGCGGCACGTTCACGGTCCTGAACGCGGTTTCGGGCGATTGGGCGTTGAGCCGCCTGAAAACGGCCCTCCTCGGGGACGGCGGATTGACGGTCAGGGTCCCGCGCGGCATCCGCGCCGTCGGGCTGCAGTCCTTTGCGGACCGGGACGGCGCGGCGGGTCTCTTCGTGAAGGATGGGGTCGGCACGCTCGTCACCTCCAACGCCTCGGCGCACGCGCGGACGGAGGTCGCCGCCGGCATTCTGGCGTTGTGAACGGACGTGCGGCAGTTCGGTCGGCGGCTTGCCATCGGCGAGAACGCGTTCGTGACGGTCGACGTGCCGGCCGCGGCGGGCACGTACGACGTGCTGACGCTGGAGGCGGAACTTTCCGAGGCCGAACTGGCGCGGGTGATGCCGGAGACGTGGGTTCTGGGGTGGTCCTACACGATGTCGCAGCGCACGGAGAACGGGGCGACGACGGTGTCCTGCACGGTGGCCGAAGGCGGTCCCGCGGAGCGAACGGTCGAGACGGCGACGGCGTTTGCGGACAAACAGCTGCTCGCCGGCCGATTGACGGTCGCCGCCGGCGTCGCCGTCGCCTTCCAGGCGCCGGTCGTGGTGGTGGGGACGGAACTTGTCATCGACGTGGCGGCGGGGGCGGTCGTCACGTTCGAACGGCCCCTCATGGGCACTTGCACGGCCGTGCGGAAAATCGGCGCGGGGCGGGTCGTCTTCAGTTCGCCCAATCCCGGCTTCATGGGCAGCTGGACGCAGGACGGGGGCGTTTTCGACATCCGGGACGCCGCGTTCGGCTCCGCCGCGACGGGGCTGGCGTTCACGCGGGACACGCTGTCCTACACGGGCGACGAACCCGGCGTCATCGCCGCGCCGGTTGCCGTGAACGGCGGTTCGGCGCAGTCGCGCGTGGTGGCGCGCGTGGAACGCGATCTCGTCTGCGCGGGCGGCTGGAACTCGACGGGCGGCGGTCTGGTGAAGACGGGCGCGGGAACCCTGTCGATCATCGAACCGGCGGGCGCGTTCGCGCTGAACACGGGCAGCGTGGCGGCGGACGATCCGGCCCTTTCGGACGTCCCCGCCGACGGCACGGCGCCGGCGGACGCCAACGCGGTCAAGAACGGCGTGACCGCCGGCGCGGCCCTCCAGATCCTGTCGGGCGCCGTCCGGATCGCGGGCGCGGGGCGGACGGCGACGACGGTCGGGAACGAGCAGGCGATCTACGTCGGCACGTCGTTCGCCGGACAGACCGCGCAGGCCGGGCTTGAAATCGCCGACTGCACGTACCGGGCGGACGGCACGGTGCGCGCGACGGTCCTGGCGGCCGGCTGCGCGAACGCGGACTTCGCGGCGCCGTATCTGTCGCTGCTGCGCACGGATTTCGTTTCGCACCGCATGGCGCTGGGAAGCGGTTCGCCCGCAATCGACGTCCGCCCCACGGTCCGGGTGACGGACTCCACCATCGCGTTTGAAAGCGGCTTCAACGTCGGCATGTCGTCCGACCGGGTCCACCCCGTGCTGACGCTGGACGGTTCGCGCGTGACGCAGTGGCGCGACGGCTATGCGCTGGGACATGTCTTCTACCGGGATTTCGACGTCACGCTCACGAACGGCTCGCTGCTGGCGGCGGCCTACTCGACGAAGGCGGGCGCCAACTGGCACGGCTTCCGCTTCGCGTCGGACGCCTGGGGGACGCTGCGCGTGACCGCGGGATCGAAGATCCTGACCTCGCGCATCGAGATGCTCAACGCGGACGCGACCGAGGCGCGGCACGTGGACTGGATCTTCGACGGCGGCACGCTCGAACTGACGAACGACACGTCGGGCGTGGCGGCCCGGACGGCTTTCGCCCGGCCGGAGATCCAGGGATTCACGTCGGCGGGCGCGGGCATGGTCGTACGGCTCGGCGAGGGAATCGAGCACGCGTTCGCGACGCCGTTCCGCGGCGCGGGCGCGGTGACGAAGACGGGCGCGGGGACGATGCGCCTGGAGGCCGTGGCCGACGGCGGGCCGGTCTTCCGCGGACCGGGCGACGTCTTCGTGGCGGAGGGCACGGTCGATCTCGGCGGCCTGACGGAGACGGTCGCCTGCTTTGCGGGGGCGGGCGGCGTCGTGTGCAACGGCACGTGCGCGCTGAAGGGCCGCGTGGACGCGGCGACGCTGCTGACGCTGGGCGACGCGACGCAGGTCGGTCGCGTGGAGATCGCGCCGGCGGAGACGGAATTCGCCGACGGGCAGACGTTCGCCGTCGCCCGCATTGCGGCGGGCGCGACGGTGGGCGTGGCGGCGGGCTGCCGGGTCACGACGGCGGATCCGGCATTTCGCGGGGTGGCGGCCGTGGACGGGTCGCGCGTCGTGGTGACGCTTCAGTCGCGCAAACGGTTTTTCATCTTCGTCCGGTAGGCCCGCAAGGCGCGGCCGGCGCCGGCCGCGCGCGGACTTTCTTCTCGACGTCTTCGACGACGAGGCCCGCGAGCGCGAAACCGAAGACGGCCGTGACGTGCGCGACGCTTCCGTTGACGCGCGCCCGCCGCCCCGGACCGGTGGCGGGCGCGTCGGGCGGCGGGGCGTCGCCCCGGTTCTCGCGGCGTTCGGGACTCCACACGCAGGTGAACGCGCGCGCCGGAAGCCCGCCGGTCCGCCTGAACTTCTGGCGCAGGGCGCGGGCGAGGCCGTCGCCTTCGACCTTGCGGAATTCCGAACGCCGGATCTGGAAGGGGTCCATCTTGAGCGCGGCGCCCATGGACGCGAAGAGCGTGACCGACGGAATCGAGAGCGCATGGCGGATCAGCGCCGCCTTGCAGGACAGCGAGTCGATGGCGTCGACGACGTAGGCGCAGCGTTCGATTCCGAAACCGGCCGCCGTCGTCTCGTCGTAGAACTGCTGGCGCACGTCGAGTTCGACGGACGGATTGATCGCCTTCAGGCGCTGCGCGAGCACGGCGACCTTCGCCTGGCCGACGGTTTCCGTCGTGGCCATCAGCTGGCGATTCACGTTGGTGGGGCAGACGCGGTCGGAATCGACGAGGAGCAGGCTGCCGACGCCCGAGCGCACGAGCGATTCGGCGCACCAGCCGCCCACGCCGCCGAGGCCGAAGATGGCGACGCGCGTCGCCCTGAGGGCGTCCAGCATGGCGCTCCCGA
Organism: Kiritimatiellia bacterium; assembly: GCA_051884915.1. Taxonomy (GTDB): domain Bacteria; phylum Verrucomicrobiota; class Kiritimatiellia; order RFP12; family UBA1067; genus RUG572. The sequence goes on from JBJEWF010000039.1 coordinate 15,339, forward strand.
GCATGAGTTCCGTACGGGCGAAGATGGCAGAATGCGGCATGGCGGCTGTCAGAGGTCTTCCAGGTCGAGCGCGCGGAGCAGCGCATCGACGGTGACCGCCTTTTTCCGGCGGCGGAGAACGAGAATGCGCGAAATCAGGGCGCTCTCGAAATCGCTGAGCTTGACGCCGTCCCTGCGGTCTTCCAGGATGCGGACGAGATCGGCCAGCGGCGCGCCGCTTTCCTTCGTTTCGGCCTTCGGGATGAAGAGACCCGTCACGGCCATCGCCACGCGCGTCAGCGGATGGAGCACCCAGTAGACGATGCGGAAGGCGGGCGCGAGCAGGAGGCTGCGCCGCAGCGGGCAGGTCGAGCAGAAGAGTTTCGGGAGAAATTCGCCCAGATAGAGGACGATGAACGCGGAAACGAACGTCCAGACGGCGCGCAGCGTCACCTGGGATTCGCAGAGCCGCGCGCCCAACGCCGCGGCGGCGGACGAGAAGACGACGTGGGAGATGTTGTTGCCGATGAGAAGCGTCGTGAGCGTCCGGTTCATTTTCGACAGGGCGCTTTGGACGATCCTGGCGGCGGCGCTGCCCGCCCGGACGAGATGGAGGACGCGGCCGCGGCTGACGGACATGAACGCCGTCTCGGCGCCGGCGCAGAAGGCCGCGCCGAGGAGGGCGGCGAGGATCGTCGCGACCAGGAAGAGGGAGAGGATCATGCGTTGTCCTCCTCCGTCTTCTCGACGGCCTCGTCCGTCTCGGCGAGCAGGTCCTCGTCCGAATCCGTCTCCGGATAGGCCAGGACCTCCAGCCGGACGGAGGTCACGCGGCGTTTGCGGCGCTTGAGAACGGTGGCGCGGCAGCCCTGGGCCTCGAACGTCTGTCCGACGTGCGGGATGCGCTCGGTCTGGAAGGCGACCCAGCCGGCGAGCCGGTCGGAGTCTTCCGCTTCGAGTTCGAGGCCGAGTTCATGGTTGATCTCGTCCAGCGAGACGCGTCCGTCGATGATCCAGGTGTTGCGCGACGCGCGCACCAGCGTCGGCTCCTCGTCGCGATGGGCGAAAACCGACGGTCCGAGAATCAGTTCCATGATGTCGTTGACGGTGATGAGCCCGGCCGTGCCGCCATATTCGTCGAGGACGATCGCGAGCGGTTTCCCCGAATGGCGGAAGATGACGAGCAGATCGTCCAGGGTGACCTGTTCGGGCACGAAGAGCGCGTCTTCGATCTGGCCTGTCGCCGAGTCGTAGATGCCCTCGATCGCATCGGGCGTGCGGCGGTAGACGGGGAGATAGCGATGCCGGCACTGCCCGATCGCCCGGTTCCGGACGTCCGCGGGCAGGTCGGAATCGTATCCGTCGAAGTCGACGCGCGGCGTCATTTCGTCGTTGGCATGGAGCTCGGACAGCCGCAGGACGCCCTCGATCATGTCGGCGTCGGCGGCCGCGAAATCGCCATGCTCGGCGGCGATCTCCAGCACGGAGACGAGTTCGGCGTCCGAAAGGGCGCGGCGTTCGCGCTGAAGGGCCTTGGCGAAGGCGCGCGACGAAAAGCGGAAGGCGATGTTGAACGGCGCGAGAACCATGCGCCAGAACAGGAGCAGCCGGGCGCAGGCCGGCGCCAGCTGCTCCGCGTATTTGAGCGCGAGCCGCTTCGGCGTGATTTCGCCGAAGACGAGCAGGAACACCGTCATGGCGGGAACGGCGGCCAGCCCGCCCCACGCGGGGAACGCCCTGTCGAAGAGGTGGTAGCCCAAAGTGGCGATGGCGAAGTTGACCAGCGTGTTGCCGACCAGCAGCGTCGAAAGCAGCAGCGCCGAATCGTCCACGCAGGCGGCAATCCGCGCGTCGGCCCGCGCGTCCCGTTTGCGGATTCGCGTGCGCTGGGCCGGCGTCAGGGAGAAAAGAATCGTCTCGGATCCCGAAAAGAAGGACGAGAGCAGAAACAGAACGACCAGAACGGCTATGGACAACGCGAACATCGGCAGGCACGCATTATACCAAATCCGCGCGCCGCTGGCGATGGGACGACGGGTTTTGCGGGCGGGAGGGATTGACCGCCCAACGGGCGGTTTGGTACAATGGGCGGCACGATGCGGTTGGCGCGTGGAAGGGGAATCATCAGCTGTGAAATCACCATTTGCGAAAGCGGTATGCGGGGCATTGGCCGCGGGCGGATGTCTCATGGCGGGGGCGGCGGTCGAACAGGCGGTTGGCCTGCGGGAAAACAAAGCGGTCGAAATCGGGGACGGCGGCGTCCAGTCGGGTCTGTGGATGTGGGCGCCGCAGTCCGGCCTCGACCTGTCCGTCGGGGGCGTGTTGACGCTTGACGCCGCGAAGTTCTGCGCGGCGTCGGACGCGGCGCTGCGGCTCCACGCCGGCGAAGTGAAACTGACGGGAATGGGGCGGACGCCCGAATCCGTCCCCGCGCCGGACGTGCTGTCGCGGGCGGCGCTGTGGATGGACGCCGCGCAAAACGTCGTCTTCGAGGCGAACGGAACCGACGTCAAGGAGTGGCACGACGTCCGCGAGGCGGCCGACGCGGCCGCCGCCGACTGCCGCTATCTGCGCGCGGTGGCGGACCACTCCTTCAAGGCGGAAAGCCCCGTCTTCTCGATCGTCGAGACGGACAAGCCCTCGCTCTATTTCGGCGGCGCCCAAAGCGGCATCGCCATGCACTTCTCCTCGTCCGTTTCGGAGGCCGGCATTTCGCTGACGAACGGCCTGTCGTCCATCTGCCACGCCTTCTACGTGCATGGCGTCTACGCGGCCTACGGCTACGTGCTGGGCGGCGCCCGGCGCACGGGCCATTCGTTTGGCCTGGTGCGCTCCGAGGGCACGCCGGACCAGACGATTGCCGGGTTCAACGCGACGGACTGCACGGAACTCTACCACGCGCGCGTCTATCGGGACGGCGAGCTGGTGGATCCCCAGCACACGTCCGTGGCGCGGGACCGGCTTTCGCTCCACGAGTACGAATTTCTCAATCCGGGCCGGGCCAGCGCGTTCTACAACGACCGCTTCCTGAACGAGACGATCGCCCGCACGGGCGGCGACAACCTCTGCGAGGTCGTCATCTTCACGAACCGGCTCACGGAGGCCGAGCGGCTCTCCGTGGGCGCCTACCTGATGGACAAGTGGCTGGGCCGTCCGCTTCGCCTTCCCGCGGTTTCCATCGCCAACGCGGCGACGCTGGGATTCGACTCCGAACAGCTGCCGGCCGAGGTTCTCGGCAACGGCACGCTGGCGCTGGCGGACGGCGCCTTCGCCTTGACGAACGCCGCCGCATGCCGGCTGGGCGGATCCGTCGCGTTGGCTGCCGGCGCCACGGCCCTGATGGGTCCGGCCGTGCCGCTCAAGGTGCCGGCGGCGAAGACCATCCAGGTGAACGACGTGACGGCCGCCGTTCTGGACGGTTCGCCGGAGACGATCTCGAAGACGGGGACGGGCGCCGCCGTGCTCGCGGAACTGCCCGACGGGCTTGCGCGCCTGGAGGTCGTAGCGGGAACCCTGGCGCTGTCCGGCGCGCGGACGAATGCGGTGGTCGACTCGTTTCCCGTCCGCGATCCGGAGGTGGCGGACACGTCGTTCGAAGCGCTGACGACGGGCGATTTCCAGCGGATGGATTCAACCGACATCCGCTATGCGAACGGCGTCAGGGTCTATGTGAACGCCCGCGGTTCGGCGGAGTCGGAGGGGTCTTACGGCGGACCTTACAGGACGCTCAGCGGCCATAGCGCCGTGGGCACGACGGTCGCCGCCGCCCATGGCGAATACGCCATGTTCCTCGCGCGCGGCGCATCGTGCGCGATCCCCGTGACCTTCCACACGAAAGGCGTCTACCGGCTCCAGTTCTTCGCCTGCGGCCGTTCGACGACGCGCCAGGGCCAGCGCCACAACGTCAAGATCGTGCAGGCGGGCGTCACGAACCAGGTCGCGCTGGTGACGACCTGGGCGGGGTCCTTTGTCGCCTATGCCTATCTGACGCCGCGGCTCGATCCGGGCGCGGCGGAACTCGTCTTCGAGGGATTCGGCGAAATCGAGAACGGGGTGCTGCTCAACGCCGGTTCGCTGTTCGACGCCATTTCGCTGACCTACTACGGGGCGGAGGAGGAGCGCGTCGTCAAGGTCCCCGGAGGCGACTTCGAAGGCGCGTTCTCATGTCCGATCGCCAGCAACCAGCAGCGCACGAAACCCGAATTCAGCGCGGACAATCTCCTGCCCGGGTGGACGTTCACGCAGGGACCGCTCTTCGACGAGCAGCCGCAGTTCGGCCCGCAGGTCGCGCTGGCGCAGCAGCAGATGGGCGGCAGCGGGATGCCCAGCCGGTTCTTCAACCTCGGCGAAAACCGCCTGGGCGCGACCCAGCTGACGCTTTTCGACACGGGCGCCGGCGCGGAGACGGATCCGTTCGACGTGCCGCCCGGGACGTACAGGGTCCGGGCGGATATCGGCTGGTTTACGGTCACGCAGCCGGGCGGTGGCACGTCCCAGACGGCGTACGTATCCCCGCAGAAGGTCAACGTGAGCGTCAAGGTCGGCGCGGCCGACTGGATGGCGGCGGGGACGTTCGCGACCAGCAGCAAATTCCTGACGCCGACGTTCGCCGCGGAGCCGTTCGCCGTGCAGGCGGGCGAGAAGGTCGCGCTCAAGTTCGAGACGACCGTCGCGCGCGGCTGCATGCTGATGGACAACGTGGTGCTGGTGCCGCAGGACGGGAGCGTGGCGGCGGGGACGAAGGTCCTTGACGGCGAGCGGGTGTCGACGGGCACGTGGACGCTGGAGTCCCATCAGGACGAGGGCGGGGAGAAGTCCGCCGCCTCTTTGGCGTCGTACAACGCGGATCCCACCAGCAATTACTGGGGCGTCGAGTTCTGTCCGGCGGTGGCCGCGGCCGGATCGCGCTTCCTGCTGCTGACGCAGCGCGGCAGCGCTTCGCGCACCGTCGAATTTCCCGTGGCCGGGCGGTATCGCCTGTCCGTCTGGGCGGCCCAGCGCCACGACATGACGGGGCAGCTCAACCGCGGAAACTGCCCGTTCGAGGTCTGGCTGGAGGATGGCGCGGGGACGCGGCGGCTGCTGGGACGCACGCGCGTGGACCACAACGGGTTCCTGCAGCACGCGTTCACCTTCGACGTGGCGGACGTCGCGAATCCGTACACGCTGTGCCTGCAGGGCGCCCAGGCCTATGCGGAAGGCGATTCGTCGAACAACCATTCGGTCCGGCTGGACTGCATCGACCTGGAATACGTGGGCGAAACCGTGGCCGAAGTCAGGCTTCCCGGGACGCTGGCGATCGACGTCGCGGAAGAGGCCACCCTGCGGCTGGATTTCCCGGGGACGAATGCCGTCGGCCGTCTGCGGATCGCGGGCCGGAACTATTCGGGAGTCGTCAGCGCGGCGACGCATCCCGAATTGCAGACCTGGCTTTCGGGGCCGGGCGCGCTCTCCATCCCGCCGCGCGCGACGGCGATTCTTTTCCGGTGACGCGGGACCGTCTTCGATTCGTTCGGCAAGGAGATCAAATATGGCAAGGTACGGACTGGTTGGGATTCTGGCGGCATGTTGCGCGGCGTGTTCCGCCGGCGAGCCGTTTCTGGCGGGCTATACCCTGAACGAGGGGCGTCGCATCGCCTTTTCGCAGGCCCTGCCGCGGATGCGGCACGCGCAGACGGGCCAGGTCTGCGGCTGGTTCAACAACAAGGATCTGGCCATCCCGGGCATCCTGACCACGCGCGATCCGTCCTTCGGCGATTTCCTGCACCGGCTGCGCACGACCATCAACGCCGAGCGCGCCCTCGTGTTCGTGGACGGCCGGACGTTCATGGTGAACAAGAACTGGAT
>JBJEWF010000040.1:0-21139 GCA_051884915.1 Kiritimatiellia bacterium
TTTCTGCGCGAGAACGTGCCTTCTTCGATGATTTGTTTTGCATACATATATTATAATATATGCGGATTGGAAAAGCAACTGGAAAATTGCGGGTGTCTGCATAAATTTCTCGGTGCACCCCCCGCCGGAAAATTTTCTCGTTTCCCCTTGCGCGCGTTCCCCGAAAATGATAAAATCACTGCCTACCCCGAAGAAGGTGGCTGAGTTCGCGATACGGTCCGGTTTTCCGGACGCGTCCGGCAAGAAGGGCAAATGCCTGCGAGTGCCGGATGGCGCCGCAGGCGTTTTTGTTGCGGGCGAGGCCTCCTCCGCAGGGCGGACTGTTCGGACACTCAACTTCGAAACGGTCGGGTTCGAAAGACCGCGCAGGCAACGGCGAGAGGCCGTCCGGCGAACTCGAAGTCGTGGAAGGGCAGGAAAAGAAACGAAACAAAAGAAAGAAGAACAAAGAGATGCAACAGCAGAGAGTACGCATCCGCCTCCAGGCATACGACCACCGTGTGCTGGATCAGGCCGTCGGTGGCATCATCGACACGGCCCGGAGCACGGGTGCGCAGGTTGTGGGTCCGATCCCGCTTCCGACGCGCGTCGAGCGTTTCACGGTGAACCGCTCGCCGAACGTGGACAAGAAGTCCATGGACCAGTTCGAAATGCGGACGCACAAGCGTCTGCTCGACATCGTCAACCCGACGGCGAAGACGATCGACGAGCTGAAGAAACTGAACCTGCCCGCGGGCGTGGACATCACGATCAAGGTCTAAGGAGGTTGTGATGGAAGGTTTGATCGGCAAGAAGATTGGCATGACGCAGATTTTCGACGCGGACGGCAAGCGCATTTGCGTGACGGTCGTCGAGGTCGGACCCTGCCCGGTCGTGCAGGTCAAGACGGAGGAGAAGGACGGCTACAAGGCCGTTCAGCTCGGTTTTGGCGAACAGAAGAAGCAGCGGCTGACGAAGGCCGTCGCGGGCCACCAGGAGAAGACGGGCGGTCTGGCGGACAGGAAGGTGCGCGTGCTCAAGGAATTTGCTCCGGACGCCGGCGAAGAGGTGAAGGTCGGCGACGTCCTCACGGTCGCCAACTTCGAGGGCGTCAAGTACGTCGACGTGACGGGCACCACGAAGGGCAAAGGCTTCGCGGGCGTGCTCAAGCGCTACCACTTCGCGGGCGGCAACCTCACGCACGGCGGCCATTCGAAGCGCCGCACGGGCGGTCTGGCCGCGCGCGACCTGCCGGGCTGGATCGAAAAGGGCAAGAAGATGCCGGGCCACATGGGCGACGTCACCCGCACGGCCGTGAACCTTGAGGTGATCCAGGTCCGTCCGGAGGACAACGCGCTTCTCGTCAAGGGTTCGATTCCCGGCGCGCGCAACGCCACGGTGTTTATCCGCAAGTCGCTCAAGAACGCGGCGCTCGCCTTCAAGGCGGCGAAGAAAGGGGCGAAGTAAGCCATGAGCACGATTAAGCAGTATACCTCCGCCGGCGCGGCCGCGGCCGACTTGACGGTCGACGAAAGCCAGCTCGTGCTGGACAAGGGCGCCCAGGCGCTCAAGGACGCGGTTGTCGCGATCCGCAACGCGATGCGCGCCGGCACGGCGTGCACGAAGAGCAAGGGCGAAGTGGCCGGCTCGAACAAGAAGCCGTGGAAGCAGAAGGGCACGGGCAACGCCCGCGCGGGATTCCGCCAGAGCCCGGTGTGGCGCGGCGGCGGCGTGGCGCACGGGCCGAAGCCCCGCGACTGGTCGCAGAAGATCAACAAGAAGGTGATGAAACTCGCGTTCGCGCGCGCCGTCTCCGAGAAGATCCAGGCGGGCGACGTCATCGTGGTCGACGAGTTCAAGTTCGAGGCGCCGAAGACGAAGATGATGGCGAAGTTCCTCAAGGGCATCGGCGTCGAGCGCAGCGCGCTCGTGCTGACGGCGGACGAGAACGAGTCGCTGTTCCTCATGGTCCGCAATCTTCCGCGGGTCGACATCGCGACGGCGCAGGAAATCAATCCCTACGCGGTTCTTCTGTTCAAGACGATCGTTGCCGACAAGGCCGGCTTCGACGCCCTGATGGCCCGTGTGGCAGGGGCCCGTGTGGCAGGAAAGGAGACCAAGTAATGGCCCGTGAAATCATCAAGCGCGTGCTCCTGACCGAAAAGGGCTCGAAGCTCGCGGCGCTCAACCAGTACTTCCTCGAGGTCGACAAGGCCGCGTCGAAGCCTGAAATCCGCCAGGCCGTCGAGGCCCGGTTCGGCGTGCACGTCCTCGCGGTGCGCACGATGAACGTCAAGGGCGGTCTCCGCACGATTCGCGGCACGCGCAGGCAGAAGGTGGAGTCCACCTGGAAGCGCGCGATTGTCGAGGTCAAGGACGGCGAACGCATCGAAATGCTGTAAGGGGAGCTGAATCAATGGCACTCAAGACATTCAAGCCTCGTTCGCAGGGCATGCGTTTCCGCGTGTCCTCGACGTTTGAGGAAATCACCGAGAAGAAGCCGGTGAAGTCGCTGACCCGCGCAATCCGCAAGAAGTCGGGTCGCAACAACACGGGCGTGATCACCGTCCGCCACCGCGGCGGCGGGGCGAAGCGCCGCTACCGCATCATCGACTTCCGCCGCGCGAAGGAGGGCGTCGAGGCGACGGTTGCGGGGATTGCCTACGATCCGAACCGCAGCGCGAATCTGGCCCTGCTGGAATACGCGGACGGGACGAAGACGTACATTCTCGCGCCGGAGGGCCTGAAGCCCGGCATGAAGGTGGTGAGCGGCAGCAAGGCCGAAGCCACGGTCGGCAACTGCCTTCCGCTCTCCCTGATCCCGCTGGGCCTGACGGTCCACTGCGTCGAGCTCGTGCCGGGCCAGGGCGCGAAGGTCGCCCGTTCGGCGGGAAATGGCGCGCAGGTGATGGCCCGCGACGGCGGGACGGTCACGCTGAAGCTCGCCTCGGGCGAAGTCCGCATCTTCAACGGCAAGTGCAAGGCCACGATCGGCTCCGTCGGCAACAAGGACTGGGGGTCGATTCAGCTTGGCAAGGCCGGCCGCAAGCGCCTGATGGGCATTCGTCCGACGGTCCGCGGCGTGGCGATGAACCCTGTCGACCATCCGATGGGCGGCGGTGAAGGCCGCACGTCCGGCGGCACCAATCCGTGCTCGCCGTGGGGGCAGCTCGCCAAGGGCGGCAAGACCCGCAAGCCCGGCAAGGCTTCGAACAAAGTCATCGTCAAGAGGAGGAAATAGCACATGGCGCGTTCACTCAAGAAGGGGCCTTACGTGGAGGCATCCCTCCTCAAGAAGGTCGAGAAGATGCAGGCCGCCTCGAAGAAGCAGCCGATCAAGACGTGGAGCCGCCGTTCCATGGTTCTCCCCGACTTCGTCGGTTTGACGTTCGCCATCCACAATGGCCGTCAGCACCTGCAGGTCTACATCACCGAGAACATGGTCGGCCACCGCCTCGGCGAATTTGCGCCGACGCGCACGTTCAAGGGCCACGGCGCCCTTGTCAAGAAGGAAGAGAAGAGGTAAGGGACTGTCATGGAAGTGATTGCACTTACGCGTAATGCGCGCATGTCGGCGGCCAAGGGCCGTCCGCTCGCCCGCGAATGCCAGGGCCTCCCGGTTGCCGCCGCCCTGAATGTCGTGGAATTCTCGCCCCGGAAAGCGGCGACGATTCTCAAGAAGACGCTGCTCAGCGCGGTTGCCAACGCCGTCAACAACAACGGCCTCGACGCCTCGACGCTGACGGTCAAACTCTGCGTGTTCGACGAGTCCGTGCGCATCCGCCGGTTCTGGCCGACCGCGCGCGGTTCGGCGCATCCGATTGCGCATCGTCTCTGCCACTGCAAGGTCGTCCTGACGGACGGCAAGGAGAGCAAATAATGGGTCAGAAAGTCAACCCCACCGGGTTTCGTCTGCCGGTCAACCATGCCTGGCGCAGCCGCTGGTTCGCGCCCAAGAAGTCCTTCGGGGCTTTCCTGGTCGAGGATCAGCAGATCCGCGAGGCCGTGAAGAAGGACCTTGCCGAGGCGGCCCTCTCGAAGATTCTGATCGAGCGCTATGCCAACCGCGTGCGCGTCAGCCTCTTCAGCGCCCGTCCGGGCGTGATCATCGGCAAGAAGGGCCAGGACGTGAACAAGATTCGCGAGAAGCTCGAGAAGATGACCAAGAAGGAAGTCTACCTCGAAATCAAGGAAGTCCGCGATCCCGACGCCGACGCCCAGCTCGTGGCCGAGTCCATTGCGCAGCAGCTGGAGAAGCGCATCGCCCTGAAGCGCGCCATGAAGCGCGCGCAGAAGGTCGCGATGGACATGGGCGTCGACGGGATCAAGGTCCATGCTTCGGGCCGCATCAACGGCGCGGAGATCGCCCGGGTCGAGTGGAGCCGCGAGGGCAAGGTCCCGTTGCACACGCTCCGCGCGAACATTGATTACGGATTTGCAGAAGCCAACACCACGGCCGGCAAGATCGGCATCAAGGTCTGGATCTGCAAGAAAGAAGATTTCCAGGCCGTGCGTCGTCCGGAAGGCCGTCGCGACCGTCGCGAGCGTGGTGATCGCAAGGAAGGTAGGTAGGCCATGCCTTTGATGCCAAAGAGAGTCAAGTATCGTAAACAGTTCAAGGGCAACCGCGGCGGTTACGCGACATCGGGCACGGAGCTCGCATACGGCGAGTTCGGGCTCAAGGCGCTGACGCGCGGCTTCCTGACGGCGACCCAGATCGAAGCCTGCCGCGTCGCGATCAACCGCGAGATGAAGCGCAAGGGCAAGCTCTGGATCCGCCTGTTCCCCGACAAGCCGATCACGCGCAAGCCGATCGAAGTCCGCATGGGCGGCGGAAAGGGCAACCCCGAATTCTGGGTGGCCGTGGTCCTGCCCGGCAAGGTCCTGTTCGAAATCGGCGGCGTGTCCGAGGAAGTTGCGCGCGAGTGCCTGCGCCTCGCCGCGACGAAGATCGGCATCCACACGAAACTCATCACGCGTGCAGGAGTGAAGATCTGATGAAGACGAATGAATTGAAGGAACTCGGCGCGGAAGAGCTCGCTGCCAAGATCCGCGAGGCCCGCAAGGAACTCGCCGATCTGAAGTTGAAGCACGCGTCCAAGGTTGAAGTCGAGAAGCCCGGCAGGATGCGCCAGATGCGCCGCGACATCGCCCGCATGCTGACGGTCCAGAACGCCGCGAAGAAGGAGGTCCGGTAATGGCGAGCGAAAATGACCGCGGCGCCCGCAAGGTCCGCAAAGGCGTGGTCGTCTCGAAGATGGGCATCAAGAGTGTCGTCGTCGAGGTGACCTATCGCGAACTCCACCCTGTCTATGGCAAGGTGATCATCCGTCGCAAGAAGTATCACGTGCACGACGAGGCCGACACCGCGAAGGTGGGCGATCTCGTCGCGATCATGGAGACGCGTCCGCTCAGCGCGACGAAGCGCTGGCGCATCGTTCCCCAGGAGGCGAAGTAACAATGTTGCAGGAACTCTCAAACCTCGTTGTCGCGGACAACACGGGCGCCAAGCGCGCGATGTGCTTCCGCATTCTCAAGCAGCGCAAGGAATACGCGCACCTCGGCGACGTCATCCGCGTGGCCATCAAGGAGGCGTCGCCGACCGGTTCGATCCGCAAGGGCCAGGTCGCCACGGCGGTGATCATCCGCACGGGCAACCAGATCCGCCGCGAGGACGGCCAGCGTCTGCATTTCGACCAGAACGCCTGCGTACTCGTCGATGCCAAGATGAACCCGATCGGATCGCGCGTGTTCGGACCGGTTCCCCGCGAGCTCCGTGACAAGAGCTACAAGGGCCAGTACTTCACGAAGATCGTTTCGATGGCGCCGGAAGTGGTCTGAAAGGAGGCGAATCATGAGTATTGCACGTATTCGTAAGGGCGACACGGTCATCGTGATCCGCGGCAACGACGCGGGGCGCACCGGAACGGTCAAGAGCGTCAATGCCAAGGAAGGCACCGCCATCGTCGAGGGCGTGAACGTCCACAAGAAGGCCGTCCGCCGCACGGAGCGGACCCAGGGCGGTCTCGTGGAACTCGAGTTCCCGATCTACCTCTGCAAGTTGATGCCGTTCGATGCCGACGCGAAGAAGGGCTCGCGGATCGCCACCGCCGAAAAGGACGGCAAGAAGGTCCGCAAGCTTAAGGCCTCCGGCAAGATCATCTGAGGAACATCATCATGGCGAAGCTGAAAGAAGAATACAAGTCGCGCATCGTCGCCGAACTCGAGAAGAAACTCGGGACGACGAACCGGATGCTCGTTCCCCGTCTGCAGAAGATCGTTGTCAACATGGGCTTCGGTATCGTCTCCAAGGACGAACAGAAGGCCCTCGTCGACGATCTCCAGGCGATTACCGGCCAGAAGCCGATGCTCTGCAAGGCCAAGAAGTCCATCTCGAACTTCAAGCTGCGCGAAGGCATGGTCATCGGCGCGAAGGTCACGCTCCGCGGCGACCGCATGTGGGAGTTCACCGAACGCCTCATTGCCGCGGCGCTGCCGCGCATCCGCGACTTCCGCGGCGTTCCGAACCGTGGTTTCGACGGTCGTGGCAACTACACGCTCGGCCTGAAGGAGCACTCGATCTTCCCGGAAATCCTGGAAGCCTCGGGCCCGAATTCCGGCATGGACGTGACGTTCGTCACCAGTTCGCAGGACAACAAGGCTGCCAAGGAGCTGCTCATCGCGCTCGGCATGCCGTTTGCGGGGAGGAACTAATCAATGGCCAAGAAATGTCTGATGGAAAAGGCCGCGCGCAAGCCGAAGTTCTCGGTTCGCGGCTACAACCGCTGCAAGCTTTGCGGCCGTCGTCATGCGTACATGCGCAAGTTTGGGGTGTGCCGCCTGTGCTTCCGCGAGCTCGCGGTCAACGGTCTCATCCCCGGCGTCACCAAGGCCTCGTGGTAACGGAAAGGAACTGAACAAATGTTGACCGATCCCATTTCCGATATGCTGGTCGCGATCCGCAACGGTCTCAAGGCCCGTCTGGTCCAGGTCGCCGTGCCCGCTTCCAATCTCAAGGGGGAAATCGCGCGGGTGATGAAGAGCGCCGGCTACATCCAGGACGCGTTCACCACCTCCGAGTTCCCCAAGAAGCTCGTCATCACGCTGAAGTATTCGGACAAGGCCGTGCCGGCCATCCGCGGGCTGCAGCGCCAGTCGAAGCCTGGTCTTCGCAAGTTCGTCTCCTGCGCGACGATCCCGGCCGTCCTCGACGGCATGGGGCTCGCGGTCCTCTCCACGTCCAAGGGCGTGATGAGCGGCGTCGAGGCGCGCAAGGCGAATGTTGGCGGCGAACTCATCTGCACCGTTTGGTAAGGAGTTGCAACAATGTCTCGTATTGGTAAAGAACCCGTGGTCATTCCGGCCGGCGTCACCGTCCAGATCGACGGCCAGAAGGTCACCGCGAAGGGCAAGCTCGGCGAGCTGTCCTATGTCATGCATGACGGCATCACGGCCGAGGTCAAGGACGGCAAGATCGTCGTCTCCTGCGCGGACGACAAGGCGCTCGGCAACTTCCATGGCCTCGCCCGCGCGCTCATCCACAACAACGTGGTGGGCGTCGACCAGGGCTACATGAAGCAGCTCAGCATCGAAGGCACCGGTTTCAAGGCCGCCCTTCAGGGCCAGAAGGTCGTCTTCTCGCTCGGATTCGCCTCGCCGAAGGTTTTCGAGATCCCCGCCGGACTCACGATCACCGTCGAAAACGACGGTCTTCAGGTGACGGTCAAGGGGGCGGACAAGACCCAGGTCGGCGAAGCCGCCGCGCGCATGCGCGCTTTCTATCCCGCCGAACCCTACAAGGGCAAGGGCATCAAGTATGTCGGCGAACACATCCGCCGCAAACAGGGCAAGAAGGTGGCCTAATCTGAAGGCTGCCTGAATCGGAGAAATCGAAAATGAGTTTCAACCGTAAAGAACAGCGCGCCAAGCGCCATCGGCGTCTGCGCCAGCGCGTCATCGGATCCGCCGAGCGCCCGCGCATGTCGATCTGCGTGACGAACAAGCACATGTACGTCCAGTTCATCGACGACAGCGTGGGCAACACGCTCGCCCAGGCGTCCTCGCTCAAGGAGACGAAGGCGAACATCGAAGTCGCGAAGCGGCTGGGCGCTGCCGCGGCGGAGGCCGCCAAGGCGAAGGGCATCACCAAGGTCGTCGTCGACCGCGGCGGCTTCAAGTACACGGGCCGCATCGCGGCGATCGTGGACGCCGCCGTGTCCAACGGCCTGTCGATCAGCGACAAACCTGCCAAGGAGGCTGAATAATGGCTATGAATCGTGACAAGCGTTCCCGCAACGAGTCGGGAGCCAACGACGATCTTGACGAACGCGTCGTTTTCGTGAACCGCTGCGCCAAGACCGTCAAGGGCGGTCGCCGCATGTCCTTCTCCGCCGTGATCGTGGTCGGCGACGGACAGGGCCGGGTCGGCGTCGGTTTCGGCAAGGCCAACGAAGTGTCCGACGCGATCCGCAAGGGCGGCGAGGCGGCGCGCAAGGCCATGAAGAAGGTGACGCTCCACGGCAAGACGATTCCGCACGACGTCACGGGCGATTGCGACGGCGGCCGCGTGCTGCTGAAGCCGGCTCCCGACGGCACGGGCCTGATCGTCGGCGGCGGCATGCGCCCCGTGCTTGAGGCGGCCGGCATCCGCGATGCCGTCGGCAAGTCTCTTGGTTCCAAGAACCGCCTCAACGTGGTCAAGGCCACGCTCGACGCGCTCTCCCAGCTCCGCAGCGAAGAAGAGATCGCAATGCTTCGCCAGTAACAAGGAGATAGAGAAATGGATCTTTCAAGTCTTACGAATGTTCCGGGCGCCCGCAAGAGCGCCAAGCGTGTCGGCCGCGGCTGCGGTTCGGGCATGGGCAAGACCTGCTGCCGCGGCCAGAAGGGCCAGAACTCCCGCAAGGGCCACAAGCACAAACTCGGTTTCGAGGGCGGCCAGATGCCGCTCGTGCGTCGTCTCCCGAAGCGCGGTTTCAACAACTTCAAGTTCCGCACCGCGAGCCTGGGCGTGAACGTCAGCACGCTGGAGAAGCTCTTCAACGCGGGCGACGAGATCACGATCCAGACGCTCGCGGCCAAGGGCCTGTCGGACAACAAGCGTCCGCGCGTCAAGATCCTTGCCACGGGCGAACTCACGAAGAAGCTCACCGTCAAGGTTCCCTGCTCCGCCGCCGCGAAAGCGAAAATCGAAGCCGCCGGCGGTTCGGTCGCCTGACGCGATTCCGGACGCGTGCGCGCGCGTCCGCGTCCGGATTTCCAAGGACCTTAGGGCCAGACGGCCTTAAGGCCTTTGGCGGTTTTTCACGAAAGCATTTTGAGAGGGACAAAACATGTCGATGTTCAAGGGCTTTGCCAACGCCTTCAAAATCCCCGATCTGCGCAAGAAGATCCTGATTACGCTCGGGCTCGTCGCGGTGTGCCGTCTCGTTTCCCAGATTCCGACGCCCGGCGTCGACTGGCAGACGCTTCAGCAGACCGTCAACAACATCCGCGAGACGGCCGGCGGCGGCCTGCTGGACTGGTTTGACGTGTTCACGGGCGGCGCGCTGGGGCAGTGCGCGATCGGCTTCCTGTCGATCTGGCCTTACATCTCCGCGCAGATCGTGATCCAGCTCCTGTCCTCCGTCGTTCCCGCGCTGGAGAAACTGAAGAAGGAGGGCGAATCCGGCCGCCAGCAGCTGGCCCAGATCACCCGCTACCTGACGATCGTGCTGTGCGTCGTCCAGTCGTGGACGATTGCGACCGCCCTGATGCATCCGTCGGCCCTGTCGCCGGCTTTTGCGGGCGTTCAGCTCGTGGCGAATCCCGGTCTCGGCTTCCAGCTGATGACGGTCATCGGCATGACCTCGGCGGCGCTGTTCGTGATGTGGATCGCCGATCAGATCACCACTTTCGGCATCGGCAACGGCGGCTCCCTGATCATCATGATCAACATCACGTCGCGTCTGCCGCAGGCCATCTTCAGCGCCTGGGAGCGCTACTTCGGCTACAATGGCGTCCAGGCCACCCGTTCGCCCGTCGAGCTCGTGCTGCTGCTCCTGTTCGGCTTCGCCGTCGTGATGGGGACCGTGATGCTGACGCAGGGCGTCCGCAAGGTCGCGATCCACATGACGCGCGGGTCCATGGGCGGCGGCCGCTCCTTCGGCATGCAGCAGACCTACATGCCGCTTCGCGTGAACTACACGGGCGTCATGCCGATCATCTTCGCGCAGCCGCTGCTCCAGCTTCCCGCCGTGCTGCTGATGAAGATTCCGACGGACAAGACGGGCTTCCTCGGCGCGATGCGCTCGTTTGGCCAGCAGCTGGGTGACATGGGCAGCGTCACGCACCTTGTCATCTATGCCATCGTGATCCTGTTCTTCGCCTTCTTCTGGGTCGCCACCCAGTTCAATGCGGTCGAGATCGCCGAGAACCTGAAGAAGCAGAATTCCTACGTGCCGGGCATCCGTCCCGGGTTCGCGACCGCCGAGTATCTTGATGCCGTGATGACGCGCATCACGCTGATCGGCGGCACGGGGCTGCTGGTCGTGGCGCTCCTGCCGCAGGTCCTCAACGGCGCCATGAGCGTGCCGTGGGCCATCGCGTCGTTCTTCGGCGGCACGTCGCTGCTGATCATCGTCGGCGTGGCTCTCGACACGCTTCGGGTGATGGAGTCGCACCTGCTGGTCCGCAAGTACGACGGCTTCCTCCGCCATGGCTCGCTTCGCGGCCGCGGCGGCATGTAATCGCCGCCGTCCGTCCGGTCCGGCCGGATCCGCAAAACGCCGTCCCCCTCGGGGCGGCGTTTTGTGCTATAATGGGGGCCTATGAATATCTGGAAATCCTTCTGGCAGAGCGTGTTCACGAACAATCCGATTTTCCGGCTCGTCCTTGGTCTGTGTCCGACCCTGGCGGTGACCACGTCCCTGGAGAACGCCCTGGGCATGGGCCTGGCGGCCTCTTTCGTGCTGGTCTGCTCGAACGGCATCATTTCGTCCCTGCGCAAGGTCATCCCCGCCGCGGTCCACATCCCGTGCTACATCGTCATCGTGGCGACGTTCGTGACGACGACCGACCTGCTGATGCAGGCCTATCTGCCGTCGCTTTCGGAATCGCTGGGCATTTTCATCCCGCTGATTGTCGTGAACTGCATCATCCTGGGGCGGGCGGAGGCGTTTGCGTCGAAAAACGCCGTGCTGCCCTCGCTGGCCGACGGACTGGGAACCGGCGTGGGGTTCACGCTGGCGCTGGCGCTGATCGCCTCCGTCCGCGAGATCGCCGGAACGGGGTCGTTGACGGTGTGGGGCGACTGGGCGTTCAAGAACATCCACGCGAAGCCGGTTGTGCTGGCGGTGCTCCCGGCCGGCGGTTTCATCACCCTGGGTCTGCTGCTCGCGCTGATCAACCGCCTTGGGGCCGCGTGGGCGCGCCGCCACGGCGCGCCCATGCCGCTGCCGGTCGCTCTGGACTGCCGCCATTGCACCATGTGCCCGAACGGAAAGTAAGCCGTTGCCATGAAGTGTCCCAAATGCGGAAATGACGACGACAAGGTGCTGGACTCCCGCGCGTCGAAGGAGGGGGCGGCGATCCGCCGCCGGCGGGAATGCCTGAAATGCGGCTACCGGTTCACGACGCACGAGGAAATCGACCGCGAGGAGCTGTTCGTCATCAAGCGGGGGGATCAGCGGCGCGAGCCTTTCCAGCGCGAGAAACTTGAAAAGTCGATTCGGATCGCCTGTCAGAAGCGCCCGGTTCCCGAGTCGAAGGTCCGCGAGCTGATCGATACGGTCGTGGCCTCGCTGGAGGGCGACGAAGTCCAGTCGTCGCGGATCGGCGAATGCGTGATGAAGGAACTGCACGCGCTTGACGAGGTCGCCTATATCCGCTTCGCGTCCGTCTACCGGCGTTTTACCGACGTGAACCAGTTCCTCTCGACGATTACGGAGATGGTCCGCAAGTAGGCGTCTGCGCCCCGTTGCGGAGACTGGAGGGTACGGCATGATCGATCTGCATGTTCACAGTACGGCGAGCGACGGGACGTCCACGCCCGAGGAGCTTGCGGCGAAAGGGCGCGATTTCGCCCTGATGGCGTTGACCGACCATGACACGTGCGCGGGCGCGCGGAGGTTCCTGGCGGCGTGCCGGGACCTGGGCGTCGCCCGGCCGCGCTGGGCGGGATGCGAGTTGAGCCTGGATCCGGGCGCGGGGGGCGGGGAGTTCCACATGCTGGGTCTGGGGATCGATCCCGACGCGCCCGTTCTCGCGGCGTTCCTCGAAAAGATCCGCGCGGGGCGGCACGCGCGCAACCTGGCGATCGTCGAGAAGCTGAACGCCGCCGGCGTGGACGTTTCCTTCGAGGAGGTCCAGACGCGGGCGGGCGGAGAGGTCGTCGCCCGTCCCCATTTCGGCCGCGTCCTGATCGACAAAGGGTACGCCAAAGACATGGATGAGGCCTTTGCCAAATACCTTGGGCGCGGGGCCCCCGCCTATGTCTCGCGGTTCCGTCCCGGCCCGGAGGAGGCCATCGAGACGATTCACGCCGCGGGCGGGCTGGCCATCGTGGCGCATCCGAACCTCTGGACGGAAGACGTGCGGGAACTTGAAAAACGCCTTGCGAAGTTGAAGGACGCGGGGCTGGACGGCATCGAGGCGCTCTACAAGTCGAATGCGCCCGGCGTGACCGTCGAACATCTCCTGATCGCCAGTCGCCTCGCCCTCCTGGTGAGCGCGGGAAGCGACTTCCACGGGACGAACAGGTCCGCGCTCGCCCTGGGCGTGGAAGTCGCGGACGAGGCGGCTTTCGTCGCGCCGCTGCTGGCGCGACGCGCGATCCGCCAGGCCGCTCGGAAAGCGTGAATTGTGGTATAATTTCCGCGTGAGGAAACGAGTGACAATTTGCCTGGCGGCGCTGGCCGCCGGCGTTCTGTTCGCCGGAGGCGCCGAGGAGGCCGCGTACAGTCCCTGGTCTGCCGGCATCGGCGGGAGCGTCCTTCTGCCCGGCAACGGCAATTCGCTGTCCCCGGCGGCCCAGGTCGCCTTGCGCGGCGGGTATTACGTGACGGAGTCCCTGGCTTTGGAGGTCGAGGCGGCGAGCGCCCCCAACGCGTCTTCGGGTCCGGGGCATGCGGCCCTGACGGGGCTGGCGGCCCGCGGGCTGTTCCATCTGACGGGCTGGGAGGCGTTCGACATGCTGTTTGGCTGCGAACGGTTCGACCCGTTCGTGACGGCGGGCGTCCAGACGTTTCTGGCCTCTCGCCATGCGTTCGCCGACGATTCCCACCGGACGGGTTCGGGGCCGGCGATCGGCCTTGGCGCGCTGTACTGGCTGTCCGACGCATGGGCGCTTCGCTTCGACCTGACCGCGGCCCTGACGCTCGACTCGCCCTGCGGGATGATGTACGCGGCGGGATTCGGCCTCCACTGCAACTTTGGCGGGGGCGGGTGGTGAGAACGATCGAGCGATACGTCTTCGGGTCGTTTCTGACTTCGTTCTTCCTGTCGTTTCTCGTGCTTTCGTTCGTGCTGACGATCGGGCTGATGGTCCAGATCGTCGGGTACATCCTCCAGGGCCTTCCGGCGAACCTGGTCGGACAGTTCGCGCTGGTGAGTTTTCCGGAGACGATGCAGTGGACGATTCCGATTGGGCTGCTGGTGTCTTCGATTCTCGTCTTCTCGCGTCTGAGCGCCGACAGCGAGATTGCCGCCATGCGCGCGTGCGGCGTCAATCTGCTGACGGTGATGCGCGCGCCGGTCCTGTTCGCGTTCGGCTGCACGGTTCTCGGCTTCTACGTCAACAACGAGATTGTGCCGCGCGGACATGAGGTCCGCCGCGACCTGGCGCGCCGGATTTCGGTTGGCGCGGGCCTGGAGGTTCTGGAGCCGGGGCACATCATCGAGGATTTCCCCAAGGCCAAGATCTATTTCGAGGCGAAAGAGGGCAACTGGCTCAAGGACCTGATCGTCCTGGATTATTCCAACCCGAAACTCGATCGTCTGGTCACGGCGTCGAAGGCGCTGGTCAGAAGCGAGGGGCGCGACATCGTGCTGGACCTCCATGGCATGACGATCGACCCCATGGACGAGGACCATCCGGGAATGGCCCGGGCCGCGCGCGTCCAGTACCGGGTCAAAGACGCCCTGAAGGAACGCCGCTACAACCGCCGGGAGAAGGATCTGCGTTTCTTCGAACTGCTCGCGGCAATCGAAAAGAACCGGCAGCTGATCAAGAATCCGGACTCCTACGTGGCGGAACAGATCCGGCGCAAGAAGGCGCGGGAGCTGCCCGAAGCGGACCGGACCATCGTGGAGAAGGCGGTCCGGAAGTCGTTGCGCCAGAGTTCGGGCGTGCTCAAGACGGAGCTGTCGAAGCGGTGGGTCTTCGCCTGCGCCTCGGTTTGCTTTGTCCTGATCGGCGTCCCCCTGGGGATCCGGGCCCAGCGGCGCGAGTCGACCATCGGCATGGCGATTTCCCTCGTCGTCGCGCTCTGCTACTATCTGGTCGTCATCCTGATGCTGAGCATGGCGAAACGGTATTCGATCCATCCTGAAATCCTGATCTGGCTGCCCGTCGTCCTGTGCGGCGCGCTGGCCGGCTACCTGGTTCCCAAGAATCTTTAGAAGACGAGACGAAGAAAGACAAGGAGGTCCTGAATGTCGGTAGAAATCCATCCCACCGCCATCGTCGACGCCAAGGCCCAGTTGGGCGAAGGCGTGAAGATCGGGCCATACGCGAGCGTGGGGGCCGACGTGAAGATCGGCGCGCGGACCACGGTCCAGCAGGGCGCGATCCTCGATGGGCACACGACGCTGGGCGAAGACTGCCAGATCTTCCCCTACGCCTGCATCGGCATGAAGACGCAGGACCTCAAGTACAAGGCGGGCAGCGTCTCCTACGTCGAAATCGGCAACCGGACGGTGATTCGCGAATTTGCGACGGTTCATCTGGGGACCGCCGACGGGGAAAAGACGATCATCGGCGACGACTGCCTGTTCATGGCCTACTGCCATGCGGCGCATGGCGTCATCCTCGGCAACCACGTCATCTGCTCCAATTCGGTTCAGCTGGCCGGCGACGTGCACGTCGACGACTGGGCGATCATCGGCGGCATGGCCGGTTCGCACCAGTTCTGCCACATCGGCCGGCACGCCATGGTTGGCGGCATGGCCAAGGTGCGTCAGGACTTTCCGCCTTTCATGCTGGGCGACATGGTCGAGGGGGCCCTCAAGGTCATTGGCCCGAACGTCGTCGGCCTGACGCGCCGCGGCTTCGGGCGCGAAGTCATCCAGGCGCTCAAGGAGGCCTACCGCTTCCTCTATCGCGACGGCCTCAACCGCACCCAGGCGCTGGAACGGGTCGAGAACGACGTCGAGCCATTGGCGGAAGTCAGGGAGCTGGTCCAGTTCTACCGCAATTCGTCCCGCGGCGTCTGCTAGGCGTCCGCTCGACCCGCGCGGAAATCTTCCACCATGCCTGCCGTGAACATCCACGATCGAAACAGATTCAAGTTCTTCCTGGCCAGCGGATTCTTGCTGGGCCTGGCGCCCTTCGTGCCGGGGAGCTTTGGCGCGCTGACGGGGCTGGCCTGGCACCTTCTCGCCGTGTTCTGCGGATGGAGCGAGGCGGCAACCCGTCTCTGGTGCCTGTGGGGCGTGGTGGCGTTCTCCGCGCTCCACTATTGGCTGACGCCCTGGGCGCAGGCCTATTGGCGGGACGCCGATCCCCGGCACTTCGTCCTGGACGAGATCGTCGGCTACCTGTGCGTGCCGCTGTTTTGGATCCTTCCCGCGGAACCCGATTGCCCGCTGTGGCTGCTGGCGCTGGCCGGCTTCGCCGTTTTCCGGATTCTCGACGCCATCAAACTGCCCATCGCGCGTTACATCGACCGCAACGTCCACACGGCGTCGGGCGTCCTGTTCGACGACGTGGTCTCGGCCGCCTACACGGCCCTTCTTCTTTCGGGCGTTCTCTGGATGCTCAACGGATGAACGCGCGTTTCGGCAGAATCCCGATCCGGCAGACCGACCGGACCGGCGGCACGGCGACCCCGCGCGCGCGGGCGGCGCGGCGGCGGCCGGACGGGGTGGAACGGGGGAAGGGAGCTGTCGGATGAACGCGCCGGCGCGTGCGGCAATCCGGGCCGGGATGGCCCTCTGTTCGTTCCAGATGGCGGTTTCCGGGGCGACGTTCCGCCGTCCGCTGGAACGCGTGGCGTCCATGGACCCGATTCGCGCGGCGGCGGTCTATGACGCCCGCGCGGTCTCGCTCGTCTACGAGCCGCCGCTGGAGATCGACTATTTCGCCCGTCCCTACCGGTTGAAGGCCGGCCTGTGCGATTTGCCGGACGTGTCGGAGGACGGCCGCGTCTACACCTTCCGGATCCGCCCCGGCGCGCGCTTCCAGCCGGACGCCTGCTTCCCGGAGGGGAAGGGCCGCGCGGTGGTCGCCGACGACATCGTCTATTCGTTGAAGCGGCTGGGCGACAGGAAGAACGCGTCGAACGGCATGTGGATGATGAACGAGGTGAAGGACGTCGAGGCCGTCGACGCGCGGACGGCCAGGGTGACGCTGAAGAAGCCGTTCCACGTGTTCCCCTGGCTGATGGCCATGGCCCAGGCGGCGGCCGTTCCGCGCGAAGCCGTCGAAAAGTACGGCGTCAGATTCGGCGGCGTCGCCGTGGGATCGGGTCCCTACCGGATGAAGGAATGGTGGCGCAACCACCGCATGGTGTTCGAGCGCGATCCGTCCTGGCGCGGCTGGCCGGACGTCAAGACGAAACCCTACGACAAAATCGAGTTCTACGTCGTCGACGACGCGATGACGAAGTGGCTGATGTTCATTGGCGGGCAGACGGACTTTCTGGAGGCGATTTCCAAGGACAACTGGGATGCCGTCGTGGGCGCCGACGGCAGACTTCTGCCCGAACTTGAGCGGAAGGGGCTAAGGCTTTACCACACGTCGACCCTGACCGTGCTGTACGTCGGCATCAACATGAACGATCCGGTGCTCGGCACGAACCGCAAGCTGCGGCAGGCGCTCAACTGCGCGTTCGACTTCGAGACCTGGAATCGCGTCTACAACAACCGGATGCTGCCGTGCGACGGCCCTCTGCCGCCCGGCGTGGAAGGCCGTCTCGAAACGCCGTTCGCCTATTCGTTCAACCTGGAAAAGGCCCGGCGGCTGCTGGCCGAAGCCGGCTACGCGAAGGGCGTCGATCCGAAGACGGGCAAGCGGCTGGAAATCTCCCTGTCGATTGGCCGGGCCACGCAGGAGGCGCGCGAGCAGGTGGAGCTGATGCAGAGCTTCTACGAGAAGATCGGCATCCGCCTCGAACCGCGCTTCATGACCTGGGACGCCTACCAGAAGGCGGTGAACAAGGGGAACGTGACGCTTTTCATGATGGGATGGCTCTGCGACTATCCGGACGCGGAGAATTTCCTCCAGCTCTTCATCTCGAAGAACGTGTCGCCCGGCATGAACCACTGCAACTACCGCAACCCCGAAGTCGACCGCCTCTACGACGAGGCGATGGAGGCGAGGGACAAGACGGCGCGGCTGGCCGCCTGGCGGCGGATCCAGGAGATTGTCCGCGAAGACTGCCCGTGGATTTTCATGCACGTCCCCAAACTCCATTCGATGGCCTGGCAGCACGTCGGCAATTACATCCCCAGCGATTTCCCCTACGGTTCCGAGAAACACCTGTACGACAAGGGCCGCGCGGGGCGCTGACGGGCGGCTGCCGGGATCGGGCGGCCGGGACGTCAGCCGCGCGGGGCGTCTCCCGCGTGGGGCGAACAGGCGATTGAAATGAGTTCGGCGGCCCGGCGGAGATCGCTTTCCGTGTGGGCGGACATCACGGCGGCCCGCAGGCGCGCGGCGCCGCGCGCCACGGTGGGATAGCGGATGGCCGGAATCAGAAAGCCGTTGGCCAGCAGCCGCTCCGCCGCCTGGACGGCTTTCCGTTCGTCCCCGACGGGAATGGGGACGATGGCCGAAGCGGTTTTCACGACGATTCCCCGCGCCGCGAGTTCGGCAAGGAAGAACGCCACGTTCTGCCGGAGACGCCGGACGCGCGCCGGCTCCTGTTCGAGCACCGCGAGCGCGGCGTCGGCCGCCGCCATCGCCGCCGCGCCGGGCGCGGTGGAGAAGATGAAGGGACGCGAGACGTTGCGCAGATAGTCGACGAGCAGACGCGACGCGCAGACGTAGCCGCCTTCGGAACCCAGGGCCTTGGAAAGCGTGCCCATCAGGATGTCCGGATGGCCGCAATGGCAGGCCTCGCAGAGTCCGCGGCCCGTGGCGCCGACGACGCCGGTCGCATGGGCCTCGTCGATCATGGAGAAGGCGTCGTGGCGACGGCAGACGGCCAGAAAGCGGGGCAGGTCGAGCGCGTCGCCGTCCATCGAGAAGACGGCGTCCGAGACGACGAGCCGCCGCCGGTGCTCGCGGCAGCCGGCCAGCTTGCGCGCGAGGTCGTCCATGTCGTTGTGCCGGTAGACGAGGACGTCGGCCCCCGAAAGGCGGCAGCCGTCGATGATGGAGGCGTGGTTGAGTTCGTCCGACAGAATCGCGTCGCCTTTCCGGGCGAGGGCGGAGATGATGCCGACATTGGCCATGTAGCCGGTTCCGTAGACGAGCGCGGCCTCCGTGCCCTTGAAGGCCGCGAGGTGGCGTTCCAGGGCGACATGCGGCGGTTGCGTGCCCGTGGTCAGGCGCGCTCCGCCGGAGCCGGCGCCCCATTGCCGGGCGGCCTGTCCGGCGGCCTGGACGACTCGTGGATCGCGGGCCAGGTCGAGATAGTCGTTGGACGAGAGGACGACGAGTTGCGTCCCGTCGGCGAGCTGCGCGGTGGGACCCGTGGCGGCGTGGAGCGTCCGGCACGCGCGGGCCAGTCCGGCGTTCCGCCGCCCGTCGAGTTCTTCCCGCAGGCCTTCGAAACGGCGTTCGGGCAGCGGGGCGTCCAGGATCGGGACGTGGTCGACGACGACGCTCTGCCGCTCCAGGAAACGAATCGTCTCGGCGACTTGTCCGCGCGCGCCGCGGTAGAGGAAGATGCGCCCGCCGCGCGGGTCGCCCTTTTCCTTGATCGTCGTGATGCGCTGGTAGCCGAGTTCCGGCGTGGCGACGTAGCCCGTCACGTAGTCGGGATCGTCGGACACGCAGATTTCGGCGATGATGCCGGGCGCGGCCTGGACCTTGGTGGCCAGGACGATGGCTTCCGCATAGTGGTTCTTGCCGGACGCCGATCCCTTCGCCAGCGAATCCGCATCGTCCATGTTGGTGGCGCGGACGCCGCGCCGGGCGTCGGGTTCAAGGCGCTCCAGCGTGTCGGCGTCGAGCAGCATCGCGCCGCGCATCCCGTAGGTTTCGGCAAAACGCCGCAGGATCTCGTCGACCCGCGTGACGCCGGCCTGCGCCAGCAGTTCGGCGACGCGCGCGCGGCCTTCGGCGGCCGTCCGCGTCACGTTGGTCGTGACGGGCAGCGATTCGAGGCGCTGAATGGCGCCCGGCCGTTCGATCTTCAGGTTGATGAAGTCGGGAACGCCCTTGGCGTGGGACAAAGCGCGTTCGGCGAGCAGCTCCGCCGTTTTGGGAATGGCGGCGCGCGGCACGATCTTCTCGGCGCCGGAAATGTGCTCGTCCGCGCGGGAGGCGCGCATCTTGACGGAATAGAGCTCCTCATTCATGGAACTCGCCTCCGACAGGCTCCGGGCCGGGCCGGGAAAGGGCGAGGTCCGTCAGGGCAACCGCAATCCGGGCAATCGTCTTCGCGTCGGAAACGAGCGGCGGCATGGAATAGATGAAATTGCCGAAGGGCCGGAGCCAGACGCCGTGTTTCCGGATGACGCGTTCGATGTCCGCCCGCGCCGGCATCCGCGCGACCTCGACGACGGCGGCGGCGCCGAGGACGCGGACGTCCCTGACGTTCGGGAAGGCGTTCACCTGGTCGAGTCCGGCCTTGAACGCGCGTTCGATCCGGGCGACGTTTTCCGCGTAGTCGCTTTGCCCGAAGAGTTCGAGGGACGCCAGCGCGGCCGCGCAGGCGAGCGGATTCGCCATGTAGGTCGGGCCGTGCATGAAAGCGTTGGGGTAGCCGGTGGAGATCGTTTCGGCGACCTGTTCGGACGCGAGAGCCGCCGCGAGCGTGAGGTGTCCGCCCGTCAGCGCCTTGCCGACCGTCAGGATGTCCGGCGTGACGCCGGCGCACGCATGCGCCCAGCGCGGACCCGTCCGGTGGAATCCCGTCGCGATCTCGTCGAAGATGAGAAGCGCGCCGGCCTCGTCGCACAGGCGGCGCATCTCGGCCAGATACTGCGGATGGTAGAAGTTCATGGCGTTGGCCGCCTGGAACACGGGCTCGCAGATGACGGCGGCGATTTCGTTGCGGTGGCCGGCAAGCAGCCGCTCCAGCGAAGAGACGTCGGACGGATCCCAGACCCCGGAAAAGGGGCAGGCCGGCTTCTCGGCGAAGAACTGCCGCGTCATGATGCCCCTGAAAAGCGTATGCATGCCGTCGGGGTCGGAGATGGACATGCAGAGCGACGTGTCGCCATGGTAGCCGCCTTTGAGCGCGACGATGCGGTTGCGTTCGGGGCGGCCGCGCGCGACCTGGTACTGGACGGCCATTTTGCAGGCGACTTCGACGGCGATGGAGCCTGAGTCGGCGAAGAACACGCGGTTGAGTCCGGCCGGCGCGAGGGCGGCCAGTTTCTGCGCCAGTTCGATGGCTGGCTCGTGGGTGAAGCCGCCGAACATGACGTGGCTGAGCTTCTCGGACTGCCGGCGGATGGCGTCGACAATCGCCGGATGGTTGTGCCCGTGCGCGACGCACCACCAGCTGGAGACGGCGTCGATCAGTTTCGAGCCGTCGTCCAGCTCGATTTCGACGCCGCGGGCGGACACCGCGAGGCGGACCGGCGGCGGATCCTTGAGCGAAGCGTAGGGATGCCAAATGTAGGAACGATCATATTCGAGCGGCGTCATTTTTCAACCTCATGCCCTGCTTGTCGAAGAGGCGAGACAGTATAGCACAAAAGACGGCGCCCGGCACGTCCGGCCGGGCGCCGCGCACAGGCCGGGACAGGCCCGACGCATTGTATGATAGTCGCCTTGTCAGATTTGCCGGACTTCGTCGTATATTCGGATGCCATATCGGCAGTTCCGGCTGAGAGAGCCCGGACA
>JBJEWF010000041.1:0-21118 GCA_051884915.1 Kiritimatiellia bacterium
CATCGTCAGCGTCAGTTTTCAGCCCGTCTCATCCCAGACTTTGCCACATTACCTTGTTTTGAGCGGAACGGGCTGCGACAGCAACGGCGTGATCCGCGCGTTGGACGAGAACTGCTTGAACTTCGCCGGCATCGGCGGCATCACGCTGGAAGGCGATATCCTCGTCACGGGAAACAAGAATCTGGAATTCCGGTATGGAACGGTCAATATGAACGGCCATGACCTTACCGTGGCGATGGACAGTGCGAACGTCGGTTTCCGTTTCGTGGCGCTGACCGTCAACAATCCCGCCAACTGGGAGGTCCTTTCGGGGCGGCTGGGCATTGAAAGCCAGGTCGCCGGCGGCACCGCGGACGACACGTTAACGGTCCATTCCAACGCGACCTTCTTTCTCAACAATTCCCGGACGATGCAGAACCGGCGCCTGATTCTGAAGCCGGGCGCCCGGCTGCGTCTCGGTGGACAGGTGTCCGGAACAATCGGCAGCGTGGATGGCAACAGCAATCTGGCCGGACCGGTTGAAATCGAGGGTACGGGCGGCCCCGTTGTTCTGGACAGCGAAAAAAACGAAAGCATCCTCACGCTTTCCGGTCCGGTTTCGGGAACGCGCGGCATCCAGGTGCGGAATGGCGCCTGGCTGCAGCTCGCGAATCCCGGCATCGGCCTGACGGGGACGGTGAGCGCCACCGGCGCGGTCGGTTCGGACGATCTGGCGGTGACGGGCGGCGTCGTGTTCGTCGCGCTTGCCGGTCTGCCGTACGAAGAGGGCCGGCTGGTGTTGACGAACGCCCAGTTCATGGTCCGGTTCGCCGATGACGGCTCCAACGTCTGTTCGGTCACCTCGTTCGATTTCCCCGATCTCGTCGTGCACGGCAAGAGCGTGATGACTTCCGACATGGCCTTTGCGGACATTGCGCTCAAGTCTCTGCGCAAGACGGGGAACGGACCCTTGACGATGTTCGGTCGTTATGTGGTTGCGGGCGAAACCGACATTGCGGCGGGGACGCTGCGTTTCGGCTCGTCCGTTCCGCAGACGCCGTGCGGGCTGAACTGGTCGTACGTGTGGGGCGTCAGCACATCCAGTTCGACGGAGCCACAGGCCGCCTGGTTGCGGGGTGTCGATCTGCAGGGCGCCAGTTTCGGCTACCGCGGCTGGCGACCGACCACGGGGGCGAATAATGCCCTGTCGCACTGCCAGTCGCACTGGTATACGGGCTATATCAGGGTGCCGGGCGAAGAGGGCGCAGCCGTGACCTGCAACTTCGTGTCCAGCCTGGCCCGCACCTGCTATGTGAAAATCGGCGGCAAGGTCGTGTTGGACATCAACGACAGAACGGACAACCTGACGGGGACGATAATCCCCTCTGGCTACGACCGGATGTACGTGGGCCCGCAGCAGGAATTGACGGCCGGCTGGCAGCCGATTTTCATTCATCTCGCGAACTCCTGGAACGGAACTGCCGGTCCGGAGGCAAACACGAAATACGGCTGGACGGCGAACTTCGGTTTGGGCGTGGACTGGAGCGGACGCTGCACGACGAACAGCGTGAACTACGCGAAGTTTCTCGATCCGGGCGACGGTTCGTTTCTGCGTCCGTGCGCGCCGGACGTGTCGCGCGGCTATTTCGACGCGACGGCGTTCCGTCCGCGTTTCGCCGGTCCGGTGGCGTTCGGTCCGGGCGCGGTGTTCGACGTGAACGACACGACGCCATACGTTCCCGCGGAAATTCCGTCGCTTGTCGGCGTGCCGACCGTGCGCAACGGCGCGGTGGCGGTCACGACCTGGACGCTGCGCGCGAACGATCTCTTCGACGCGGCCGGCAAGCCCCTGGCGAAGCCTCTCACAATCGAGGCGTCGGCAAGCCTCGCGTTCCCGGAGGGACCCGTGACGATCGGTTTCGCGGCGGCGGACGCGGACGCGTTTGAGGCCGTGACGGGCGTGCGCACGTATCCGATTCTCACCGCGGCGGACGGGGCGGACTTCCCGGCGAACGACTTCGTGCTGCCCGCGGACCTCCGCCGGAAGGGCTGGGTCCTGCGGCGCGAGGGCGCCACGCTGAACCTGGTGCACACGACGGGGTTCACGGTCATTCTCCGCTAGCCGTCGCCGCGCCGCCGGCGGCGACGACGGGCCCCGGAATCGGGACGGATGCGGCCGGCGCGGGCGGCAGGGCCGTCTTCGGCGCGCGCGGCGAAAGGGGAGGGGCGACGGGGTCCGTTTGCCGTTTACAGCGCGCCGTGATTCTGTGGTATAATGGCGGCATGTCCGAAAAGCAGAATGTCCATATTGCGCTTCCGCTGAAGTACCGCCCGATGACGTTTGACGACGTCGTGGGGCAGGACCATGTGACGCGGACGCTGCGCAACGCGCTGAAGTCGGGTCGCGTCGCGAACGCCTATTTGTTTGTGGGACCCCGCGGAATCGGCAAGACGACGCTGTCGCGCATTTTCGCGAAGGCCCTGAACTGTTCGTCGCCCAACGGCGTGGAGCCGTGCGGCACGTGCGAAAACTGCCGCCAGATCGCCGAAGGCCGCGCGCTCGACGTGACGGAACTTGACGGCGCCTCGCACAACAAGGTCGAGGACGTGCGGCCGATCATCGACGCGGTCCAGTTCAAGCCGACGACGTCGAAGTACAGAATCTTCATCGTCGACGAATGCCACATGCTGACGCCGGCGGCCTGGAACGCGCTGCTGAAGACGCTGGAGGAGCCGCCGCCGCACGTCCGGTTCATTTTCGCGACGACCGAGGGCGACAAGATGCTCGCCACGATCGTTTCGCGGTGCCAGCGGTTCGATTTGCGGCGCATCCAGACCCACCAGATCGCGGCGCGGCTGAAGTACATTTGCGGGCAGGAGAAGATCGAGGCCGAGGAGGACGCGCTGCTGGCCATCGCCCGCGGCGCGGAGGGCGGCCTGCGCGACGCTCTGTCGTCGCTGGACCAGCTGATCGCGTTCAAGGGCGACAAGATCGCCGAAGACGACGCCTTGAGCGTGTTCGGCCTCGTTTCGCGCAAGGCGTTGGAGGATCTGGCCGGGGCGATCCTGAAGGGCGACGCGGCGACGATCCTGAATTCGGTCGAGACGTTCGATTCGGCCGGCAAGAACATGCGCCGTCTGGCGGGCGAGCTGATGCAGCATTTCCGCAATCTGATCGTCTACCAGACGCTGGGCGCGTCGGCGGCGGGACTGGAGGCGACGCCCGAACAGGTCAAGACGATCGCCGAGCAGGCGGGGCTCTGCGATTCGTCCCGCCTGTTCCGCGTGGCGGACCAGCTGGCGGAGATGGAGGACCGGCTGCGCCATGTCCTGAGCGTCCGCACGCTGATTGAGATGACGTTGCTGCGGGCGTCGCGCATCGCCACGGTCGCCAGCATCGAAGAGCTGCTGCGGGCCGTTCGCGCGCTGCGCGGGCCGGTCGAGCCCGTCCCCGCCGCGAAGCCGGCGCCGGCACCCGCCGCGGCGGCGGGCGCGGTTCCGGCGGCCCGTCCGCCGGTGGCGGACGCAGTTCCGGCGGCCGCTCGGCCCGCCGCGGAACCCGCGCGCCGCGAGCTGTCGGCGGCCGAACGGCAGAAGATCATGGACGACGCCCGGTTCAACCGCATCATGAGCCTGCTGCCGGGCGCCCAGGTGACCGACGTCAGGTAGCGCGGCGGCCAATCGTTTTATGGTTCAAGTTCGAAAAGGAGTGGACAAATGGAAGAAACAGTTGAACGTCCGGTCATGAAGATGCTGCCGGGCGACGAGGTCCGTCAGATCATGTGGCGTTTCGCCGAGCGCTACGACATCCAAATGGCCGTGGCCGGCGCGCGCGGGGTGGCGCGCGGGCTGATCGCCAGGCTGGTGGCGGAAGGGCAGCGGTTCACGCACGAATGGACGGACGCGAAGAACGAGATGTTCGCGAAGTTCGACGAGTGCGGCATCTCGGCCGGCGCGATGAAAATGGAGTACGGCGGCATCTTCGAGGGGCCGAAAAATCTGCCGATGTCGCTCTTGTCCTACGAAATCGCCTGGGTCGACCAGGGCGCGGCCACGAGTTCGTTCGTGAACGATCTGGCGATTGGCCCGATTGCCGAGCTGGGAACGGAGGAGCAGAAAGCCCGGTACATGGGACTCTGCGCGCCGGGCAATCCGAGCGGCAAGACGTGGCGCGGCTCGTTCGCGCTCACGGAGCCGCTTCCCTACGTGGGCGTGGACACGGGCGTGCTCTGCGGCCGGGTCGGCGTGGCGGAATGGAAAGAGGGCGAAGAGCCGCTGCTCCGCGTCGAGAAGCGCGGCCGGTTCATCACGAACATCGCGATTGCGGACTACGTGACGGTTGCCGTCAATTCGGGCGACGATCGCATCAAGGGGTCCTGCATGGTCATCGTCGAGGCGACCGATCCCGGCAAATTCGACCGTGGCGCGCAGACGAAGAAGCTGGTCCACCAGCTTTCCAACACGGGCGATCCGGTGATTGACGTGACGATCCCGGCCTCCCGCATCGTCGGCGGCTACACGATCGTCGACGGCAAGATCGTGCCGAATTTCGCGCACAGCGAAATCATCGCGCAGGTCTTCTCGAAGACGCGCGTGGGCGTGGGCGTGATGGGGGCCGCCGCCCTGATGAGCGCGGTCGAGCCGGTCATCCGCTACCAGCGGACGCGCTTTCGCGGCGCCGTCGGCGTCGAGGAGACGTCGCCGCGCTACCTCCAGGGCCTCCAGATGAAGGAGGACGCGACCGAACGCCTGGCCGACGTCTGGGCCACGGCCGAGGCCGCCTCGTCGCTCGGCTTCGACATCTCCCGCCGTTTTGACGCGCTGGAGCTGATCCAGGACGAGGCGAAGGCGAAACTGGGCAAGGGCCGCGAAATGCTGAAGAACATGAAGGCGCCGATGGCGAAGGCCGTCGAGATCCTGGCGGCGGGCGGCGATCCGATGGCGGACGAGGACGTGACCGTCCGCTACGTCTACCTTCAGGCTCTCTG
Source organism: Kiritimatiellia bacterium (assembly GCA_051884915.1). Taxonomy (GTDB): domain Bacteria; phylum Verrucomicrobiota; class Kiritimatiellia; order RFP12; family UBA1067; genus RUG572. The sequence goes on from JBJEWF010000041.1 coordinate 4,968, forward strand.
CAACATCCTCTGTCCGAGCTGCAAGCTCTGGAACACGGGGCACGGCGCGGACGTTCTCCGCCAGGCCGTCTCGCTCATGGGCGGCTACGGCATCACGGAGGACTGCCCGGGCTTTCTCTTCTACAAGTGGACGGACACGCAGCTGGCGGCCACCTACGAAGGCCCGGAAGTCGTCCAGCGCCGCCAGATCTCCGAAACGATGTCCAATCCGGTCTTTCTCGCGCAGGTCGAGGCCTGGGCGAAACGGCTGGACGCCTGCCACTGCAAGCAGACGAACGGGAACGCGGCGCTGGCGGCGGCGTTGCGCCTGTGGGCCTGGACGCGGGCCTGGGCGGCGACGGCCAAGGACGCGAACGGCAAGCGGCTGGGGGCTTCGCAGCGCCATGGCGTCGTCTTCCCGCTCGCGGATGCGCTGGCGGGCCTGATGGCCGCGAAGAGTTTCCAGGCGGACATCCACTATCTGCGCCACCACGGCGCGGAGCACCCCGTGGTGGGGCCGGAGCTCGACGGAATCGTCAATACGTTCAAGGATCTGCTGGGAACGGTGTGCGCCGACGTGTGCGGCGAAGCCGCAAAACTCTGCAGCGGCGTGTTCTACGGATTTGCCGCGGCGACGCCCGAGGACAAGGCGACGTTCGCCGGCCTTCGCGGCGCACTGGATGAAGCGCTGGCCGGAACCCGTCTGGCCAAGGACCGTGCGGCGAAGTGTCTGACCACCATCATGATTCCCGAAGCGCTCGACTATCCGATGTAGGCCGGCGGCGTGTTCCGGAACGGATTTCGGGGAAAGGCCGTTTGCCTTTCCGATTCACAGACAGGAGGAGACAGGACATGAACAGGACCATGATCGCATTGGCAGCAGGCTGCGCGTTGTTTGGCAGTGCATTTGCCCGTCCCGGCGGTTCCCACGGGGACTTTCGCCCCGGTGCGCCCGGACCGGGCGGCGCCCATGGCGGCCCTCGTCCCGGCGGTGCGCGTCCCGGCGGACCCGGACCGGGCGGTTTCCACGGCGGTGCGCGTCCCGGCGGACCCGGGCCGGGCGGTTTCCACCATCGGCCGGGCGGTTTCCCGCCGCCGCATTATGGACACGCTCCGCACGGATATCTGGGATGGCGGCGCGGGGCGATCCATCCCTACTATCGGAACTGCTGGTATGGCGGCGTGTGGTACGACACCTACGGCTATGCGTACTACGCGCCAACCGGATATGTCTATCCGACGACGACCGTGGTGCAACAGCCGGTTGTCGTCCAGCAGCCCGTGGTGGTGCAGCAGCCGGTGGTGCAGCAACCCGTCGTGGTGCAGCAGCCGGTCGTCCAGCAGCCCGTGGTGGTGCAGCAGCCGGTCGTCCAGCAACAGCCGGTCGTCCAGCAGCAGCCCGTGGTGCAGCAGCCGGTCGTGACCCAACCGGCCGTGCAGCCGGCGGTCGTGCCCGTGACGAACTACTGAACGGCGGGGACGGCCGGACGGAAGACGGAAGTCCCGTTTCGGGGCTTCCGTCTTTTCTTGTTTTTCCCCCTTGCCAAAACGGATGAAATCGGCTATCATACCAACTCAATTTTTGCGAAAGGTAGAGAGATCATGAAAGAAGGCATCCATCCCAACTATGTTGACGCGACGATCACGTGCGCGTGCGGCAATGTCATCCACACCCGTTCCACGAAGCCTGAGATGACGGTCAACACCTGCTCGGCCTGCCATCCGTATTTCACGGGCCAGAAGACGATGGTCGACACGGAAGGCCGCGTGGACATGTTCCGGAAGCGTTACGCGAAGTTCGCGAAATAAGCTTGATCGACAAAGCCCAAATCGAAAGCGTCCTGGGTCGCCTGAGTTCCGTGGAAGCGGACATGAGCGATCCAGGCGTTTTGGCAGATGCGAAGCGCTACCGCGAGACGGTGCGCCAGCACACCGCCCTCCGGAAGCTCGACGTGGCGGCGCGCCGCTATTTCAAGCTGCTGGAGAACATCGCGGGCAGCGAGACGCTGTTGGCCGACCCCGATTTCGCGGCGGACGCCCAGGCGGAAATCGATTCGCTGAAGGCCGAACTGCCGGATGCGGAGCGCCGCGTTCTCGCCGGGCTGCTGCCGCCCGATCCGCTGGAAGGGCGCAATGCCGTCTTCGAGGTCCGCGCGGGCACGGGCGGTGACGAGGCGGCGCTTTTTGCGGGCGATCTCTTCCGCATGTATTCGCGCTACTGCGAGGCGAAGGGGTGGAAGGTCGAGGTGATGTCCTCGTCCCCGACTTCGCTGGACGGATACAAGGAGATCATCTTCACGGTTTCGGGCGAAGGGGCGTACGGCACGTTCCGTTTCGAATCGGGCGGGCATCGCGTCCAGCGCGTTCCCGAGACGGAGGCCCAGGGCCGCATCCACACGTCGGCGGCGACGGTCATCGTGTTTCCGGAGGCCGACGAGGAGGCCGACGATCTGGAGATTCCCGACAAGGATCTGCGAATCGACATCTTCTGCGCGGGGGGGCATGGCGGCCAGGGCGTGAATACGACCTATTCCGCCATCCGCATGACCCATCTGCCGACCGGGCTGGTCGCGCAGTGCCAGGACGAGCGCTCCCAGCAGCGGAACAAGGAGAAGTGCCTGGCCACCTTGAAGGCGCGGATTCTGGACCAGCGGCGGCGGGAGGAGGAGGCGAAAGCGGGCGCGTCGCGGATGTCGTTGCGCGGTTCGGGCGACCGTTCCGAGCGGATTCGCACCTACAACTTCCCGCAGAACCGCCTGACGGACCACCGGGTGGATCTGACCCTCTATTCGCTGGACCGCATCGTCGAGGGCGAAATGGAGCCGGTCCTGTCCGTGTTGCGTGAAAAGGATCTTTCGGACCGCATCGCCTCGGCGCTGGGCAAGGCCGGGGGCGCGTAGCGGGGAGCGGAGCACCATGTCGTTGGCGACTGTCATCGTGGACGCGAATCCACTGCACTATTTCACCCATCCCTGGTTTTGGTCGAGCTACCTTGCCTGGATGCTTGCGCAGACGATCAAGCTCGTGCATGCCGCCGTCAAGACCCGGTCGATCGATTTCGAGTATCTGGTTTCCACGGGCGGCATGCCGAGCGCCCATTCGGCCATGGTGATGGGGTTGGCGACGGCGATTGGCCTGACGGAGGGTTTTGGTACGCCGTTGGCGATGCTGGCGCTTGGATTCGCGGCGGTGACGGTGTTCGACGCGGCCACGGTCCGGCACGCCGCCGGCGAACAGGCCAAGGTCCTGAACCGGCTGGTCCGCGAACTGGTCCGCCGCCGCCATGTGCCGACGATGGCGCATCTGAAGGAACTGCTCGGCCATACCTGCAAAGAGGTGTTGTGGGGGATGGTCACGGGCATCTGCACGGCGGTGGTCGTCTGCCGGTTGTGGCGGTGAAGGGACAAGGGGGCGGGGCTGTGGCGGAACGCGAACGATTGGGCTCTCGCCTAGGTTTCATCATGCTGGCGGCGGGGTGCGCCGTGGGGCTGGGCAATGTCTGGCGGTTCCCGTTTGTCGTCGGGCGCAACGGCGGGGCCGCTTTCGTCCTCGTCTATCTCGTGTTCCTGGCGCTGTTGGGCTTCCCCCTGCTGACGGCCGAACTGGCGATCGGGCGCGGCGCGATGCGGGGGATCTCCGGGGCTTTCCGGGCGCTGGCGCCGGATTCCCGGCGGACGTTCTGGACGGTGCTGGGGCGGGTCGTCTTCGGCGGCAATTTCCTGCTGATGGTCTACTACACGGCCGTTGGCGGCTGGCTGCTGCGATATGCCGCGGGTTATGTCGTGACGGGGCCGTCCTTTGCGGGGCCGGATGCCGCAGCGGCGTTCCGCGGGCTTCTGGCCGATCCGGTCGCGTGCACGCTGTCGATGCTGGCGGGGGTCGCGCTGGCGACGGCGATTTGCCTGCTGGGCGTTCAGGGCGGCGTGGAGCGCATGACGAAGGTCATGATGCTGCTGCTGCTGTCGCTGCTGGGCGTCCTTGCGGTCCGGTCGCTGTCGCTGCCGGGGGCGGAGAAGGGCCTGGCCTTCTATCTGAAGCCGGATTGGACGCCCCTGCTGGCGCATCCGTTCCAGACGTGTTTCGAGGCGATGGGGCAGGCGTTCTTCACGCTGTCGACGGGGGTTGGCGCCATGACGATTTTCGGCAGCTACGTCGGGAAGTCGCGTTCGCTGGTCACGGAGTCGATCTGGATCATCGCCATCGACACGTGCGTGGCGCTGCTGGCCGGCCTGATCGTCTTTCCCGCCTGCGCGGCTTTCGACGTGGACGTCACGGCGGGGCCCGGACTGATCTTCATCGCCCTGCCGGAGGTCTTCGCCCACATGGCCGGCGGGCGCCTGTGGGGGGCCTTGTTCTTCGTCTTCCTGTCGCTGGCCGCCCTGACGACCATCATCGCCGTCTTCGAGTGCCTGATCGGCGGCCTGATGGACGAGTTCCGCCAGTCGCGCGGGCGCATGGCCCTGCTGGTCGGCCTGGTCGTTGCCGTGTGCGCGCTGCCGGCCGTCTTCGGCTCCAATCTGTGGAGCCACGTCCAGCCGCTTCCGGGCAAGACGATTCTGGAGGCGGAGGACTACGTGTTCAGCCAGCTGTGGCTTCCCTTCGGCGCCATGGCCATCAGCGTCTTCTGCTCGTGGCGGTGCGGCTGGGGATGGGAGGCTTTCCGCGCGGAGGCGGGGACGGGGAAGGGGCTGGCCGTGCCGTCCTGCCTGGCGCCCTACATGCGCTGGATCCTGCCGCCCGTCCTGCTGGGCATTCTCGTGGCCGGACTGTGAGGAGGCGCATCGATTTTTTGTTTTTCGGGGTGCATTTGCCGTCCGTAGCGGGTATACTATTCGCCCGTTCGCCCGCAGGGGGGCGACAGCCATCAAAAAGGAAAGGTCCACAGCAATGAACATCAAGTCCCTGGCGGGCGTCGCGCTCGCCCTCAGCGTTCTCGTGGGGTGCAAGCCCTCCAAGCCGGAGCTTCACGTCTACACGTGGACCGACTACATCGCCCCGGAAGTCCTGCTCGGATTCGAGGAGAAGTTCAACTGCACGGTCGTCGTCGACACGTTCGACTCCAACGAGTCCATGTACGCCAAGCTCAAGGCGGGCGCCACGGGCTATGACGTGATCATGCCGAGTTCCTACCAGATTAAGACGATGGCCAACGAGAAGATGATCCTCAAGCTGGACCATTCCAAGCTGCCCAACGTGAAGAAGAACTTCGACGCGAGTTTCGCCACGCAGATCGTCGATCCGACGTTCGAATACAATGTCCCGTACGCCGTCACGTACACGGGCTTCTGCTATCTGAAGGACCGGCTTCCCGCCGGCGCGGATGCCGCGACGTGGGCGATTCTCGCCAATCCGGAACTGAAGGGCCGCATTTCGCTGCTGGACGACCAGCGCGAAGTCATCGGCGCGGGCCTGATGTATCTCGGCTATTCCGTGAACTCCGCGAATCCCGCGGAGATCGACAAGGCGGTCGAACAGGTCCTCAAGTGGAAGGCGAACGTTCGCAAGTTCGACGCCGAGAGCTACAAGACGGAAGTCGCCTCCGGCGCGACGATCCTGGGCCACGGCTACTCCACGGACACGACGCAGCTCATCGTCGGCGACGAGGAGGCGGGGGCCAAGCCGCGGAACGACATCGCTTTCGCCCTGCCGAAGGAGGGCTTCTCGATCGCGTTTGACGAAATGGTCATTTCGGCGCAGTCGCGGCAGGTCGAACTGGCCTATGCGTTCATGAACTACATCTACGAGCCGGACGTCGCGAAAGCCAACATGGAGTACATCTGCGGCCCGAATCCGGTCAAGCCGGCCATTGACGCGCTGGACGAAGACTACCGCAAGCAGATCGTCCTCTCGCCCGAGCAGCTGAAGAAGGGACAGGTCATCCGGGGCTTTGACGACAGGCCCGAAGTCCTTGAACTCTACAACAAGGCGTGGGACAAGATCAAGGCGGGCGAATAAGTTTCATTTCGCGCCTTCCATCTTCGGCTCTTTGTGCTATAATCGCACATACATGGAGCCCGCCCGGTCAACGTACACGTATGAACTCGATGCGGCCCAGCAGGAGAACCTGCTGGGTCTGCTGTCCGCGTGCTCATTCCAGCCGCGGAAGGTCCCGTATTCGATCGTGTCCGTCGCGGGCGACGGGTTCAACTGCACGCTCTACCAGAAGGAACGGCACGGCAAGCGCACGTGCGTGATCCAGGGCGGAAAAGCGCGCGATTTCATCGAATTCTATTTCGAATTGCAGGTTCTGGGCGCGGCGACAATCGGCTACGAGGACGTGGTCGATCCGGCGCGCGACGCCGCCCACGGCGGCAGCGACGAGTCGGGGAAGGGCGACTATTTCGGCCCGCTCGTGGTCGCCTGCTGCTACGTGGATCCGGAACTCGCCCGGGCGATGCGCGAGCTGAGCGTCAAGACGATGGGCCGGGACGGGAGCGTGCGCACGCACGCGAACGTCGTGCGCGACTGCAAGCAGCTGTCGGACGCGGTTGTCCTGGCGGCCGGCGCGGAACTGCGCCGGATGCTGGGGCCCGGTCGCTATTCGGTGGTGAAGGTCGGGCCGACGGCCTACAATCGCCTGTATGCGCGAATCAGGAACGTCAACCGTCTTCTTGCCTGGGCGCACGGCACGTGCATCGAGGAACTGCTTGAAAAGCAGCCGGCGTGTCCGCGCGTCGTGGTCGACCAGTTCGCGGCCGCGGAAACGGTCGTTCGGCGCGCGCTGAAGGCGCGGGGGCGGAAGGTGGTGGTCGACCAGCACCACAGGGCGGAGAGCGATTCGCTGGCGGTGGCGGCGGCCTCGGTGATCGCGCGCGAACTTTTTTTGCGGGACATCGCGAAAATGGCCGAGGAGATCTGGCCGGCCGCGGCGGACCGGGGACGGGTCCCGATCGGTTCCAGCGATCCGCGCGTGCGGGCGCTGGCCGAGGAGATGGTGCGCGCGCACGGGCCCGTCTGGCTGATGAACCACTGCAAGGCGCATTTTCAGACGACGGACAAGGTTTTGGCCGCATGCGGGAAGTCGAGGAGCGATCTTCCGCCGGAAGGGCGGGTCGTGTCGGCCGTAAAGAACGGGGAATACGGACATGGTTGAATTTTTCGCGAATTCGCTGATTGACGGCCTGAAGAACTCCAGCGCCATGGGGCAGGGCATCGTGGGAATCCAGATGACGCTGTCGGTGCTGATGGTGTGGTGGATCGTCGGCAAGTATCGCCAGCTGAAGCACATGATGACGATGACGAAGCGCCTGTCGCACGACATCATGGGGGGGCGCGACGTGCTCGAATACTATGTCGCCCGCCATGACAGCCAGCATACGTCCGTGGAAAACATCTACGTGGCGACGTGCGAACGCATGCTGAAGCTTTTCGCGCCCGACGTGCGGATGATGCTGGTGGGGCGGCAGGCGACCTCGGCCGCGCTTTCCAAATACGAGATGGGGCTGGTACGGTCGCTGTGCGAGCACACGCTTGACGAGGAGGAGATCCGCGTCGAGAGCGGCATGGGGCTGATTTCGACCATTGTCGGCGTGGCGCCGATGCTGGGGCTGCTGGGAACCGTGTGGGGCGTGCTGGACGCCTTCGCCGAAATGGGGGCTGCCGGTTCGGCGACGATCGCCACGATGGCGCCGGCCATTTCGTCCGCGCTCGTCACCACCGTCGTGGGCCTGCTGATCGCCATTCCCGGCATTTTCGGGCACATGTGGCTCAGCTCGCAGGTGCAGACGGTCGATTCGGACCTGGAAGGGTTTGTCGACGACCTGATGGGGCGGATCGAGTACGAATTCTGCGGAGGCGAGGCCTGATGTCCCGCCGGACGAGGAGAGGCGGCCGCGGCCGCCGGGCGCCCCGGCGGGCCGGAATCAACATGGATTCGCTGATCGACCTGACTTTCCTGCTGCTCGTGACGTTCATGCTGACGATTCCCGCGCTGGAGCAGGGCATTTCGATCATGCTGCCGCGCGCGCGAACGGACACGCTGCCGAGCAAGAACGGCAAGGCCAACACGATCACGCTCGACTACAACAACCGTCTTTTCTTCAATGACGCGCCCACGACGACGGAGGACCTGGAGGCCATCCTGACGGCCAAAGTCGCCGAGGATCCCGACGTGCCGGTTCTCGTCCGGGGCGACGAGCGTCTGGAATACGGGGCGGTCATGGACGTCGTGAAGGTGGTCTACAAGTGCAAGGTCCACCGGATGGCCCTGGTCACGGTGGAGAAGTGAGGCCATGCGGCAGGGGGTGGACAGATCGACGGGGAACCGGTTCGATTTCCTGAACAGACGGGATTTCGCAATTGCCGTCGCGCTGCATCTGCTCCTGCTGCTGGTGCTGTGGGTGGCCGGATTCAAGTTTTCCGACGACAAGACCCTGATCCCCATCGACATGACGATCGTGCCGCCGTGGGCGGAGCAGACGGACGATCCCCAGCCCGATCCGAATCCGCCGCCGCCGGAGGTGAAGGAGACGCCTCCGCCGCCGAAAGCCGTGGAGCCGCCAAAGGCGGACACGCCCGCCGTGCGGGCGGTCGAGCAGGTGAAGGAAAAGCCCAAACCCGTCAATCTGAAGGAGAAGGCGAAGTTCGTCAAGACGGCCGTCAAACCGCCGGAGAAGCTCGACTTGCGGCAGAACGCCAAGAAAATCGAGCCGCCTCCGACGAAGACCTACGGCAAGGCCACGGCGGCGGACAAGCCGCTGTCCCCCGAGGAGTTCCGGCGACTGATGAACCAGGGCTATCGGATCGGGGCCCGGAACCAGCTCGCGGGCAGCGAAGAGCAGCGGTGCATCAGCGTGATTGCGCAGGCCATCAAGCGCGAATGGGCCAAGGAGTCCTTCAAGTGGTACAGCGGCCTCCAGCCGCTTGTCGTTTCGCTCTCGCTCGGACCGGGCGGGCGGGTCGCGGGCTTCCGGATCGTCAGGGGAAGCGGCGACGCGTCGGTCGACCGTACGGCCCAGCGCGCCCTGCAGCGGCTCGGCCGCATCGTCGGCCTGTCCGCAACGTTCATCGAACAGAATCCGACGCTTGAGATTCTCATGGAACCGACTCAGGGCTGATCCGGTTCCGGCTTTTCCGCACCCCAACAGGAGACCCCCATGATCGTCGTTCTCGGCAGCACGAATACGGATATGGTGATTTCCGGCGCGAAGATTCCCGTGCCGGGCGAAACCGTCTGCGGCGGTTCGTTCATGATGAATCCGGGCGGGAAGGGCGCCAACCAGGCCGTCGCCGTGGCGCGTCTGGCGGCGAAGAGGGGCTTCTGCACGTTCATCGCCAAAGTCGGCGACGATCTCTTTGGCCGCGAGACGGCGACCCGCCTGGCCGAGGACGCGATCGATGCCCGGCTGATCGTCGACAGGAATGTCGCCTCGGGAACGGCCCTGATCCTTGTCGACGCGAAGGGGCAGAACTGCATTTCCGTGGCGCTGGGCGCCAACGGGACGCTGACGCCGGACGACGTGAAGGCGTTCACGAAGGACATCCAGAGCGCCGATGCGCTGCTGCTGCAGCTGGAAACGCCGCTTGAAACCGTGCTCTGGGCGGCGCAGACGGCTTCCGCGAAGAACGTGCCCGTCATCCTGAATCCGGCGCCGGCGGCCGACCTGCCCCAGGCGCTCTATGCGTGCCTGGACTGGATCACGCCGAACGAGACCGAGGCCGAACGGCTGACGGGCGTCAAAGTGGTCGATCTGGCGAGCGCGCGGAAGGCGGAAGCCGTGCTCCGGGAACGCGGCGTCAGGCATGTCGTCATCACTCTCGGCGACCGGGGATGCTACGCCGCCGGCCGGATCCACCCGTGCGAAAAGGCGAAGGTCGTGGATACGGTGGCCGCCGGGGACACGTTCAATGGCGCATTCGCCGTCGCCCTGGCCGAAGGCCGGGACGTCGAAGCCGCCGTGGCCTTCGCCCAGAAGGCCTCCGCCCTCGCGGTTTCCCGTCCGGGCGCGCAGGCCTCCGTTCCGTTCCGTCGCGAAATCGGATAGCCGCGCCGGTCGCCTTCAATTTCCAAACCTCAACCGTCACCTCAACCGTCAACCGGGATTCGCCATGTACTTCTGCAACAATTACGCGCTGGCCGTTTTCTTCTGTGTCGTCACCATGTTCTGCTGGGGCAGCTGGGGCAATGCCCAGAAACTGGCCGGCGGGAAGAACTGGCGGTACGAGCTTTTCTACTGGGATTACGTGATCGGCGTTTGGCTCTTTTCCGTCCTGTCCGGCCTGACCGTCGGCAGCTGGGGCGGCGGCGCCTGGAGCTTCCTCGAAAATCTGAAGCAGGCGAGCGGCGCCAATGTCGGCAGCGCGCTCGTGGGCGGCGTGGTGTTCAATGCGGCCAACATGCTGCTCGCCGCGGCGATCTCGATTGCCGGCATGAGCGTGGCGTTCCCCGTGGGCATCGGCCTGGCGCTCGTGCTGGGCGTGGTCGTCAACTATCTGCGCGCGGCTTCGACGGGCGCGACGACAGGCGATCCCCTGCTGCTGTTCGGCGGCGTGGCCGTGGTCGTGGCGGCGATTCTCTGCAATGCGTTCGCCTACCGGCTGAAGGCCGCGCGGGACGTCCGGACGCACGCGCCGAAGGCGGGCCGGACGCTCGTCAGGGGACTTGTCCTGTCGGTCGTCTGCGGCATTCTGATGGCGTTCTTCTACGACTTCGTGGCCAAGACGATGGACATGAATTTCACGGCGGCGGCGCCTCGGGACGGCATGATGACGCCCTATTCCGCGTTCTTCGTGTTCGCCTGCGGCGTTTTCGCGTCGACGTTCGTCTTCAATGCGATAGCCATGCGCAAGCCCGTGGACGGCACGCCGATCACGGAACGGGACTATTTCAGAGGCGGCTTCACCGTCCATCTCGCCGGCGTTCTGGGCGGGCTGGTCTGGGGACTTGGAAACGGCATCAACCTCGTGGCGGCGGGCAAGGCCGGCACGGCGATTTCCTACGGTCTGGGCCAGGGCGCCACGCTCGTCTCGGCCCTGTGGGGCATTCTGATCTGGAAGGAATTCAAGGACGCGCCGTCCAAGGCCGCCGTCCTGAACGCCCTGATGTTCGTGCTCTTCCTCGCGGGCCTGGCGCTGATCGTGGCGGCGGGCAATTGAACGGCCGGGAGCGTGCGGATGTGGAGAAGCCTGGGAGGCCTTGCCGTTCTCTGCACGGGGGCGATGGGGAGCGTCTGCGCAGGGGCGGACGCGCCGGTTGCGGCGGACGACTATCTGGCGGTGGTGGCGCCGGAAGCCCCTGCCACGCCGGAGGCGTGGGACGTCGAGACGATCCAGCGGAACGGCAGGAAGGTGGCGGACTGGATGCTGGCCCATCCGCCACGGGCCAACCATCGGGACTGGACGTACGGCGCCTTCTACGCGGGCCTGACGGCGTTTGGGCTGACGGACCCCTCAATGCCCTATCTGGACGCCGTTCGCGCGGAGGGGCGGAAGTTCGGCTGGAAACTGGAGGGCCGTCCCTACCATGCCGATTCGCACTGCATCGGGCAGGCGTGGCTGGAACTGGCTTTCCACGACAATGATCCCGCCGCGGTCCTGCCGACGCGGCGGACATTCGACTACATTCTGGAAAATCCCTCGCATGTTCCCGTGGTGCAGAAGAGTTTCAGGAACCTCAGGCAGAATTACGACCGCTGGTGCTGGTGCGACGCGCTTTTCATGGCGCCGCCCGTCTGGGCGCGGCTGGCGGCCTACACGGGCGCGGACCGGTATCGCGATTTCATGATCCGCGAATTCCGCGCGACGGCCGCAAAGCTCTACGACAGGGACGCGCATCTTTTCCACCGGGACGCCCGCTATCTGGACAAGACGACGAAAAACGGGAAGAAGGTCTTCTGGAGCCGCGGGTGCGGATGGGTCTTCGGCGCCTTGCCGCTGATCCTGCGCGAATTGCCGGACGACTTGAGATCGCGCGCCTACTTCGAGACGATGTTCAAGGAGATGGCGGCGGCCCTGAAGAACTGCCAGCGCCTCGACGGCGCCTGGTCGCCGAGTCTTCTGGATCCCGGCGATCCGGATCTGCCGGAGATGAGCGGAACGGCTTTTTTCTGCTATGGCGTGATGTGGGGAATCAACCGGGGGCTGCTGGACGAAACCGAATATCTGCCCGTCGCCCGGCGCGCGTGGAAGGCCATGTGCCGCAACGTGTCGAAAGAGGGAAAGTTCGGATGGGTTCAGCCGATCGGCGACCGTCCCGACCGGGATTTCGGGCCGGATTCGACGGAGGTCTACGCCGTCGGCGCCTATTTGCTGGCGGCTTCTGAAATCCGGGCGTTTGTGGTCGCCCGGCAGCACCCCGAAGCGAAGACCGTCGTCGTTTCGCCCGTTCCCCGGTTCCGCCGGGCCACCGTCGAAGTGCCGTTGCAGGACCTCAATCTGGTTACGGCGGGGCTGGTGGTGTGGGACGTGCGCGACGCGGCGTCTTTGCCCTACCAGCTGTGGGATGGCGATGGCGACGGCGCCGTCGACACGCTGCTGTTCGCCGCGGCGTTCCACGCCGGCGTGTCGCGCACGTTCAGGATCTTCCGGGATCCGGCGCTGAAATGTCCCGACCGGACGCCAATCGGGCTGGCGCCCGGCGGCGGGACGGCGGAAGGCGATCGCGCGTCCGCCGGATTGGGAACGGGCTGCTCGTTCAGCCATCAGGGACGTCCGGTGGCGGCCGGAACCTGCGTGGAGCGGACGTGTCGCGCCGAAGGTCCCGTGCGGACCGTCTTCGAGGAAATCTACTCGCCCGTCGATTGCGGCGCGGGCGTGACGGTTCGGGAACGGCGCACGGTCGCGCGCGATCGCGGGCAGCCGTTCGTCCGCCACACGTCCGTCTTTGAAATCAAGGGGGCCGAACGGCTGCTGGGCGGTCCCTGCCTGGACGGCGGCGAGGCCGGGTTCCTCGTGGACCTGGCGCAGGGGCGCCTGGCGAGTTCGGAATCCCGGCGGAAGCAGAGGCGGGGACAGGTGCTGAGGGGAATCTTCGCCTCCGGCCAGATCTCCGTCCAGAACCTTGGGACGAACCGGCTGCAGGTCGTGCAGACGCTTGAAAACGGCGTGCCGGCGACCTGGTACGTCGGGTCGCGGGAACTGACGCAGGAGGTGGAAGATCCCCTTGCCGTGTGGAATGGCGAAATGGCGAATGCCCAGTTCGGCGTCCGCCATCCCCTGGACGTGTCGGTGAAATGAATTTCGCCCGAATTTAGCATTGCCACGATACGCACAAACGGGTATACTTGAACTTCACGTTGGAGTTCCCATGACTTCATCCGGCCGGTTTGAAATTCTACTTCCACTCGAATCCATCTAAGGAGTCTTCATAATGCGTCAAATGGTTCTTCTGCTGGCGGCGACGGCGGCGGCGTCCGCGTTCTCGGCCCCCAAGCAGGTCGTGGTCAGGCAGTCTGGCGTTGAACGGACGCCGGTCTCGGTCGAGACGTCCGGCGGCCCGGCCGCCAAAGAGTACAACGCCTCCCTCATCCGCAACCTCAATCTGTCCGGCCACTTCCAGGTCGCGGCCCAGGCGCCGATCCGCGTGACCGGCACGCCGGGCGGAACGGTCGTCGCCACGGGCGCGGGCAAGCAGGTCTCCCTGGCGGCGCCGGTGTCCGACGCGAAAAGCGCGCGCATGGCGGCTCGCCAGATGGCGGACGCAATCGTGAATGCGTATACGGGCAAGAAGGGTTTTGCCCAGAACCGGATCACGTTTGTCGATCGCAAGGGCAGGGACAATGCCGAACTCTACACCTGCTACCCCGACGGCTACGACATCCGCCAGCTGACGAGCAACCGTCGCGCCGTGGTCGGTCCGCGCTGGTCGCCGAACGGAAACGAGATTTTCTATACGGGCTTCCTGCAGCAGACGCCGCTCGTCTACCGGATTGACATGGAGGGGCGCGGGTCGCTGCTCCATCCGTTCAAGGGCCTGGCGACGGGTGCGGCCGTTTCGCCGGACGGGGGGCGTTGCGCGATCATCCTCTCGTTCCAGGGCAATCCCGAGCTTTACGTGTGGGAGTTCGCGACGAAGCGCGTCATCCGTTTGACGAAGACGGTCAAGGCGGCCGAGGCCTCGCCGTGCTGGAGTCCGGACGGCCGGCAGATCGCCTACGTCTCGGACGAGACGCGCCATCCCCAGATCTACGTCGTGGACGTCGCCACGAAGCAGAAGCGCCGTCTGACCAACGCCGGCGGAGAAAACACGAATCCCGACTGGGGACCGGACGGGCGTCTCGTGTGGTGCACGAAGCGCGGCGGCCAGAACTTCGTGGCCGTCATGGATCCGCGCCAGGGCGAGGCGTCGACCCGCCTTGTCACCGAAGGCGGCACGTGGGAGCATCCGAGCTGGGCGGCGAATGGCCGCCACGTGGTCGCCTCCCGCGACCGCGCCCTCTTCATTGTGGATACGGACAAGGACGGCGACCGTCCCGCGCGGCTTTTCCTCAATCCGGGCAACTGGATGAATCCGGCCTGGTACCGTTAACTGCAACCGAAGGGGACAAGCGGATGAAACGTCGCGAATTTCTGGGAACCGCCGTTGGTGCGGCTCTGCTGGGCGGTTGCGCCGCGCCAAGCTGTGCGGCCGAAAAGAAGGGGCGGATGCTTTTCGGGGCGTGCCGTGGCGTCAACGACACGAAACTGATGAAGGAAGTCGGATTCGACTTCTTCGAGAGTGGCGTCGCCGCGGCGTTGAAGCCGTTGGCGGCCGGGGACGAATGGAAGAAGCAGCGCGACCTGATTCTGGGCGCGGCGCTGCCGCTCCGTTCCTGCAACGGATTCCTGCCGGGGTCGTTCCGGCTGACGGGACCCGCGGCCAAGTTCGACGATGCGCTCGCCTATGCCGAAGCGGCCTGCCGCCATGCGGACGAAGTCGGCGTGAAGACGCTCGTGTTCGGTTCGGGCGGCGCGCGCAACGTGCCGGGCGACTTCTGCGCGACGGACCGCAAGGCGCGTCCGAACATCCTTGAAGGCGTCCGGCAGTTTACTGAATTCTGCCGCCAGCTGGCGGGCCGGATTGCCGGTCTCAACGTGGTCGTGGTGATCGAGCCGTTGAGTCCGAACGAGAGCAACATCGTCAACTACGTCTGGCAGGGTCTCCAGATCGTTGAGGAAATCGGCTCGCCGCGCCTCCAGCAACTGGCCGATCTGTTCCACATGATGGCCGGTCGCGAGGCGCCGGCGTCGATTCTGCAGGCTGGGTCCCGTTTGAAGCACGTCCATGTGGCTTCGTTCGAGAAGCGCCTGTATCCCGGAGCGAACGACACCGGGAAGCTGGTGCCCTATTTTGAAGCCCTCAGGCAGATTGGCTATGCCGGCGGTGTCTCCTGCGAATGCGGATGGGGCGACAAGAAGGAACTGGCCAAGAACATGGCCACGGCCCTGGAGACGATGAAATCGCTCGCCGGCCAGGCTTGACTTCGTGAAGCGAGTGTGATAGACTGTCCGCCGTTTTACGGACCGTAGCGCAGCCTGGTAGCGCGTTTGCTTGGGGTGCAAAAGGTCAGGGGTTCAAATCCCCTCGGTCCGACCACTACGTCCTCACCGGGAAGGCGAAGCCTACCGAGCCTCGCACCTATCGGCAGTTCTTCGCACGATTCCTGAAGAAGCATGGACTCGCGAAGATGCGCTTCCACGAGGTGCGGCACACATTCGCCGTCCGTGCGATGGAGATTCCCGAATTCGACATCAAGTCGCTTTCCGAGATTCTCGGACACAAGAACGTATCATTCACCCGCAACGTCTATGGCCGCGCCAACCTCCAGCAAAAGACGCGCTGCATGAACCTTCTGAACGAACTTCTCTGATAGGAGAATCCCGCACAGTGCAAAACGAACGGAAAACGGCAAAACCGCGATTTTGCGCGCCTATACCGCAATTTACCGTTTCGTTTTGGCGGATAAAATGATACAATCATGTTCTTCATGAACATATAAGGGCTGTGTCATGAGCGAGAGACTTTCACTTGCATGATTCGCCTGTCGCGCAGCGATCAGGTTGCCCGAATGAGCGAAGCGAATGAGTATTTGCGCAGCAAATATCGCAAGAGGCCGAGCGAGGATAGTCTCGCCCTCTGAATCCCATGCCGTCCGCACGGGTAGGGCGTGTATTGCCTTTTTAGCCGTATTTACGGCGACAAGCCTACACGCCAAGACAATCATCGTCCCTGTTCAGCAGGTTTCGCCGTATCTCGA
>JBJEWF010000042.1:0-69519 GCA_051884915.1 Kiritimatiellia bacterium
GAGGGGACTGTCCCCATGTGTGAGGAAAATGTGTCTAATTTGTGAACGGGAGGAAACATCCGAGAGAAATGTTGCATGCTTCTGTAAGGATTGCCGCGGCGTAAGGGGACTGTCCCCCATGTCTGGGGAACGGCGGACGGTGTAAGGGGGACAGTCCCCATGTGTGAGAACGGCGTAAGGGGACAGTCCCTCCTTTTCCTGTCCTTCTTCTTCGGCTCCATCTGCGGTAGCGTCATCTGCAAGTTCGTCCGTTGTCCTGTTGCCGTCCTATTGCAGGGGTAAATGACCATGCCCTTTGGGCATTTGCTCCGGCAATCCAGTTCGCTGCAATTTGCAATTGACAAAATGGGGGGGGGGGTATAATATCAGTATTCTTGGGGCGAAGAGGGTCCAAGTTGGTTTCAAGAAACCGGTGAAGGAGGTTGTCCATGGGGAACAGATGGTTGGCTGGTGTTCTGTGTCTGGCGGCGGGGAGTTTCGCCGTCGAAAGCGTGGCGGCCGAGAGCGGCCTCATCGAGGCGTTCACGGCCACGAGCGTGAGCGGGGACGTGTTTCCGTTCCGCTATCTGCCGAGCGCCATCGCGGGCGGCACGACAGGGAGCAGAAGCACGCACGCCATCGACCGGACGAATCCCGGAACCTGGGCGCCGGAACTCGTCTACCAGCTTGAACGCTACGCGAAGGACATGACCGTGACGTTCACGAACCTCGTGCCCCAAGCCACCTACACGGTCGAGCTGCATCTGACCGAGAACTGGTTCGGCGGCGACAGCGGGGGCACCGGCGAGGGCCGTCGCGTGTGGAAGGTGCTCGTCAACGGCGAAACGAAGGAAACGGGCATCGACATCTACAAGGAGGCGGGTGGCGCGTGGAAGGCGCTCGTCAAGCCGTACTCGTGTCTCGCGGACGCGAACGGCCAGATTGCGGTGCGGATGGTGGCGACGACGGACAACGCGCACTTCTCCGGCATTGCGCTCTTCGGCACGGCGAGTCCCGCCAAGCCCGTGCTCGTCGGCTCGCGTGTCGCCGGCAGCGCCGACCTCAAGTTCGAGTGGGCGGCGGTCGCCGACACGTTGCGCTACTATCTCCAGCGCAGCACGGAGAGCGCGGAAGGCCCCTGGTCGACGGTGGGCGATCCGCTTGTGTCCGAAACGACGACGGCGACGCACGCATACGCCGCGGATCCCACCTCGTCCGCCTGGTATCGCCTCGTGGCGTCGAACGGCGTGGCCGCGGTTTCATCCGACGTGGTGTCTTTCGAGGCCGCCGCCGTGACGGATACCCTGAAGACGACGGGGTCCACGGTGGCGGACGCCGCCGCCGCCACCTACGGCATCTCCATCGTCGGCGACGACGCGGACGGACCCAATACGCTTGCCGCGGACGAGGTGACGGCGGCGGGCTATCTGCTGGAGGCGGACGGCGATTCGACGCTCGCGCTCGGCGAGGGGCAGACCTTCACCGTGGGCGCGCTGGGCGTGGGCGCGGTCGCGCGCACGCTGACCGTGCAGGGCGCGGGCACGCTCGCGGCGAAGGACGGCATACTGGGGCTTTCGGTGAAGGACGAGAACGCGAAGCTGCTCGTCACGGCGCCCGTCTCGGGCGGCGGCAAGGGGCAGATTGTCAAACGAGGCGCGGGCACGGCCACGTTTGCCGGTCCGCTTACGGGCATCACCACCTATGTGGTCGGCGAAGGCGCGTTCATCTACTCCACGGATGAGGATGTCGACGGCGAGGCGGCGGTCGTCGCCGGCGCCGGCGACTTCGTGAAGGCGGGCACGGGCGTGCTGACGCTGACGGGCACGAGCCCCGACTTCGCGGGCGACGCGATCGTCCGGGCGGGCACGTTGCGCTTCGGCAGGTCGGGGTCGGTCTTCGGGAACAGCGCGGGGCGGCTCGTCGTCGAGGCGGGCGGCGCGCTGGACGTCGCCACGCCGGCGGTGTCCGAAAACGGCGTGAAACTGGGCGCGCGCACGGTGGTCGTCTCGGGCGCGGGGCCGGACGGGAAGGGCGCCATCGTGAGCGGCGGCCTGTGCCAGTACAACGCCTTCGCCAATGGCGAACTCGCGGGCGACGTCGTCTTCGGCGGCGGCGGCGACACGCTGAGCTCGACGATCGGCCGCTGGGACTTCCGCAACGGCGCGTTCAACCTGAACGGACACAGCATCCGCAAGATCGGCAAGAACATGGTGTGCTTCACGGGCGTGAACCTTTCGGGCGACACGGGCGTGGAGATCAACGTCGAGGAAGGCTATTGGTCGAGCGAGACGTCGACGAGCTACGCGGGCGGTTCGCAGAATGCGTTCAACATCTCCTCCGGCGCCTATCTCGACCTCTACAACATGGCCCAGCCGATCACCTGGACCGTCAACTTCGCGGACGGCGCCTTCTTGAAGGGCCGGAACGGTTCCAGCAAGCAGAACCACATCACGGGACCCGTCATCCTTGCGCCGGGCCGGGCGAATCTGCGCTCGATGGGGGGCGTTTACGCGACGCTGGATGGCGTCGTCTCGGGCGCGGGCGGCATCAATGGCGTCTGCGAAAGCGCCGGCCGCGTTACGCTCGCCAACCCCGCGAACACCTACACGGGCGGCACCACCGTCCAGGGCGGCGATCTGGCCGCCGTTTACAGGGGTTCGCTGCCGGGATACGACGACCCCGAAAAGCTCGTCATCACCAACGCCACGCTCATTCTCACGTTCCAGGATGGCGCGGACGGCACGTGGGGGTCGGACGACGTGCGGGGGCTTGTGTCGCGCGGGCATCTCAAGTCGTCCAGTTCCCGCATCGGGCTGGAGGTCGCAGACGCCGCGGAGACGCGCCAGTTCACCGGCGATCTCACCATGCCGCTGGGAGCCTTGTCGAAGTATGGCGATGGCGCCATCGCCTTCGACGGGGCGATCACGTGGCAGGACGGCGGCTATGAGCATTACGCCGGTTCGGCGACCTTCAGCGGTCCGGTGTACGCGTCCTCCACGTTCAGTGCGCGGATCGGTCGCGTCTCCCTCCTTGACGGGGCCGTGCTGACGACGAAGGTGAAAACGGCGATCGCGATCGGCACCGTCTCCGGCGACCTGACGCGCCTCGTCGTCTCCAACGCGACGGTCGTCACGGATACGGAAATCCCCTACAACCAGTCGTCGGAGGGTCTCTACGTCGGCAAAAACGATTGCGCGCGCGCGATTCTGGAGGTGTGCGACGGGGCCATGATCAGCAACAAGTACGTCGTCGGCCATCAGGTGCGGGCGCAGGGCGCGATCCACCAGCGCGGGGGGCGCGTCGTCAACTGCGGCGGCGCGGCGAACGACATCTGCATCGGCGTCTACGGCTACGGCTATCTGGAACTGACCGGCGGCTACCATGAATGGATGGGCTATGGACAGGTCTGTTCGCAGGGCGCGTCGGCGAACGGCGTCTTCGTGCAGCACGGCGGCACGTTCGAGTTCAACCAGAACCACAACGGGCGCATGGCGATCAACCGCAGCGCGGGCGGCGGGCACGGCGAGATCTACCAGGACGGCGGCACGTTCCACCTGGCGGGCAAGATGATCATGGGCGAGATGGACAACTACCGGGGCGGCGTTTCGTGGTGGACGATCGACGGCGCCGCCTCCGCCGTGGTGGACAGTCTGATCGACATGGCCGACCGCACGAACCATGTCGCAATCCTGAACCTCAACGGCGGCGTCCTGGAGACGCAATACATCACCGCGCGGGCGGAGAAGACCGCGGATCTGGACACGGCGAAGGCTTTCGTGAACTTCAACGGCGGCACGCTCCGGTCGCGCGTCGACGGCGAACTCTTCCGCGGCGCCGCGGGCCATCTTCCGGACGCCGTCACGATTTACGCGGGCGGCGCGACGTTCGACACGGCCGGACGCGTCTCGTCCGTCCAGGTTCCGCTCGTGAAGCCGTCCGGCTCGGGCCTCGCCTCGATCACGGCACCCGATCTCGCCGACTATATCGGCTCGCCCGTCTTCACCATCACGGGCGACGGCGAGGGCGCCACGGCGCACGCCGTCTACGATGCCCGCACGATGAAGGTCACGGGCGTGAAGATCACCTCGCCCGGCACGGGCTACACCTACGCCACGGTCACGAGCAAGGACGGCGGCTGGACGAACGTGGTCGCCTGCACGGCGACGCTCGCCGCGAACGCGACCACGGGCGGCTTGACGAAGACGGGCGCGGGTTCGCTCACGCTCACCGCCGCGAACACGTTCGGCGGCGCGGTGCGCGTCCTGGAGGGCACGCTCGCCGTGACGAGGTCGGACGCGTTCCCCGAGGGGAACGAACTGGTTCTCGACGGCGGTTGCTTCGACGGCGGCGGTGCGACGGTCACCGCCGGCGTGGTGCGGGTCGTCTCGGGCACGCTGAAGAACGTCACGCTCGTCTGCGATTCGTTCGAGAAGACGGGCGAGGGCGGGCTGAACCTCTTCGACGCCGAAATCTGCTCGAAATCCGGCATCGTGATCGAGGCGGGGCCGGTGCTCGTGCGCGCGATACCGGGTCTGCTGGAGGGACAGCTCGCGGGGGTGAAGAACTGGGAGGACGCGAATCCCGGGACGGCCGTCCGGCTGAATTGCGCGCAGGCGGAGGTCGCGTCCAACAGCGACTACGGGGCGAACATCACCTGGGTCTACACCGGCTACATCTGGAACCGCACGGGCGGCACGGCGGCATGGACGCTGGGGGCGAACTTCGACGACTACGTGCGGGTGTGGATCGACGGCGAACTGGTGCTCGACCAGACGAGCTGCTGGGACGGCGCCAAGGCGACGGTCTCCCTCTCGCCGGGCCCCCACCGTTTCGAGGCGCGCTTCTCCAACGGCACGCGCCTCGGCGGCCGCGTGACGGGGGACGGCGTCAAGCAGTGGGACGAGAAACCGCCGGCATTCGGCTTCGCCATCGATTTCGAGGGCCGCGACGCGTTCACGGCGGCGAATTTCGCGGTGCCGGTGGATCCGGGCGACGGTTCGCTCTTCACGCTCGCCCAGTCGACGCGCATGGCGCTCAACGACCTTACCAGCGGCGCGGTGGATGTTCAGGGCGATCTTGCCGTGACGGGCGCGTGGACGCTGGACGCGACGCAGCTGCTTGCGGACGAGGGGTTGACGGTTTCGGGCGCGCTCGACCTCTCCGGCGTGACGGAACTGGTCCTCCGCAACGGCGAAGCCCTCGCGAAGAAGTCGGTCGTTCTGGCGCGCGCGACGGGCGGAATCACGGTCGATCCCGCCGACCTTCTCGCGCGGACGACGGGCCTGCCGAAGGGCAACTGGACGATTGTCGTTTCCGGTTCCGACCTGCGGTTGAACTACGTCAACGGCACGACGGTCATCCTGCGCTAGCGCCGGCCCCGGCCGCGCGGAACCGGAGGACCGGCGCCGGCCCTCCGGTCCCCGCGCGACGCCATCGCCCGCAAACCTCCGGCGATCGGTTCCCCGAAGCCCTCTCCGTCGGCCGATTATGCTATAATGGCTCCTCTCTGAACAAGGAGTTATGCTGCAATGATCGATTCTACATGGTTGAAGTCGAGGGCCGACGACGTGCGCAACGCCGACCGGATTGACCCTGCGCTCTACCACCGCTATTCCGTCAAGCGCGGTTTGCGCAACGCCGACGGCACGGGCGTTCTCGTCGGCTTGACCACGATCGGCAACGTCCACGGCTACGTGGTTTCCGAAGGCGAGAAGATCGCCGTTCCCGGTCAGCTGTTCTACCGTGGCATTGACGTCGTCGAACTCGTCCGCGCGTGCGAACGCGAGCGGCGTTTCGGTTTCGAGGAATGCGCCTATCTGCTGCTTTTCGGCAAGCTGCCCACGAAGGACCAGCTCAAGGAGTGGGAGATCCTGCTGGCCGAGCACCGCCGCCTTCCCGACGGTTTCAAGGAAAAGGCCATCATCCGCGCCCCCGGCAAGGATCTGATGAACTCCATCGCGCGCGCGGTGCTCACGGCCTACACCTACGACACGACGCCCGACCTGCTCGACATCGAGACCAACCTCCGCCAGGCGATCGAACTGATCGCCGGATTCCCGACGATCGCCGCCTACGCCTACCAGGCCAAGGCCCACTACCATCTCGGCCATTCGCTGATGCTCCGCTATCCCGACCCGGTCAAAAGCACGGCCGAAAATTTCCTCTCCCTGATCCGCGAGGACGGACGCTACACGCAGCTGGAGGCCGAGACGCTGGACCTCGCGCTGATCATCCACGCGGAACACGGCGGCGGCAACAACTCGAGTTTTGTCACGCACGTCGTGACCTCCTCCTTCTCCGACATGTATTCGACGATTGCCGCGGCGGCGCTTTCGCTGAAGGGAAGCCGCCATGGCGGCGCGAATCTGCGGACGATGCGCCAGATGGCGGAGATGAAGCAGAACATCGGCGACTGGACGAATGAAGGCGAAGTGGCCGACTATCTGGGGAAGATTTCCGCGAAGGAGGCTGGCGACGGCACGGGGCTGATCTACGGCCTCGGCCATGCCGTCTACACGATTTCCGATCCGCGCGCGCTTCTGCTGAAGGAGAAGGCCCGCCAGCTGGCGGAGGCGACGGGCCGGCAGGACGAGTTCGCCCTCTACAACGCGGTCGAGACGCTGGGGCCGGAAGTCATCCGCAGATGCCATCCCGGCGCGCGGGACGTGTGTGCGAACGTCGACCTGTATTCGGGTTTTGTCTACGACATGCTGAACATCCCGCAGGATCTCTACACGCCGCTTTTCGCCATCGGCCGCGTCGTCGGCTGGGTGGCGCACCGCATGGAGGAACTCTACAACTCGGGACCGATCATCCGGCCTGCCTACAAGCCGATCTACAAGTCCCACGACTACGTCGCGATGGCGAATCGCGGCTAGGGGCCTTCTCCGCAAACGGACTTTCACGAACATCAAAGGCAAAGGAAAAACGAATATGGGCAAGAATCTTCTCATCCCCTGCCGTCCCGTGCAGGGCTACAACAGGATCTTCGACGTTGGCGAACACGGGATGCGCCTGACGAAGTTCGGGCTCGTCAAGCTCGCGGCCGGCACGGTCTTCGAGGAGACGACGGGGGAGTTCGAGGTCGCGCTCGTTCTCGTCGGCGGCAACTTCAAGGCGTCGGGCGCGGGCTGGAGTTTCACCGTGGCGGACGGCCGCGCGGATCCGTTCTCCGGCAAGCCGCACTGCCTCTACATGCCGCGCCGCACGGCGTACCGGATCGAGGCGCTGTCCGACGTGGAACTCGCGTTCAACGGTTCGCCCGCCACGCGCGATACGGCGAAGCCGACGCTCATCCGGCCGGAGGACACGCGCCACATCGCGCTGGGCAAGGACAACTGGACGCGCACGAGCGAGATCATCCTCGACGAGACGTTCGATTCCGAACACCTCTACATCGGCGAAGGCATGATTCCGTCCGGCAACTGGTCGGGCTATCCGTCCCACCGCCATGACGTCAACAATCCGCCGGCGGAGCTCGACATGGAGGAGACCTACTTCTATCTCTTCAATCCGGGCCGGGGGTTCGGCTTCCAGAGCGTCTATACGCCCCGGGGCGTGAAGGCCCGGAAGTTCGGCGAGGAGCTGAACGAAGCCTACCGCGTGCAGAGCTACGACACGGTTGCCATTGCCGAAGGCTACCATCCGCTCGTGGGGGCGCCGGGCTACCAGATGTACTATCTGTGGACGATGGCGGGCGAACAGGGGCGCGGACTGATTTCCTCGATGGATCCGGACCACGCCTGGGTCAAAAACGCCTGATCGCCATTCAAGGAGGGATGCCGTGAGACTTCTGCTCGGAATCGACTATGGCACGGGCGGCTGCAAAGTCACCGCGCTGGATGAAACGGGCGCATTCGCGGGCGAGGCCTCGACCGAATACGCAACCTGGCACGAGCATCCGGGGTGGAGCGAGCAGGAGCCGTCCGACTGGTGGACGGCCCTGCGCGCGTCCTTGCGCAAACTGGCGGCGAAGGGGATCGACCTCCGCGACGTCGCCGCCTGCGCGCTGGACGGATCGACGCACAACGCCGTGCTCATGGACGCGGCCTACCGGCCCATCCGGCGGACGATCATGTGGACCGACCAGCGCGCGACGGCCGAGTGCGAGACCCTGCGCGCCGGCTGGGGCGAAAAGGTCTTCTCGACGGCCTACCAGATGCCGGCGCCCACGTGGACGCTTCCCCAGATGATGTGGCTGAAGGCCCATGAGCCGGACGTCCTTGCGCGGACCGAGCACGTCCTGTTCGTGAAGGACTACGTCCGCTATCTGCTGACCGGCAACGCCGCAACGGATCGCATCGAAGCCCAGGGCACGCTGTTCTTCGACATGAAGAACGGAACCTGGAGCGACGAACTCGTCGAACTGGCCGGGTTGAAGCGTTCGGCCCTGCCCGGCTTCCTGCTGCCGACGGACGTCGCCGGGCGGGTGACGGCGGCGGCCGCCGCCTTTACGGGCCTGCCCGAGGGAACGCCCGTGATCTGCGGGTCCAGCGACAGCGCGGTTGAAGACTACGGCGCCGGCGCGGTCGAACCGGGCGACCTGATTCTCAAGCTCGCGACGGCCGGCAACGTGAACGCGATGACGGCCGAGGCGCATCCGCATCCGAAGACCCTCACCTATTCGCACATCGTGCCGGGCATGTGGTATTCGGTGTCCGCGACGAACGCGGCCGCGTTGTGCCAGCGTTGGATGCGCGACACCTTCTTTGCGGCGAACGCCGGGCGCGCCCCGGACGCGGCGGCGGTCAACTGGTACGCGGCGATGGACGCGGAGGCCGCGACGAGCGAAATCGGCGCGCGCGGCGTCTTTTTCCATCCGTATCTGCAGGGCGAGCGCTGTCCGTATTGGGACGCGAATCTGCGGGCGAGTTTCACCGGCGTCTCCATCGGGTCGACGCGCGGCGACTTCTGCCGCGCGCTGCTTGAAGGCGTGGCGTTCTCGCTGCGCGACTGCTATGGCACGCTGAAGGAGATGCGGCTGCCCGTGAAGCGCATTTTCCTGATCGGGGGCGGCGCGCGTTCCAGGCTGTGGAGCGAAATCGTCGCGAACGTGTTCAACTGCTCCGTTCAGGTCCCGTCGCCGGGCGACGCCTCGTTTGGGGCGTGTCTGCTGGCGGGAACGGGAATCGGGCTGTTCGCCGACGTCAAGGATGCGGTTGCCCGCTGCCTGAAGATCGACCGCACGATCGAACCCGATCCGGCGGCAGCGGCGAAGTACGACCGCCTCTACGCGTGCTACAAGCGGATTCACGATGCGCTCGCGCCCGTCTATTCGCCGCGCCAGGATCCCTGATCGCCGATTCCCGGTTTCGGCCGGCCTGCGGCCGCAGAAGAGGAGAGGAAGAGCGTCATGAAGAAGGTGAAGACCGTTGCGGACGTGCTGCCCGCCGTCGATTCGGACGGACGTCCCGTCCTCGGGGCCATGATGAACAACATGGTGGTTCCGCTCGACACGCCGCTGGTCGGCGAACCGGAACTGGCGCCGCTGACGCGCGCCAGGCCGTACGGCGTGGACATCCACCGTTCGACGCTCGTCTTCCTGCTGGCGAAGTGCGCGTCGGACGCCTTCCCGGGCACGACGTTCCGCGTCCGCCATTCGATCGGTCCGGCCCTGTGGTGCACGCTGGCGGGGAAGGACGCGCCCCTCCCGGCCGACGCCGTGGCGAAGCTGCGTCCGGCGCTGGCGGCGCTCGTGAAGGCCAACCGGCCGATCGCGGCCGTGCCGGCGCCCTATCGGGAGGCCTACGAGTTCTTCGAGCGGACCGGGCGGCTGGATGAACTCCATCTGATGAAGCACCGCAATCCGCCGATGGTCCTGATGACGCAATGCGGCGCGTTCCGCGCGCTGAACCAGACGACGCTGGCGTCGCGGACGGGCATGGTGGACCTGTTCGACCTGATTCCCGTCGACGACGGGATCATCCTGAATCTCCCCTCGCTCGAAAAGCCGGACGAACTGGTCCCGCTGCCCTACACCGAGCCGTATTTCAAGGTCTTCCGCCGCCAGCGCGAACGGACGCGCGTCACCGGCGTCGAGACGGTTGGCGATTTGAACCAGGCGGTCCTTGAGAAGCGTTTCGACGATCTCGTCCGGACCGTCGAGGCCATGCAGACGAAGGACCTTTCGCGCATCGCCGACGAAATCGCCATGCGCAATCCGCCCGTCCGCCTGGTGCTGCTCGCCGGCCCCTCCTCCGCCGGCAAGACGACGACCGCCCATCGCCTCTGCACGCAGCTTCGGGTTGACGGCATGAAGCCGCGCCTGCTGTCGACGGACGACTACTTCGTGGGCGACGCGCGCAATCCGCGCGACGCGAACGGCAGGCTGGACTACGAGCACGTGAAAGCCGTCGACGCCGAACGCCTGGCGGCCGATCTGAACGCGCTTTTCGCGGGCAAGCCCGTCCACTTGCGCCGCTTCGATTTCCTGAAGCACGACGGCTATGACGCCAAGGACGCGACGACGCTGCCGCCGACGGGCGTCATCGTGCTTGAGGGCATCCACGCGCTCAACCCCGAACTGACGCGCGGCATTGACGACACGGTCAAGTTCCGCGTCTATCTGAACGCGCTGACCCAGCTCGTCGTGGACAGCTGCAACCGCCTTTCGGCCACGGACACGCGCCTGCTGCGCCGCCTTGTGCGCGATTTCAACTACCGCGGCATGTCGCCGCTCGAAACGTTCCGCCTCTGGCCCGGCGTCGTCGCCGGCGAGCGGAAGTGGATCTATCCCTACCAGCCGCAGGCCGACGCCGTGTTCAATTCCTCGCTGGACTACGAGCTCGCCGTGCTCAAGCCGTACGCCACGCGTCTGCTCAACCAGGTCAAGCCCTGGGATCCGGAGTTCGTCGAAGCCCGGCGCCTGTCGGGGATTCTCCACAACGTCTCGGTGGCTTCGGAAGCGGCCGTGCCGGGAAATTCGATTTTGCGCGAAACCATCGGCGGAAGCCAGTTGGACTATTGAGGAAAGGACGTGGACATGATCTTCGGCGTGCGCTTCGGCGGGTGCGTCTCCGGCATCGTGCTGGCGGGGCTCGTCTCGGCCCAGACGGTGATTCGCTATGAGGATTTCGGCGCCGTCGGCGACGGCAAGACCGACGACATGAAGGCGATTGTCGCGGCGCATGCGGCGGCGAACGAAAAGGACCTCGCCGTCAAGGTCGCGCCGGGCAAGACCTACTACATCGGCGGGGAGCCGCTGACCGCCGTCGTCAAGACGGATGTCGATTTCGGTTCCGCGAAGTTCATTGTCGACGACGTCGGGGTACCGCTGGCGCGGCGCGGCGCGCCGGTCTTCTCCGTCGAGCCGTCGCAGAAGCCGTTTGCGGTGAAAGGCGTCGGCACGCTGGCGCGCGGACAGGAATCCCTGGGCGTGTCCTTGCCCGCCGACTGCCTGCTGGTGGCGGTCGACACGAACGTGAGGCGCTATGTCCGCTCTGGCGCCAACCGGAACGGGGGCGTGCCCCAGCAGGAGGTCTTCCTCTGCGACCGGACGGGCGCCATCGACCGGCGGGCGCCGATTGTCTGGGATTTCGGGCAGGTGACGCAGCTGACGGCCTATCCCGTCGATGCGAAGACGCTTGTGGTCAGGGGCGGCCACTTCACGACGATTGCGAACCAGGCCGAGTCGCGCTACACCTACTACGGACGCGGCATCGCGGTGACGCGGTCGAACGTCCGGATCGAGGGCCTGCGCCACGAGATCGCCGGCGAACTCGACCATGGCGCGCCGTATGCCGGATTCGTCGGCGTGTCCAAATGCGCGAACGTGGTGGTGACGGGCTGCGTGTTCACGGCCCACAGGGTGTACCGGACGATTGGCAGCGCCGGCGTGGGCGTGAGCATGGGGTCCTACGACATCACGGCCAACACGGCGGTGAACGTCTCCTATGTGGACTGCCGGCAGACGACCGACATCACGGACAACCGCTACTGGGGGCTGTTCGGCTCCAACTACTGCAAGAACCTGCTTTACGACGGATGCGAATTCTCGCGGTTCGACGCGCACATGGGCGTGGCGAATGCCACGATCCGCAATTGCCGCCTTGGCTACATGGGCATCAACGCCATCGGCTTCGGGACCTTTCTCGTCGAGAACACGACCGTCCTCGGCCAGAGCTTCATCAATCTGCGATCCGACTACGGCAGCACCTGGGAAGGCGAATTCGTCATCCGCAATTGCCGCTTCGTGCCGGCGAACGGCCGCGGGAAGACGGGATGCCTGATCGGCGGGGCCTATTCCGGGAAGCACGACTTCGGCTATCCCTGCCACATGCCGCGCCGGATTCTCGTCGAGGGCCTGCACGTCGACGACGCCAACCATCCGGAGCCGTACGGCGGACCGTATCTCTTCGCCGACTTCAACCGGGACAACACGGGCGCGGACTACGTCGAGGACCATCCGTACCGCCTGACGGAGGAGGTGGTGCTGAAGAACGTGACGACGGCCAGCGGCAAGCCGTTCGCCAAGAGTCCCAATCCCTGGATGTTCCGCAACGTGAAGGTGACGGTCGGACGCGAGGCGCCGCACGCGGAGCGCCCCGGACGGTCGGACGCGGCATCAGGCCCGGGCGATCGCCGCGAGGATCTCGTCGGGCGACGTGACGCCGACGAACTGCTTGACGAGCGTGCCGTTCTTGACGACGAGCAGGGTGGGAATCGACTGCACGCCGAATTTGGCGGCGAGATCGGGATTCCGGTCGACGTCGACTTTCAGGATGTTGAGTTCGGGATGCGCCGGGGCGAGCTTCGTTTCGAGGATCGCGCCCTGCATCTTGCACGGGCCGCACCAGACGGCCCAGAAGTCGACGAGCGAAACGCCCGTGGCGACGGCCGTTTCGAATTCTGCGGATGTGATGTCTCTGATCGCCATGGCTGGTCCTCCTCTGGTATTTCAATTTTGGGCTGTCAGGCGTCGAACGCCGCATGCGCCAGGTAGTCCTGCGCCTCCAGGGCGGCCCTGGCGCCGTCGCCCGCGGCAATGACGGCCTGCTTGTGGCGGGGTTCGGCGCAGTCGCCCGCGGCGAAGACGCCGGGAACGGACGTCCGGGTCCGCGTCGTGACGACGTGGTCCCTTTCGTCCAGTTCGACCGCCCCCTTGAGAAACGCGGTCTGCGGCCGGCGGGCCGTCACGAGAAAGACGCCGGCGGCGGCAATGGACGTGCCGTCCCTCTTCGTGACGCCTTTGAGGGTCCGGGCGTCGCCGTCGAACGATGCGACGTCTTCCGGCGGCAGGATGGCGGCGACGCGGACGCCGAGCTTTTCCAGATAGTTCCGGGCGCCCGGCGCGGCGGGGCCTGTCCCCACGATGAGCACGTCTTTTCCGGCATAGAAGGCGCCGTCGCACGTGAGGCAGGCGCTGATGCCGCGGCCCCAGTACGCCGCTTCGCCGGGAAGGCCGGTTTTCGCCACGCCGGCGCCGGTGGCGATGATGACGCTTTTCGCTTCCAGCAGGTCCCCCATCAGCGTCGACAGCTTTTTCACGGGGCCGGAGAAGTCGACGGCGCGCACCTCGTCCGTGACGAAGCGCGCGCCGGCGGTTTCGGCCTGCCGGCGGATGCCCGAAACGATGGTGGCGCCCGCAACGACGTCCGGAAAGCCGGGATAGTTGGCGACATGCCGCGTCTGCAACAGCTGGCCGCCGGCTTCCAGCCCTTCGAGAATGACGGGTTGCAGGCCGGCGCGCGCGGCGTAGATCCCGGCCGTCATGCCGGCGGGGCCGCTCCCGATGACGATGAGGTTCTCGCGTGCCATGCCCGTCCATTATACCACGGGACGGAGGCGGACTCAAGCGCCGGAACGCGCAAGCCCCGCTCCGCCCCTCCGCCCCGCCTCGAAAGAAGCCCTTGCGCCGATGGGGGGAAACTTGATAAACTCGACACCGATGATTTCATGGCGTCGGCTCCCGATCGCGGGCGCGCGCACGAAACCGGACAAGTGAAAACGAACGGCAAAATCCGAAGAGAGGAGATCGAGATGGCGATGGAAAAGGAATACATGCATACGGGGCTGCCCGTGGCGGCCAAGATGGACGGCATGAGCTACATGGAGAGCCTCAAGGTCTGGATCTGCAACAACGAAGAATACAAGATCGAGTATCTGTACTGGGAAAAGGACACGCCCTGCGCCTATCGCATGGTCGCCGAACCCCATGTGGCGTACAAGGTCGCCGACGTCCAGGCCGCCGTCGATGAGGCCGTGAAGGCGGGCGCCGCCGTTCTGCTGCCGAAATTCCCGCTCGGCGGAACGTGTGCGATCGCCTATGTGGGCTATCCGAACGGCCCGCAGGTCGAATTCTTCCAGGCGTAGCGTGCCGGACGGGGACGGCGTCGTCCGGCCCCGTTCTCTGGACATCTGAAAAGCAAACAGGAGATTCTGCCATGCCAATGAAAAAGTTCATGAACGATCCCGCGAACCTCACCAAGGAGCTTCTGGAAGGTCTCGTCGGGTGCTACTCCGACATCCTCGACCTTTACAACGAGAAGATCGTTGTGCGCAAGACGCCCAAGCCGTCCGACAAAGTCGCGCTTGTGGCGTTCGGCGGTTCGGGCCACGAGCCGGCGATGCACGGCTTCGTGGGCGAAGGTATGCTCGACGCGTGCGTCGCCGGCGACATCTTCGCCGCGCCGGGCGGCGAGAAGGTGTTCGAGGCGCTCGACCACGTCAAGCGCGACGCGGGCACGATTCTCATCACGCTCAACCACAATGGCGACCGCATGAGCGGCAGCAAGGCGATGCGCAAGGCCCAGAAGGCCGGGCTCAAGGTGGTTGAAATCGTGATTCACGACGACATCGCCCAGGGACCGGAGGCTCCGGCCGAGGACAAGCGCGGCCTTGGCGGCGTGATTCCGTTCATCAAGGTCGTTGGCGCGGCGGCCGAGGCGGGCAAGAGCCTCGACGAGATCGTCGCGCTCGCGAACAGGTTCAACGCGGGCATCGCCACGCTTTCCGTGGCGCTCAAGACCGCGACGCATCCGCAGAACGGCGGTGAAATCGGCGCGCTTGCGGATGACGAAATGGAAATCGGCATGGGTCAGCACGGCGAAGGCGGCGGCGGCATCTGCAAGATGTGCACGGCGGACGAGACCGTCGAAAAGATGCTGCCGGCGCTCGTGAAGGCCACGAAGATCGCTTCGGGCGACAAGGCGCTCCTGCTCGTCAACGGCTCGGGCTCCACCACGACGATGGAAATGCTCATCTGCTACCGCAAGGCGAAGCAGATGCTTGAGGCGATGGGCGTGACCGTCCTCCCCGGCAAGTGCGACGAACTGCTGACCGTCCAGGAAATGGCGGGCTTCCAGATGATCCTCTGCAAGTGCTGCGACGCGTGTGCGGGCTATCTCGCCGCGCCGGCGAACACGCCCTACTGGACGACGAGGTGAGTGGCCGCGTCCGGCGGCGGTGCCGAGGGGACTGCGTCCGGCGTCCCCTCCGGCGTCCGGCCGCGGGCGGCGCGGAGTCCAGCGGGAGCAAGGCGTGAAATTTGCGATTCTATCCGACGTCCACGCGAATGCCGAAGCGCTGAAGACCGTGCTCCGGGATGTTCGCGAACATGGCGTCGAGAGAATCGTCTGCCTTGGCGACGTCGTGGGCTATGGTCCCGATCCCGTCGAGTCGCTGCGCCTGTGCCGGGAATCCTGCCAGGTGGTGCTGATGGGCAACCATGACGCCGCCGTGGTGGGGGCGATTTCCTGCGACGATTTCCGTCCCGAGGCGCGGATGGGGGTCTTCCGGCACCGGCGGGAGCTGCCGGCGGAAGACCGGGCGTGGCTTGCCGGCCGGCCGCACGTGTGCCGGACGCGGTCTTTCCTCGGCGTCCATGGCTCGCCTTTCCGTCCCGAGGATTTCAACTACGTGCTGGATGAGGCGGATGCGGAGGACGCCATGGCGGCCGCGACGGGGCGGCGGCTGGTTTTCGTGGGGCACACGCATTTTTCGACGTGCTGGGAACGTGTTCCAGGCCAGCCGCCGGTGGAAAGCGGCGCGGTGGACCGCACCCTCGGGCCGCGCGGCCGCCTGATCGTCAATGTCGGGTCCGTCGGCTATCCGCGGGTCGAATCCGAGTCCGTCTACGTGCTCTACGATTCGCGGTCCCGCCGGATTGCCTACCGCCGTCTGCCGTTCGACTTCAAGGGCTACGTCCGGCGCATGGGGCAAAAGGGCATTTCGCTTCCCGAATGGCTGGAAGAGCGCTGGCGGGAGCGGCTGAAATAGGAAGACAAAACGGCAACAGGCCATAATGGCAAAAGGGAAAAGAGGTATGAAGATGGATTGGTCACGACGCGGTTTCATTCAGGCGGGTTCGTTGACGGCGGCGGGAATCGCGTTGCCGGGGTGCCTGTCGTCGCCGTCCGGCGGTTCGCGGATCTACGAGCCGGCCCCGGTGCCGGTTCTGCGCAAGGCGAGCCTGCGGGCGGCGGGCAGCAAGATCAGGATGGGCTTCATCGGCGTGGGCGGGCGCGGGGCGGCCAATCTGGACGCGTTCTGCAAACTCGGCGAGGAGATCGTCGCGCTCTGCGACGTGGACAGGAACAATCTCGACAGCGCCGCCAAGAAGGTGGCCTTCTGGCATCCCCGCGTCCGCTGCTACCGCGACTGGCGGGACATGCTGGACAAGGAGCCGGAGCTTGACGCCGTCGTCGTCTCGACGCCGGACCACATGCACGCGATTTGCGCCATCGCCGCAATGGAGCGGGGCTGCCACGTCTACGTGGAGAAGCCGCTCGTGCGCACGTGGTGGGAGGCCGAGCGTTTCCGCGACGTGGCGAAGGCCTGCGGCGTCGTCACCCAGATGGGCAACAACGGCAACGGCTCCGATGCCCAGCGCCGCAGCATCGAAATCCTGCAGAGCGGCGTGTTCGGACGCATCCGCGAAATCCACGTGACGACCAACCGGCCCATCTGGCCGCAGGGGCTGAATCGGCCGGACGGCAGCGACACGGTGCCGGACACGCTGGACTGGAACCTGTGGCTGGGCATTGCGCCGAAGCGGCCGTTCAAGAAAGGCGTCTACCATTCGTTCAAGTGGCGTGGCTGGTTTGACTTCGGGACGGGGGCGATGGGCGACATCGCCTGCCACGCGATGAGCTTCTTCTGGCGCGGTCTCGACTTGCGCCAGGCGCTCGGCGTGGAGACGATCCGGTCGACGGAGAAATTCGCGGAGACCTATCCCAAGGCGACGACCGTCAAACTGTCCGTCGAAAGCGGGCGGCAGGACAGCCTGATCGACGTCTACTGGTACGATGGCGACACCTGCCCGCCGCCGGACGTCTGCCGGCGCCTGACGAACGGGCAGCTCGACAAATTTGGCGGCACGATGATCGTGGGCGAGAAGGGCGTCTTCTGGGGCGGCCAGGTCATGATGAACGGCGAAGGGAAGTTTGTCCGCCATCAGGACCATCCGGCGACGCGCGACATTCCGCAATCGCTCCCGCGCGTGCGCGGCCACCACTGGGAGTTCGCGGAGGCGATCCGGGGCGGGGCGCGTCCGTTCTCCGACTGCGACCACTCGGTCCCGCTGACGGAGGCGGTCTTGCTCGGCTGCATTTCGCAGCGCGTGCCGGGACGCCTCCTTTGGAATTCGGCCACGGGCCGTTTCACCAACTCGGAAGAGGCGAATCTTCTGCTGAAGCCGTCGGTTCGCCACGGGTGGACAATCGGATGAAACTGAAGCCCTGGCTGCGGTTCTTCCGGCTGCCGAACCTGCCGACCGCACCCGGAGACGCCTGGGCGGGCGCGGCGTTCTTTCTGCCGGATGCGGCGGAACGGCTGCCGCAGGCGCTGACGGCCGGCGTCTGCGCGCTTCTGGTCTACATGTTCGGGCTGGCCGACAACGATCTCGCGGGCGCGGAGACGGATGGCCCGGAGCGCCCGGTTCCGGCAGGGGACATTTCGCCGCGGGCGGCCCGGGTCGCGCGCGGCCTCCTGTTCGCCGGCGCGTGGGCGCTTGGCATCGCCGGCGGACTGGGCCGGGGCTGGGCGTGCGCGACGGGCGCGCTCGTCCTGTCGATTCTGGTCTACAACCGCCGCAAGGGCAACTGGCTGATGGGATTGTGCCGGGGGTTGAGCGTGGTCGCCGGCGCGCTGGCCGTCCGCATTCCGGGGGCGGAACCGGCCGGCTGGGCGATGCTGGCGTTTCTGGCTTTGGGCTGGACGGCCTACATCGCCGCCGTGACCAGACTGTCCGAGGGCGAGGACCGCGCGTCGGAAGGCCTGGGGCATGTGCGCTATGGCTGGGGGCTTGCGGCCTTCGTCCCCTGCGGGGCCTGCTTTTTTCTGCCGGATCCGGCGCAGGCGGTTCTGCCGCTCGCGGGTTCGCTTTTCACCTACCTGTCCTGGTGCGTGGCCGTCTCGTGCCTCGGCGCGCCGCATTCTTCGGAACTGCGGCGCCGGGCCGTCGGCGCGACGATTGGCGGTTTGCTCTACATGCAGGTCGGATACATGCTGGTCGGACCGCGCGCGGAATTGATCGCGGCCGCGCTGGCGGTCTGGGTGGCGGCGCGTCTGGCGCGCCGGCTGGCGCCGTCGATTTCGGGATCTTGAGGCCGGCCGCCGCGCCCGGGCCGGCGCCGGCCCTTCCCGTTTCCGGTTCCGCCGGCCCGATTGCGCAATCTGAAATCTGAAATCAAACCGCATGTTTCCCGTTCGGGGAGCGCGGTTTTTGGTATACTATCCGCCCGTATGAACGCATTGGCAGAACAGTTGAATCAGACGTTGGGCTCCGTTGCGGATTTGTTGTCCCCGGCCGGCCGGCGCCTCTACTTCCCGTACGGGGGCATCCTTGGTCAGGGCGCCGAGGCAAAAACGTGTGACATCAACGCCACGATCGGCATGGCGTTTGAGGAGGACGGATCGCCGCTCGTGATGAAGTGCTTTGCCGACCAGGTCAATCTGGACCGCAAGGTCTTCCTCTATGCGGGCTCCTTCGGCGTGCCGAAGCTGCGCGAGACGTGGAAAAGCCTCCAGATCCGGAAGAACCCGTCGCTCAAGGGCGTGGTCTATTCGCTGCCGGTCGTGACGAATGCGCTGACGCACGGTCTGCGGATTGCGGCGGAGCTGTTCGTCGGTCCGGGCGACGACGTGGTGACGCCGGATCTGTACTGGGACAACTACTCGCTCGTCTTCGAGGAGGCCTGCGGGGCCCGGCTGGTCACGTTCAACACGTTCCGGCGGGGGGCGTTCGACGCAGCGGCGATGAAGCGGGCGCTGCTCGCCGGGGGCGAGAAGAAGGTCCTGATTCTCAACTTCCCGAACAATCCGACGGGCTACACGGCCACGGTCGGCGACGCGAAGAAGATCGTGGCGGCGGTGAAAGCCGCCGCCCGGGCGGGCAAGAAGATCGTCGTCATTCTCGACGACGCGTATTTCGGGCTGGTCTACGAGGCGGGCGTCCACGGCGAATCGCTGTTCGCCGAGTTCGCCGATCTGGACAGGAACGTCCTCGCCGTCAAGCTCGACGGCACGACGAAGGAAGACTACGTGTGGGGCCTTCGCGTGGGGTTCATCTCCTTTGCGTTCAAGGGCGCG
Source organism: Kiritimatiellia bacterium (assembly GCA_051884915.1). GTDB lineage: Bacteria > Verrucomicrobiota > Kiritimatiellia > RFP12 > UBA1067 > RUG572. The sequence continues at coordinate 19,507 of JBJEWF010000042.1, forward strand.
AAGCCGGAGCAGCTGAAGGCGCTTGAGGCCAAGGCGGCGGCCGACGTGCGCAGCTGCGTCTCGAACGTCACGGCAATCGGGCAGAACATCGCCTTGGCGGCGTTCGCCGACAAGGCGTATTCCCGGCAGAAGCGCGAGAAGTACAACGTGCTGCGAAAGCGCTACGCCGCGATTCGCAAGTTGCTCGCGCAGCACGCCGAGTATGCGGAGGCGTTCGAGGCGATGCCGTTCAACAGCGGCTACTTCATGTGCGTGAAGCCGAAGGGCGTCGACGCCGAGCAGGTCCGCAAGCGGCTGATCGCGAAGTATTCCACGGGCACGATTGTCCTTTCGGGTCTGATCCGGCTGGCGTTTTCGACGACGCCGTCCGCCAAATTGCCCAAGCTGTTCGCCAACGTGGCGGCGGCCATTAACGACTTGAAGAAGCAGCAGCCGGGAGCGTAGCGAGATGGGTCTTTCCGTTGGTATTGTCGGTCTTCCGAACGTGGGCAAGTCCACGTTGTTCAACGCGCTGACGAAGCGCCAGCAGGCGGCGGCGGAGAACTATCCGTTCTGCACGATCGAGCCCAACTCGGCCATCGTCGAGGTGTCGGACGCCCGCCTTGAGGCCTTGGCGAAGATCGTCAATCCGGCGCAGATCATCCGCGCGACGGTGGAATTCACCGACATCGCCGGCCTCGTGAAGGGCGCGTCCAAGGGGGAGGGCCTGGGCAACAAGTTCCTGGCCAACATCCGCGAGTGCGACGCGATTCTCCACGTGGTTCGCTGCTTTGAGAACGGCGACATCATCCACGTCCAGGAAGGCGGCGGCAAATCCGCCCCGATCGATCCGGCCGGCGATGCCGAAGTGATCGAGACGGAATTGATCCTCGCCGACCTGGAGCAGCTTCAGAAGCGGTGCGACAAGTCGCGCAACGAGGCGAAGAGCGACCCCAAAAAGCGCCCGGAATTCGATGCGATGTCCGCGCTTCTCGCGCATCTTGGCGCGGGCAAGCCGGTGCGGACGTTCCCGCGCGGCGAGGGTGATCCGATTCTGCCCGTTTTGCGCGATCTCCGGTTTCTGACGGACAAGAAGACGATCTACTGCGCGAACGTGGCCGAGGACGATCTCGGCGATCCGGACGCCAATCCGCACGTGAAGGCGCTGAAGGCCTATGCCGACGCGCAGGGCTGCGAGATGGTGACGGTCTGCGCCCAGATGGAAGCCGATCTGGCGGGGCTTTCCGACGACGAGGCGCGCGAGTTCCTGGGCAGCTACGGTCTGGCGGAATCGTCGCTCGACCGCACGATCAAGCTGGCCTACCGCACGCTGGGCCTGGCGAGTTTCCTGACGGCGGGACCGAAGGAGGTGCGCGCGTGGACGTTCCGGCGCGGCTGGAAGGCGCCGCAGTGCGCGGGCGTCATCCACACGGATTTCGAGAAGGGCTTCATCCGCGCCCAGGTCGTCGCCTTTGACGACTACGTCAAATACAATGGCGAATCGGGCGCCCGCGCCGCCGGCGCGCTTCATCCGGAAGGCAAGGAGTACGAGATGAAGGATGGCGACGTCGTCGAGTTCATGTTCAGCAAGTAGGAATGCGGCCGATGGAAGCGAAACTCTTTGCCGCCTATCCGGGTCTCGTCTCCGAGGGACCGCGTTTCAATGCCGCGGAGCAGACGCTCTATTGGGTGGACGTGACGGGCGGCAAGGTCCTCCGCAAGAAAGTGGGGACGGACGTCAAGGCGTTTGACGTCCACGAGCCGGGGCTGGGCAAGATCGGCGCGCTTGCGTTTGCTCCGGACGGACGGCTGCTGCTCTTTGCCGACCGCTGCGAGATCCACGCGTGCGCGTTCGGGCAGCCCGGCGTGCTGAAGTGGACGCTTCCCGGCCACGCGGCGACGCGGTTCAACGACGTCTACGATGCCGGCGACGGCGTCTACTTCTGCGGCGTGGCGCCGATCCGTCCCGACATCCGCGGCGAACTCTGGCGTTTTGACGCCAAGACGGGGACGTTCACCTGCATCGAAGCGGCCACGGCGGGGATGCCGAACGGGATGGGCGTGTCGCCCGACGGCAAGACGTTCTATTTCGTCGTCAGCGACGAGCGCCGGATCTACGCCTACGATTTCGATCCAATCGCCAGGACCGTTGCGGCGAAGCGCGTCCTCTGCGAGGATTTCGCGGGGGCGGGCGTTCCCGATGGCATGTGCGTCAATCCGTCGGACGGCACGCTCTTCGTGGCGCGGTGGGACGGCCACCGCCTGGAGCGCCGTTCGGCCGAGGGCCGTCTGCTGGAGACGGTCGAGTTCCCGATTGCCAAGATCACGAGCGCGGACGTCGCGGGCAATCGCCTTTTCGTGACGACGGCCAATCTGCCGTTTGACGAAACCGCCTTTGCGGAACACGCCGCCGGCGGCGTGTTTGAACTGTCTCTCTGAACCACCTCCCAGCCGGATACGCGCCATGCAGCCGACAATCGAACGTTATGGGAGCGGGCACATCAACGAAACCTATCTCGTGACGTGTCCGCAAGGCCCGAAATACATTCTCCAGAAGATCAACACCTCGATTTTCCCGGATGCCGACGCGCTGATGGAGAACATCGCGCGCGTGACGGCGCACATCCGCGCCAAGCATCCCGACGATCCGCGCTGCACGCTCACGGTGCTGGACTATTCGCGGCCGTGGCGCCAGTACGCTTTCATCGGGGGGGCGCGGACGGTTGACGTGATCGAGCGGCCGGAACAGGCCTACAAGGCGGCAAAGGCGTTTGCCCGGTTCCAGAACGACGTGGCGGATCTGCCGGGTCCCCGTCTGCACGAGATCCTGCCGCGGTTCCACGACACGCGGAATCGTCTGGCGCTTCTGGACGCGGCGGTTGCCGCGGACGTCAAGGGGCGCGGGAAAGACGTCGCGGACGAGCTGGCGTTCGTCGACGCGCACCGCGAGGAGGCGGGCAGAATCCTCGATCTGATGGCGTCCGGCAGAATCCCCGAGCGCATCACCCACAATGACACGAAGATCAACAACGTGATGCTGGATGACGTGACGGGCGAGGGCGTGGCGGTCATCGATCTCGACACCGTGATGCCGGGCTGCGCGTTGTACGACTTCGGCGACATGGTCCGCACGGCGACGGCGGCGGCGGCGGAAGACGAGACGGACCTCTCGAAGGTCTTCTCCCGCAGGGAATACTTTGAACAGCTCGTCCGGGGGTATCTCGCCGAGGCCACGTTCCTGAACGGACCCGAACTGGAGAACCTGGCTTTCTCGGGCCGTCTGATCACGTTCACGATCGGCGTCCGGTTCCTGACAGACTATCTGGCGGGCGACACCTATTTCCATACGGCCTATCCGGACCACAACCTGCTCCGCTGCCGGACGCAGTTCAAGATGGTCCGGTCGATGGAGGAGCAGGCCGCGGCCTACGAGGCGATTGTCCGCCGCGTCGCCGCCGAGCGGGGCTGAGTCTCCCGGTCCCATTTCCGGGCGGCGTCGACCAGGGCGCAGGTCGAGCAATCGGGATGGACCGCGAGGCAGAACGCGCGGTGGATTTCCAGCAGCCCCTGCAGGCAAAGCCCGTTTCCGCCGTAGAGCGCGGGGTTGTGGTCGCGTCCGAGCAGCCGGCCGGCCGTCAGGCGGACGGGCGCGGACGTGTCTTCGGGCGCGATCCAGTCGGGAATCGCGTCCATGCGCTTTTCGGCGAGGGCAAACGGCATGAGCACGTTGACGAGAATGGCGGCGGCACGGTTGGCCCCGAGATGTTTCGACTTGCCCAGAATCGCAAGCGCCTCCTTCTGCCCCTGGCGGCTCGCGATGTCGCAGGCCGCGAGGCTTTCGAGAAATGCGGGCACGCCGCCGGCAAGAAGCTGGGCGGCGGCGGCAAGGCGCCGAAGCGGCGCGTTGGCGGGGCGGACGTTGGCGCGCCGCCAGGGGGCGGTGCGTTCCACCGTCATTTCGGCGGCACATTGCAGGACGCAGAGGATGGCGGATTCGTCCAGGGGAAGTTCGGACCAGGGAATCGTTCGGGCGAGAGCCCGGAAGGACTGCTGATTGTGCTTGTAGCCGAGCGCGGCGAGAAATTCCTCGTAGAAGACCTGGATGCGGCCCTGTCTGCGCATGAGAAGGGTCCTGAACCGCCGGGCCTTGGTCTGGATCCGCTGCCGTCCCGCGGCCCGGAACGTCTCAAGCGCGAGATCGGGCCGGGACGAGAAAATGGCTTCGCAGGGACGGGGCGTTGACGGAAGGCGCGCATGGGGATAGGCCGTCAGGTCGATTTCGTCCAGGGAGAAATCGGACCGCGTGCGCAGCACGTCGCCCAGGCAGATGGAATGGCAGCCTGCCGGCAGCAGACACGCCGCTCCGTCCGTTCCGCGATGCCATGTCACATGGGCGACGACATGGGCGTAGGCGGGATCGTGCGCATGGCCGTGCGTGGCCCAGTCCGAAGATTTCACGTGGATCTCGACGTCGCCGCGGACGCGCCGCCGGTCGCTGCCGATTTCAAGGACCGCGTCGCGGAAATCCGGGCCCGCTTCGAGGTTCCAGACGCCGGGATCGAGGACGCGGACGGGGAGGCCGTCGGACGTCCGGATGCCGGCGGGGCGAAGGTCGCCGTCATACCACAGGGCCTGGACGTGCCGTTCGGTCAGCGGAGACCGCCGGACGAGAAGATCGCCGTCATGGCACAGGTCCTGGACGTGCCGTTCGGTCAGTGGAGACCGCTGGGAGAGAAGATCGTTCATGGCGTTCCTTTCGGGTTCATGTCCACCATTTTCCGCGGACGGGCGTCTTGGCGGGAAGAAAATGGCCGATGACAAGCAGCAGCGTGATCCATCCCCCATACCAGAGCAGCGTCGCGGAGAGCGTCCACGACGTGATGGCATAGGAGGCGCAGGGCAGCGCGGCGATGCACTGGGACAGCCGGGCCATCGCCCAGGTGAATCCGGCCGCGCAATTGTTGAAGAGGGCGGCGAGCGGCAGGCAGAAGAAACTTGCGAGAAGACCGGCCATGCCGATTTTGACCATTTTCTCCGCGCAATAGAGAACGGCGAGGTTGGCGATCAGGCCGCCGGGCGTGAACCGCCCGAATACGCTCGCGGCGATGGGCACGCCGGCAATCCAGGCGGCAAGGGAAATGCCGAAACCGGACAGGAGCCTGTTGGCCGCTCCGTATTCGCCGAAGACGCGGGCAAACCGGCCGGTCCGGAATCCGTCGCGGAACAGGGGCTTGAAATTCCGGGTCCATTCGATCCAGAGGACGATGCCGAGCATGACCGTGAAGGAAAGCGTGCTGCCGACGTCGAAAAGCATCTCGGGGTGGAGCCCGTAGACGAGAAGCGCCGTAGCCGACCAGGCGGACAGCGAATCCGGTTTCCGTCCAAGAACCGGCGCGCCAAGCCAGAAGGTCGCCATGAGCGCCGCCCGGACGGCGCTGGGCCTTAGGCCGGTGAGCACGGTGTAGATCCAGATCAGGGGAATGGCGGCCAGATTCTGGAAAGGGCCCGTGACGTTCAACCGGGTCAGGAAGTTCCTGATGAGCAAGGCGACGACCATCACGTGGAGTCCCGAGATGGCGAAGACATGGATGGTTCCGGCATCGGCGAAGAGCCGGCGTTTTTCGCGGGAGAGGCCGCCGCGCCGTCCCAGGAGAATGGCGCTGTTGAGTTTGGCGAGTTCGGGACACCAGTCGAGTCCGGCGGACAGTCGGACCGAGAGGTCCTGCGCAATCGCGCCGTAGAGGCTTTTGGCCGAAAACGCCGGGACGGGTGCGAGGCGTCGGGCGTGTTCGCTCCGGGCGATCCAGAAGGTCCGCCGGGCGAAACGGTTGTGTCCGGCCGTCTTCTCCGAAATCCGGCCTCGGCAGGACCACGTTTCGCCGAGACGGGGCAAATCGCCGACGGCGGTCGTCGGCATGACGACTTTGACCGGGACGGCGCCGATATGGGAGACGAACGACGCCCGCCATTGCCCCTGCCGGGACGTGCGCCATCGCTCGGGTTCGCTTTCCACGGCCAGTTCGACCGGCGCGCGGGTCGTGGCGTCGCCGTGGTTCGACGCCAGAATGCGCGCGAGTCCGTCGTCGGCGCGCAAGGCCAGGACGAAACCCAGGACGAAAAGAGCGGGAAGGGTCCAGCCCCGCAGACGCCATCCCCAGGCGGCGAGCCCGGCCGTTGCGCCGGCCACGGCCACCGCGGGCCAGATCGGGGCGATGGTTCGGCTGGCGAATCCGGCCCATTCGCCGGCGACCAGCGCCGCCGCCATGAGGACGCGCGCGGGGCTGGCCGTGTTCCGGAGCCGAATCAAGTCCATGGTCTGCCGTCCGTTCATGGGTCAGTGCCAATAGGTCCGGTCAAGTTCCCGGAACGTCGAGGCCTCGTAGACGTGATCGTCCGTCACGGCCTCGGATCCCTCAAGATCGGCAATCGTGCGGGCGACTTTCAGGATGCGGTCGTAGGCGCGTGCGGACAGGTCGAGCGCCGAGATGAGCATGCGCATCCGGTTCTGGGCGGTGGCGTCAAGCCGGCAGTGGCGCACGAGATCGCGTGAGCGCATGTCGGCATTGCAGACGACGCCCGGCTCGTTCGCGAAACGCGTCCGCTGGCGTTCCCGGGCGGCCATGACGCGTTTCCGGATGGCTTCCGAAGACTCGCCGGGCGGCGCATCCACGAGTTCGTCCGTCGTCACGGGCGGGAGGGCGAGCTGGATGTCGATGCGGTCGAGAAGCGGGCCGGAGAGACGGCCGCGGTATTCGGCGATCTGCCGGCGCGAACAGCGGCATGCGTGGTGCGGATCGTCCGAATAGCCGCAGGGGCAGGGGTTCATGGCCGCCACGAGCATGAATCGGCTGGGGAAGTCGCATGCGGCAAGGGCGCGCGAGATGGAGACGTGCCCGTCCTCCAGCGGTTGACGCATGACTTCGAGGACGTGGCGCCTGAATTCCGGAAATTCGTCCAGAAACAGAACGCCGCGATGGGCGAGCGAGACTTCGCCGGGGACGGGATGCGTGCCACCGCCGAGCAGGCCGGCGTCCGACACCGTATGGTGCGGGGCGCGGAAGGGCCGCCGCGTGATCAGGGCTTCGCGCGCCTTGAGTTCGCCGGCGACGGAGTGGATGCGGGTCACCTCAAGCGCTTCCGCAGGGGTGAGCGGGGGCAGAATGGACGGGATGCGCCGGGCCAGCATCGTCTTCCCCGAACCCGGCGACCCGATCATCAGCAGATTGTGCCCGCCGGCCACGGCGACTTCGATTGCGCGCTTGGCCAGGAACTGCCCCTTGACGTCCGCGAAGTCGTCGCCGCCGGCGACGCCCGCGCTGACAAGGGCGGACAGATCGGAATGGACGGGCCGGATCGCGAGCTGGCGGGCGAGAAAATCCGTCGCTTCGCGAAGCGTGCGGACGGGATAGACGGAAATCCCCTCGACCACGGACGCCTCCTGGGCGTTCTCGGCGGGAATGATGATGCCCTTCTTGCCGATGCGGCGCATTTCGAGAACGATGGGAAGAATGGATTTGACCCTGCGGACTTCGCCGGAAAGGGCGAGTTCGCCCGCCAGGGCGTAGTCGCCCAAATCGTCGACCTTGAGTTTCCCCGTGGCGGCGAGAAGCGTGACGGCAATGGGAAGGTCGTAGACGGGACCTTCCTTCCGGACGTCGGCAGGGGCGAGATTGACGGTGATGTTCAGCTCGATCTTCTTGAATCGGGAATTCCAGATGGCCTGGGTGACGCGGTCCTTCGCTTCCTTTACCGCCTGGTCCGGAAGCCCGACCATGGTGAACTGGGGCGTGCCGTCGGACGCGCAGACTTCAATCTCGACGGTTCGCGCATCGATGCCGCAGATGGCTCCGGAATAGGTTTTGGCCAGCATGGAAACTCCTTGGAATGATTTGCCGAATGGATGCACGGGTTCTTTGGGCGAAATGATAGCATAGAAATTCATGCAGAAAACAGTGAAAAATTGCTATTTTATTGTCTAATTGGATTTTTCGGGGAGAAATTTCCAGGAAATTCCAGGGCAATAAAAGCGAGACAAAAAGGATACAAGTGGCACAGTTGGCACAACTTTTGACCATTTTGACACAAGTGTGGCATAGTGAAACATGGCATTTGACCCTTGGCATGGCATCTGCTCACTATTTCGTGTCGGCCGGCAGGGGAGCGATGGCGGTCCGCCATCGATCGCGTGTCGGATGAACTGAAATAAAGGAAGGAGCAACATAAAATGAATACGCTGATGAACATGAATCCATGGGGGCTGCTGGACGAGCTTCTTGGCGTGGACAGCCGTGCGTCCCGCAGCATGAGGGCACGCGTGGCGGGGCGCTTTCCGCCCGTGAACGTCTATCTGGACGACAATGCCGTGATCATCGATCTGGAACTGCCCGGCAAGACGGCAAAAGACGTCGATCTGACCCTGGAGGCCCAGGCCGTGGTCGTGGCCGACAAGCCCGAAGTGGCGATGGATGCGGACGGCAAGCCCGTTGACGCGCAGCCCGCCTGGTCGCGCCGGATCGAACTGCCGTTCCGCGTGGACGCGGACAAGGCCAACGCGAAATTCACGGACGGCATTCTCCGCATTGAACTGCCGCGGGCCGATGCCGTGGGCGTCCGTCGCATAGCAATCGAAGGTTGAGCAAGAAGGAGGAAACGAAAATGAGCGAAGAGAAATTCGTTGTTCCGGCTGCCACGATGAATGAGCGTCCGGAGGACTACGAGCTGAGTTTTGCCATTCCCGGCATCGGCAAAGGCGAGGCGGAACTCCATGTCGAGGGGCGTACGCTGACCCTGAAGACCCATGCGAAGTTCCAGAACCCCGCGGGCTTCAAGCAGGTGGTGGCGGAATTTGGCCGCACGAATTACGCGATGAGCGTGGATCTGCCCGAAATGGCCGCTCTCGACTCGATCAAGGCCGATCTGGCGAACGGCATGCTTCACGTCACGGTGGCCAAACGGCCGGAGACGAAAGCCCGTAAGATCGAAATCGCATAGGCGATTCCCGCAGATTACATATTGGCGGGTCCCGCAGGCGCAAATGGCGTCTGCGGGACCCGCCGTTTTTCCGGCGGCGGCGGCCGCGCAAGGATTGAAAGATTTCAGCAAGGATTGAAAGATTTCCGCAAGAATCCTGTTCCCGTTTTGTGCGATACTCCCTGCGTGCACGGGGCATGGCGTCCCGGGCGGTACAGCGCAAAAGGGGGCAAACGGATGAAGATGAAGCGGGAGGTGCGGGCATGGCCGAAATTCTGATCGCCGAAGACGAGGCCGGCATCCGCGACGGTCTGAAGGAGGTCCTGGAGGCGGAGGGGCATCGGGTCCGGGCCGTCTGCGATGGCGTGCAGGCGGTGGCGGCCTTCAACACGGCGGCGCCGCATTTGCTGCTCCTCGACGTCGTCATGCCGCGCATGACGGGGCTTGAAGTCTGCGTGCGGGTGCGGGCGGTCAATCGGACGCTTCCGATTCTGATGCTGACGGCGAAGAACGACGCGTCGGACGTCGCCGCCGGACTGGGGCTGGGCGCGGACGACTATCTCGCAAAACCGTTCCGCGTGCCCGAGCTGCTGGCGCGCATCGACGCCGCGCTGCGGCGCCAGCGGATGCTGCGGCAGGCGGTTTCGGATTCGGCGGAGGCGTGCGAATTCGGCTTGGGGACGCTCGATCTGCGCAACCAGCTCTATTTTGAAGGACCGACGCGGCGAACTTCCCTGACGTCGCTCCAGACGGCCCTGCTCCGCCTTTTCGTCAAGAATCCCGACCGCATCTACACCCGCCGGGAACTCCATGAACGGGGATGGGGGACCGATTGCGTCAACGGCTACCGGTCCGTCGACCAGCAAATCGCCAAATTGCGGCGAAAACTGGGCGCTTCGGGCGCGCTGATCGAAACCGTCTCGGGCGTGGGCTACCGGTGCCGTCCCGGCTTCTAACCAAAAGGAGGAACGACAAATGAACACACTGACGACATCCCCGGCACGGCTGCGGTACGCGCGGCCGGCGAACGCCTACTATCACGCCAGCCCCAGGGGAACGGGCGCCGCGATCCGGTTCGAACTCCATCCGGCGCACGGCGACGCGGGGGGCTGCCTGTTCGTCGAACTGGCCGCCCAGAAATCGGTCGGCGATCCCGCGGCGGGAACCCATTCGACCTTCGATTGGGCGAACCGGATCTGCGTCAAATTGGGCAAGGCGGACCTGTCGCAGATCCTCCAGGTCTTTCGCGGCATGCAGGAGTCGATTCGGGACGGGAAGGGCCTTCTCCACCGGATGCCGGGCGTGCGCACGGTCATCAAGTTCTCCCATCGGCTCGATCCGAATCCCGGCTATCTGCTGACGATTTCAACGCATGCGGAAAACGGAACCGACCGCCGGGGATGTTTCTTCTTCTCCCCTTCGGAGGCGTTTGAACTGGCTCTGGCCATCGAATCTTCGATGACGTTCATCGTGTTTGGAATCCCGGTCGACGTTTCCCGCGCCGCCCCGTGGCCCGCGGAACCGGCCCGCCAAGGGAAGGAGGTGCAACGCGCGCTGAACTGAAAACGCACGACAGCCGTCAGAATGCGGACGATCCGCAGGCGGACGGGCGTTGTCCGGAGTTGCGCGTGTCCTGATGCGCGCTCCGCGCCGGCGGTCCGCCTGCCGGATTGCGGCGCTTGGCCCCTGCTGGCGCCGGGGGCGTGTGCGCCTGGCGTCGCGCCGCGCCGGGGACAAACGTCTGGGGGACGGGGAAAAGTCCATCCCACCTTGAATGGACAGGGGGGGGGGGGGATTTCCGGGCGGCGGATCCGGGCCGTCCGGGAGAAATGCTATAATGGTTCCGCGCCCGGACATCCGGGTGCCAGACAGGTGAGCATTCAACGCGCAAAAACGGGAGCATGAAGATGGACATGGTCGAAACGCTGAAGCGGGCCGGCGTCATTCCGGTGATTGTGATTGAGGACGAGGCACAGGCCGTGCCGCTTGCCAGGGCGCTGGTGAGGGGCGGTCTTCCCGTTCTCGAAGTGACGTTCCGCACGAAGGCCGCCGCCGCCGCCATTGCGGCGATCAGAAGGGACGTGCCGGACGCCATCGTCGGCGCGGGCACGCTGCTGACGCCGCAGATGGTCGGGGACGCGAAAGCCGCCGGCGCCGTTTTCGGGGTGGCGCCGGGTTTCGATCCCGTCGTCGTGCAGGCGGCGAAGGCGGCCGGGCTGCCGTTCTGCCCGGGCATCGCCACGGCAAGCGAGCTTTCGCAGGCGCTGACGGCCGGCGCGAAGATGGTGAAGTTCTTCCCGGCCGAGGCGGCGGGCGGCGTGAAGATGATCAAGAACTTCCTCGGCGCGTTCCGCTTCACGGGCGTCGCGTTCATGCCGACCGGCGGCGTCAATCCGTCCAACGTGGGCGACTACCTCGCCGTGCCGGAAATCGTCTGCTGCGGCGGGACGTGGATTGTGCCCAAGGACGCGCTGGCGGCCGGCGACTGGGCGGCAATCGAGAAGCTGGCGGCGGAGGCCGCCGCGCTCGCGGCCCGGCGCGGCTGAAGGCAAGGGCGCCGGGACGACTCGCCCGGCGGGCGGACATTTTTCCGCTGGTCATTCGCGGATTTTTCGTGTAGAATGGCCGTCAATCATTTCAACCTGAAAGGAGTTTGCATGAACCGACGTGAATTCTTGGCGGCGGGCGCGGTTGCGGGACTGGCAACGGCTCTGCCGGCCAAAGGGACGGTCTGCGGCGGGAGCTGCATGCCGAAGTTGACGCCGCCCGCGCAGCCGGCGCAGTTGAATCTCTGTCTGCAGTGGGGAGGCATCCCCGTGCAGGACGACGTCAACGCGAAGCTCGACTATCTCGAACAGAACGGTTTCCAGGCGGTGGAGATCCCGTCGGGGCTCGGCTGGCTGCAGGACAAGGGGCGCAAGGTCGCCGAGTCGCTCAAGCGCCGCAAGCTCTTTCTGGCGACGGCGTGCGGTCCGTCCCGCTTCGATTATGCCGACAAGGCCAAGAACGACGCGGAAGTCGAGAAATTCATGCCCGTCCTTGAGATTCTCGGCGAAATCAAGAGCGTCGGCCTGATCATCTGCCCCGCGCGGGGCAAGCCGGAAGTCGGCCTGAAGGAACTGCGCGAGGACTTTGTCACGAATACGGGCAAGCGCATCGCCCAAAAGGCCGCGGCCTGCGGCACCTCCATCGTGCTGGAGCCGCTGCAGCGCGCGGAGACGCCGTTCCTGCGCCAGGTGTCCGACGGCGCCAAGATGGCGCAGGAGATCGGGCCGGGGTGCGCCGTGATGGCCGACCTGTGGCACATGAGCAAGGAGGAGCCGAGCCAGTTCGCGGCCATCGTCTCCGCCGGACCGCTGCTCAAGCACGTGCACGTGGCCTCGCTCGTCCACCGCCGGTATCCGGGAACGGACGGCGCGGCGGACAACTACGTGGACGCGTTCAAGGGCCTCAAGCTGCTGGGCTACCGCGGTGCGGTGTCGATGGAGGCCGGTCCGCCGGAAATCGGCCGCGACGCGAAGAACAAGCCGATCTATCCGGACCAGAAGGGCCGGAGCGAGTTGATTCTCAAAATGGTCGCTCTCCTGCGCGAGCAGTGGGAAATGGCCTGACGGGGGCCGGCGAACGGAGACGTTCGCCGTCCGGATTGCATCGAAATTGACTAACCAAGGAAAAGGACAAGAACATGAAGCGTAGGGATTTCATCAAGACATCGGGACTCGCGGCCGCCGTGGCGGCGATGCCGGCGATGGCGGAAGATGGCGTGAAGGTCATTCGCGCGGCGGTGGTCGGTTGCGGCGGCCGCGGCGTGGGCGGCGGCGGCAAGCCGAAGAACGAGAACGACTTCTACGGCATGGGCGCGCTGGGCAACATGATCCAGGCCGCGGCGGAGCTCACCAAGCGCGGGACGCCCGTGAAGGTGAAGCCGGTCGCGTTTGCGGATTTCTTCCTCGAAAAGGCGCAGGCCGCCGCCGACAAGTTCGGCGCGAAGAAGGAGGACGCGTACGGCGGCGCGAACGGCTACAAGCAGGCCATCGACCGTCCTGACGTGGACGTGGTCATCCTCACGACGCCGCTCAACTTCCGTCCGCGCCACACGATGTTCGCCGTCACGCACGGCAAGCACGTGTTTGCGGAAAAGGGCGTGGCCGTGGACGCGCCGGGCGTGCGCGAAATGATCGCCGCCGCCAGGATCGCGACGGAGAAGAAGCTGTCGATCGTCTGCGGCACGCAGCGCCGCCACCAGCGTGGCTATCTGATGGTCAAGAAAGCGCTCGACGAAGGAAAGCTCGGCACGATTCTGGGCGGCGAGGTCTACTGGAACGGCGACGTGCCGTGGGTGAAGGGCCGCGCGGCGGGCGAGAGCAACGCCTCCTACCTCTGCAAGAACTGGCTCAACTTCACGGAACTTTCCGGCGACCACATCTGCGAACAGCACGTCCACAACATCGACGTCGCGAACTGGTTCCTGGGCCGCTATCCGAAGACGGTCGTGGCCATCGGCACGCGCGCGCGCCGCGTGTCCGGCAACCAGTATGACGGCTTCTCCGGCGATTTCGACTACGGCGACGGCGTCCACATCCACTCCATGTGCCGCCAGGTCAACGCCTGCGCGAACAACGTGAGCGAACTCTTCCGCACGGACAAGGCCATCGTGACCGGCCAGACCGCGCGGACGCCGGACGGCAAGAAGATCGAGCTGACGGGCGATTTCGTCGACCTCAACCCGTATGTCGTCGAACACATGGATCTGCTGCTGTCCATCCTCGGCAAGGGTCCGTATCTGAACGAGGGCGAGGCCTGCGCGATGTCCACCGCCTGCGGCATCATGGTCCGCATCGCCGCCTACACGGGGCAGATGGTGGCGCTGAACCAGCTCCTCACGAACGAGAAGAGCCCGTGGTACAACCTCGCCTGCACGCCCACGCCCGCCGACTTCGAGAAGGACGGCGACGTGGCGATGCCGGCGTTGGGCGACAACGAATGGGCGCTGCCCGGCAAGCCGTGGCGCAATCTCCCGGCCGAAGTCAAGGCGAAGGACCAGTCCAAGGCGACGCTGGGCGCGCCGCTGGGACCGATTGCCTGAGCCGCCTGCCGGCTTTGAAGGTGAAGCCTTGAGGCGGAAGCCCGCGAACGGACCGTTCGCGGGCTTTTCCGCTCTTGCCAGTCCAGACGAAAGGTTGTAGACTGTTGGCCATGACGGCATTCGATGCGAAGGCGGTGGCATGAGCCGCAAACGGTATCCGCTGCGCGTGGCGCGCACGGCGTTTGGCATTCGCGCCCAGGACTTGCGGACGCTGGTCCGCACGGCCTGGTGGGCCCGCCGCTGGGTCGCCTCGCTGGAGGCGATGCGCCTGGGCGCCCGGCTGGGCCGCGGGCGCCAATACGCCGTGGCGGGGCAGGTCACGGAGTTGACGGTCGAAGGGACGCACGTCGAGGCCTCGGTCACGGGATCGCGCGAACGCCCCTATCGCCTGACGCTGGATTTTACGGCCGTTCCGTCCGCTTCGGTGGCCGACGCGCTGCGGCGCGAGCCGATGCTGCTGGCGCGTCTGCTGACGGGCGATCTGCCCATGGAGGTGGAGGCCCTTTTCCGCGCGGCGGGCGCGCCCCTGTTCCCGCAGGCCGCCCCCCTGGGGCGGACGCCGGACGGGAAAAGCGTCTACGACGTCAAGATGCATTGCAGCTGCCCGGACTGGAGCCGGCCCTGCAAGCATCTGGTTGCCGTGCTGTTCCTGCTGGGCGAGGACGTGGCGCGCAATCCCGCCACGCTGCTGGCGCTGCGCGGCGTGGACGTGGAGGATCTGGTCGCCGATCCGGAACCGCCCGGGGAGGCCGAGGACGGGGCGTTCGTCCTGCCGGCGGCGGCCGGCGGCCGACCGGGCGCTCTCGTGGCCCGGCTGGGGGCGATTCCCTTCTGGCGCGGCGGCGTCCGGTGCGTCGACGCGCTGGGGAAGATCTACGCGCGCGTGGCGCCGGTCGCCGCCGACGCCGCGCGGAGCCGGTCCATCGATTTGAGGGCGCCGTGAACACGAGCGCGCGCATCCGGCGGTTCCAGGCGGCGTTCAGGGAGGGGACGCAAACGGACTCCCCGCGGGTGGCGATCTCGTCGCTGACGGGGTCGGCCGCGGCCTTTGCGGCCGCGTCGCTGGCGCTGGATCCGGTCGGGATCCCGTTTGTCCTCGTGGTGACTTCCGGTCTGCCGGAGGCGGATGCGGTGACGGCCGACCTGGAGGTCCTGGGCGGCGAATGCGCGATCCGGGTCCTGGAGTTTCCGCTGGCGTTGGAAGGGGACCGGGCGGCGCTGGCGGCCCGCCTGAAGGCGGCGGCCGCTCTGGGCGCCTACCGGCCGCGGCCCTATCCGCTGGTCGTCGTGGCCCCCTTTGGCGCGCTGCCGGAGAAGATTCCGGCATCCGCCGCCATCGCGGCGGCGACGCTGCGTCTGGCCGTCGGGGAACCGTCCGCCGGCGGATTCGCGGAGATTCTCGGGCGGTTGCGCGCGGCGGGCTACGAACGCCAGGCGGAAGTGACGGCCGTCGGGCAGTATTCGGTGCGCGGCGGCGTCCTGGACGTCTGGTCGCCGGACGCCGAACGGCCGGTCCGCGCGGAGTTCTTCGGTGACGATCTCGACTCGCTGCGGACGTTCGACCCCGCTTTGCAGACGTCGGTCGCGGCGATCGGGGCGGCCGAATTCCCGCCCGTCGACCTGTCGTCTGCCGGGACCGGGACGCTGCTGGCGGCCATTCCCGACGGGGGGACGATTCTCTGGCTTGAGCACAACGAGTATTCGGTCCCGTCCGCGGCGGAGGCGGCCGCGCATTTCCGTGGCCGGCAGATCTTCACCGGCGATCCCGCGCCGCGCGGCGTGCCGACCGCGCCCTTCCAGAGTTCGCCGCTGCCCGGATTCGCCGAACTGGGCGTCGAGGCCGCGCGCAACCCGGAATTGCTGGAGGCCGCGCGCGGACGGTTGGCCGCCTATCTGGTCGCGGCCGGACGGAAGGGCGCCCTCGTCGTCGAGGACGCCAAACTCGGCGGCGGATTCGAGGTCCCGGGGCTTGTGGTCGTGGCGAAGAGCGACCGCGTGTTCGCCCACCGCCGCCCTGTCGCGGCGCTCCCGGGATCCCGGCGGATCCTGCAGGGCGAGCGTCTGACGGAGAATCTCGACATCGAGCCGGGCGAATACGTGGTCCACCTGGACCATGGCATCGGCCGATTCGCCGGAACCACGGAAATCGAGGTCGCGGGACAGCGGAGCGAAGTCTTCTCCATCGAATACGCGGACGGCGCGATGCTCCACGTTCCCGTGGACCACGCCCATTTGCTGTCGCGCTACGTGGGCGTGAAGGGGCAGGCGGTCAAACTGCACCGGCTGGACGGACGGCGTTGGGTGAAGGAGAAGGCCGAAGCCCAGCGGGCCGTCCAGGATCTGGCCTCGTCCCTGCTGGAGACGCAGGCGCGGCGGGCTTGCGTGCCGGGATTCGCCTATGACGTCGAGGCGAATGGCGTGGCGGCGTTCGAGGCCGCGTTCCCCTACGAAACGACGCCCGACCAGGAGAAGGCCATCGCGGACGTGAAGCGCGACATGGCACGGTCCAAGCCGATGGACCGGCTGATCTGCGGCGACGCGGGATACGGGAAGACGGAAGTCGCCATGCGCGCCGCCTTCATTGCGGCGATGAACGGCAAGCAGACCGTCCTGCTGGCGCCGACAACCGTTCTCGCCGAACAGCACTACGAGACGTTTCTGGCGCGGTTCGACGGCACGCCGGTGCGAATCGAGGCGATGAGCCGGTTCCAGAGCGAGGAGGCGCGGCGGGGCACGCGCTCCCGCCTCGCCTCCGGCGCGACGGACATTGTCATCGGGACCCATGCGCTGCTGTCGGCGAAAGTGCAGATGCACGACCTGGGGCTGATCGTCATTGACGAAGAGCAGCGCTTCGGCGTCCGCCACAAGGAGTTCCTGAAGCGTCTGCGGGCGACGGCGGACGTCCTGACGATGAGCGCGACGCCGATTCCCCGCACGCTCTACCTGTCGATGACGGGGGCCCGGGACCTTTCGCTGCTGCGGACGCCGCCCCGGGAGCGCGTGGCGACGGAGACGAAGATCGTCCGCGACACGGACGCCACCGTCGCCGCGGCGATCGGGAAGGAGCTGGCGCGCGGCGGGCAGGTCTACTATCTCCACAACCGCGTGCTGACGATCGACCGGATCGCGGCGCGGTTGCGGGCGTTGGCGCCTGCGGCCAGGATCGAGGTCGCCCACGGGCAGATGCCCTCGTCGCTGCTGGCGGCGAAAATGCGGCGTTTCGCGCGGGGCGAGACGAACGTGCTGCTCTGCACCACGATTGTCGAGAGCGGCCTGGACATTCCGCGCGCGAACACGATTCTCGTCGACCGCGCCGACCATTTCGGCATCGCCGAGCTCTACCAGCTGCGCGGCCGCGTGGGGCGCTCGTCGCGCCAGGGGTTCGCCTATTTTCTGCTTCCCCCCGGCGGGACGGTCGATGCCGACGCGCGGGCCCGCCTCGACGCGCTCAAGAAGCATGCGGGACTGGGCGCGGGATTCGACATCGCCATGCGGGACCTGGAAATCCGCGGCGCCGGCAATCTGCTGGGAAGCGAGCAGAGCGGGCATATCGCCGCCGTGGGCTTCCAGCTCTACTGCCAGCTGCTGCAGCGGACGGTCGCCCGCATCAGGGGCGAGAAGGTGCCCGACCTGGTCGACGTCGCGCTCAACTTCGATTTCCTCGACTACTCGCCGGGCACGGGCGATCTGGATGCGCACGGCGCCTGTCTGCCGTATGCGTACGTCGAAGACGAGGCGCAGCGGATGGATTTCCACCGGCGTCTGGCGGAAACCTCGACGATCCCGATGGTGAAGAAGCTCAGGAACGAACTGGCGGATCGCTACGGGCGGCTGCCGAAGGCCGCGGAACGGCTGGTGAAGCTGGCGGAATTCCGGGTGGTCTGCGCGCAGCTGGGCATTTCGGCCGTGACCGTCCGGAAGAACAAGGCCCTGTTCTACCGGCGGGACGGGGCCGGCGTGGCCTTCGTCGGACACCTGGAGGAGGCGACGCCGGAAAAGAAACTGGGGCGGCTGCTGAAAACCATGCTGCTCCATGCCGGCGGCGGAGACGGGTGAAATCCGCATCCGCGCCCCGGTTGCCGCCGCGGGACGGTTGCCGCCGCGCGCTTCGTCCGTGCCGGATCGCCCCGCGACCGGGAGGGCCCGTATTCTCTTTCCGCGCGGGGTGCATTTTGCTATAATGGGCGCGTCATGAGCAAGCAGGGTGTTGTGATTGTCGACTATCGTGCGGGCAATCTGACGAGCGTGAAGCTCGCCTTGGCCGCATTGGGCGTCGAGGGGACGGTGACGGCGGATCCCGCCGTCGTCCGCCAGGCCGACCGCGTGATCTTTCCGGGCGTGGGGGCGGCGGCGTCCGCGATGGCGAATCTGAAGGCGCTGGGGCTGGACGACGCGGTGAAGGACGTTGCGGCGAAGGGCCGGCCCTTTCTGGGCATTTGCCTGGGCATGCAGATCCTGTTCGCGCACAGCGAGGAGGACGGAGGCGTTGAGACGCTGGGGCTGCTGCCGGGACGGGTCGTGAAGTTCCGCCCCGCCGACGCGCGCGTGAAAGTCCCCCAGATCGGCTGGAACCAGGTCGAGCAGATTCCCGCCGCCGGCGCCGACGCGCTGTGGGCGGGCGTCCCCGGCGGCAGCGAGTTCTATTTCGTCCATTCGTACTACGCCGAGTTCGGCACGTGTACGGCCGGCTCCTCGGACTATGCGGACGTCGTGTTCACGGCGGCGGTGAAAAAGGACAACGTGTTCGCGACGCAGTTCCATCCGGAGAAATCCGGGCGCATCGGTCTGCGCCTTCTTGCCAATTTCCTTGCCTGGGAGCCTTGAGATGCTGACGAAGCGCATTATCCCCTGTCTGGACGTCCGCGGCGGACGGGTCACGAAAGGCGTCAAGTTCAAGAACAACGTCGATCTCGGCGATCCCGTGGAGATGGCGCTGGCCTATTCCGGCGGCGGCGCCGACGAACTGGTGTTCTACGACATCACGGCCTCGGCGGAGCGCCGGCCGATCGACCTCGGCATGGTCGCCGCGGTCGCGCGGTCGATCCGCATCCCCTTTGCCGTGGGCGGCGGCATTTCGGGCGTCGCCGACATGGAACGGGTGATTCTGGCGGGGGCGGAGAAGATCAGCGTCAATTCGCTCGCGGTCCGGAATCCCGAAATCATCCGCGAAGGCTCCCGGGCGTTTGGCGCGCAGTGCGTGGTGCTGGGCATGGACCCGGTGAAGAGCGCGAACCCGAAGTGCCCCAGCGGCTACGAGATCACGACGCGCGGTTTCCGCGAACTGACCGGCATGGACGCCGTCGAGTGGGCGCGGCGCGCGGTCGACCTGGGCGCGGGCGAAATCGTGGTCAACAGCGTCGACGCCGACGGCACGCGGGCCGGATTCGAATTGACGATCACCCGGCTGATCGCCGAAGCGGTGCCGGTGCCCGTGGTCGCGTCGGGCGGCGCGGGGCAGCCCGCGCATCTGGCCGACGCGTTCAATCTCGCCTCCGCCGACGCGGCCATCGTCGCCGGCATGATCCACACGGGCGACTACACGATTTCGCAAATCAAGGACGCGCTCGCGGCGTCGGGGGTTCCCGTGCGGCGCATCTGGTAGCCGCCGGCACCGCCGGGCATCCGCACGGTCGAGAAATGGGAGAGGCCGCTTACAGTTTTTCACCGCCGCAGGCGAGGCTGCTGCTGGCGATGCGGGACGGGCGCTACCGGCCTTCCGCGCTGACGCGCCAGGCCGCCGCCCGCGTTTCCCTGGTCGACAGGATGCCGCCCGTCTACCAGCAGGCCCTGCGCGGGACCTGCGTGGCGAATGCCGTGACGGCGCTGCTCGAATACTACGGCGACTGCAAGGTCCGTCTGAGCGTCCAGTTCCTCTATGTGGCGACGAAGGACCTGGAGCGCGAGGGCCTGGAGCGGAATCTGGCGCGCGTCCAGGCGGGCGAGCCGCCGGATCCGCCGTTCGAGGCCGTGTTCCACTCGCGCCTGATCCAGCTTCGGATGCTGGCCGACGCCAACGGCGGCATGCAGTCTCCCGGCATGCGCCCCTATCTGCAGCGTTTCCTCGATGGCGCGCGCGAGGCGTTTCTGAACGACGGCGGAACGCTGCTGTCGTCCTGTTTCCGGGTCGTCGAGACGCAGGGGATCTGCCGGTACCGGTTCTGGCCGACCTCGACCGTCCACGCGACGCTGATGTTCGGGACGGCCCAGCGCACCAAGTGTCCGCCCGGCGCGCGTGAAGACGCCCTGAAGCGGCGCGTGGTCGCCGGCCTCTATCTGCTGGGAACGCCCAACAACGTGGACGAGATCCGCGGCATTCTGGCGGGCGCGAACGGACGGCGCCCCATGCCGGTGGCGATTACGGCAAGCTGTTTCGCGGGCTGCGACAAGGGCGATTTCCGTCTGCCGCGCATGGAGCGCGACGCGGCGGGCGCCTGGGTCGCCGTGGAGCCACGGACGGGCGTCCATGGCCTGCTGATCGTCGGCTACGAGGACGATGTCCGCATGCCGGGGGGCGGCTTCTTCGTCGTCCGCAACAGCTATGGCGAGGAGTGGGGCAGCCGGGGATACGGCAGAATGTCCTACGCCTACCTGGAGTGTTTCGCCCTTGAGGCGGGAACGATTCTCCAGGACCTCGTCGACTACGAGGGGGAGGGATACGTCGCCGCGCCGCCGTCCCGCCGGAAGGCGCGTCCGCCGTTTCTCCTCCGGCTCGTGCCGAATCTGCTGATCGGCCTGCTGATCGTCCTTCTGACCGTCTGGGCGCGCGCCCGTTTCGAGGCGGCGCGCCGCGGGCGGACCCCGGCGGTTCTGCCGGCCGTGCCGGTGGTGGTCACGAACATGGTCGAGAAGGCGGCGCGGCCCGTCGTCGTGACGAACATCGTCGAGCGGAGGCTGCCGCCGGTGGTCGTGACGAACACGGTGGAGCGGTTTCTGCCGCTGCCGCTGCCGGCCGCGGCCGGCAAACCGGCGGAGGCAGCCGCCGTTCCCGCGGAGACGAATGGTCCGGTTCGGGCCGGGACCGGTCCGGCGGCGGCAAACCGGATTCCGCCGGAGGTTCAAGACGCCGGCGCGGAGATTCGTCAGGATTTTTGACCGGGACATGTCAGATGCGGGGCGTTTCGCCGCCTCACACCGTGTTCAGGCATGAGTGAAAGCCGATAAAGTTGGACAACAAAGGAAAAAGGAGCAGGGAAATGGTTCGTCGCGTGTTTGTGTCTGGTCTTGTGGCCGCGGCGGTGGCGGGATGCGTGTCCTACCATACGCCGCCGATGGATCGCCGGGTGACGGTTGCGCCCGATCTGGGGACGGCCGTGTGGGTCACGGACGTCCGGTTGACGCGCACGGGTTCGCAGCAGCTGACGCTTCAGGCGAATGTCGTCAACAATACGGACGCGGTCGTCCGGATGGCGTATCGGACGGTCTGGCTCGACGCCGCCGGCGCCGAGATCCCTTCGGCGGTCTCGACCTGGCTGCCGATTTCCGCGGCGCCGCGCGAAGTGGTCGGCTTGAAGTCGACGGCGCCGGCTCCCAATGCCGTCGATTTCCGGTTCTACGTCCAGGCCGGGCAGTGAGCGTTTTCGGACAACAGGTTGAAATTCCAATTGGAGGACTGACATGAAGAATCTTTTCGTCGCATTGTCGCTGGTCGCGGGCGTTTCGTTTTTTGCCGGGTGCACGACGCCGACGGCGCGCATCGACATGCACAACGACCGCGGCCCGCAGGTGGCGGGGCTGGACTACCGCGACGTGCAGGAGGCCGCGAACGTGATGCTGCAGTCGCTGTTCAAGAGCGGCCGGCTGGACCGGACGGACGGGCAGGCCTACGTGATGACGGTGGGAAAGGTCAAGAACGACACGATGCAGCGCTTTGACACGGACACGCTGACGGCCTACATCACGGAGGAGCTGATGAACAGCGGCAAGGTGATGGTGACGTCCGCCCTGGCGGCCGGCGCGGACAACCGCGACGAGATGGTCAACGCCGTGCGGACGGTTCGCGGCAATGCGGAGTTCAACGCGAATACGGTGGCCGGGAGCGGGCAGCTGGTTGCCCCCACGCACAGCCTGTTCGGCAAGATCATCCAGCGCGAAATCCGCATGGACAACGGCGACAAGCAGATCGAGTACTATTTCCAGCTCCGGATCACCGAGCTGGCGTCCGGTCTGCAGTGGTGGCAGAAGCAGCACGTCATCGGCAAGCGCGCGGACGGCCGCACGCCGACCTGGTGAGAGATTGGCCGTCCAACGCGAAAAGGGATTTTGGAAATGAAACGGTTGGCTTGTCTTTTCATGGCGGTCCTGGCCCTGTCCGGCCAGGCTCAGATCCAGCAGGCGAACAGCATCAGAGTCGTGCAGGGACGCGGGCGCAACGCCGACTACCGCATGGCCGTCTACGAGGCGCTGGTCCAGGCGATGAGCCAGGTCCAGGGCGTGTCGCTCCAGGATTCGCGCGACGCGTTCATGGATTCGGTCAAGCAGCTCAAGTCGACGAA
This sequence comes from Kiritimatiellia bacterium, assembly GCA_051884915.1. Taxonomy (GTDB): domain Bacteria; phylum Verrucomicrobiota; class Kiritimatiellia; order RFP12; family UBA1067; genus RUG572. Next base: position 42,034 of record JBJEWF010000042.1, read on the forward strand.
GTCGGGCGGCGACGGCATCGACGAGCTGCGGGAATCGCTCAAGCAGAACGTGAGCGCGAAGACGAAGGGGCGCGTCCTCGGCTACGACATCCTCGAAGAGCGCCATGACCGGGAACAGGGCCTCTGGTTCGTCACGCTGAACGCGCGCGTGCCGGGGACGTATACGGTCGGCCTGCCGGCGGACAACCGCCGCCGCATGGTCGTCCTGCCGTTCCAGTCGCGCACCGGCGAGGTGAACGTGTTCGGCAAGGACCTGCGGATGAGCGCGACGTGCGAGGGCATCGCGGCCAAGCTGAACGAGTCGCTGGCGCAGACGCGTCGGTTCACGATGCTGGACCGGGCCTTCGACGCCCAGACGAAAGCGGAACTGGGGCGGCTCAACCTGGAAAACGCCGCCGCCGGCGACTTCGGACGCTTCCAGCAGATGCTGGTCACGGACTACATGGTCGTCGGAACGGTCAAGATGTTCAGTTCGCCTTCGGCCGCGTACAACCCGTACACGGGAACGTCGACGGCGCAGGACGGCCCCTTCCTGGAAGTGTCCTACCGGGTGATCCTGGCGCCGACGACCCAGCTGAAGTGGGCGGGGACGGTCATCGTGCCCTATTCGGCCTGCCGCGGCGATTCGGTGGACACCGCCATCGAGTCGGGGCTGGCCGTCGCGGCGCGCGAGGTGTGCCATGACATCGTGGACAACATCTATCCCGTGCGCGTGACGGCGAAGACGGCGTCCGAACTGGTGCTCAACCAGGGCGGCACGAACATCCGCGCCGGCGCGCTGTACGACGTGTTCCGGCGGGGCGAGACGATTGTCGACGTGGCGTCGGGCGAGGCGCTGGGCGCGCCGGAGGAGAAGATCGCCCGCATCCGGATTTCGCGCGTCGATCCCAAAATGTGCTATGCGACGGTGGTCGAAGGCGCGCCGGCGGACCAGATCCCCGTGGGGGCGGTCGTCCGCCGTCCGCGGGACGTTCCGCCGGCCGGCGCGCCGGCCGGCGGTTCGGGAACGGCGGTGCAGGTCGCGCCCGGCGGAACGGTCGTTCCGCCCTGGAAGCGGTAGGGCCGCCTGGCGGAAGAACATGGCAGAAATGGATAGCGAAAGCAAAGAAAGGATGGCACGAATGGAATCCAAGATGTTTGTCTACGCGCTGGCGGCTTCGGTCGCAGTCGGCGTTGCGGCCGTTCAGGCCCAGGAAATGGGCGCGGCGCCCGCCGCGGCGGCGGCGGTTGCGCAGCCGCCCGTCGCCGCCCGGCCGGTTCCGGCGGGAAGTCTGGCGACGCCGGACGACGCCGGGCCGCAGATCGTGGCGGAGAACCAGAAGTTTGCGCCGACGGTGTCGCAGCCGCGCCGCAGCGCGGCGGACGCCAATGCCGCCGTGCAGAAGGCCCTGCGCGAACGCGGCTACGAGCAGGGCTACAACGAGGAAAAGGGCAGCATCATCCAGATCGGCCAGGCCATCGAGAATGCCGACGATCCGACGGCGCCGGATCTCATGCTGCGCCGCGAACTGCTGGTCCGCCAGGCGGAACTCCATGCCCGCATGCAGATCGCCGCGACCGTGCGGCAGCGAATGGACGGATCGACGCGCGTCAAGACGCCGGGCACGGACGAGCAGAAGGCGTTCATGGCGCAGTATGCCGAACAGATCGCCGCGGCCGAGCAGCTGAAGGCGAAGACGGCCGCGTTGCTGCAGACGCTCGAACAGGCCGAGGCGAACATGCTCGCCGGCGTGACGACGGACGACCAGTGGAAGCGGCTGATGGACGGCATCATCCGGCGGATTGACGCCAAGTACGGCCGGGACGACATCGTGGCCGAGAAACAGCAGCAGTATCTGAAGATCAAGGCGGCCTACGAGGAGGCGCGCGCGCAGCTGGACGATCTGAAGCAGAAGCAGGACACGATGTTCCCCCGCAAGACGGTGGAGACGGAGATCGCGGCCTACGCCCAGTTCCGCCTGGCCGGCGCGGTGACCCTGGTCCAGGCCGAAAGCTGGGACGGCAAGCATCTCCAGGTCGCCGTGGCGGTGGTCTGGAGCCCGAAACTCCAGGAGCGGGCTTTGCGCGCGCTCGGATGCGGCGAACCGTCCGCGGGCAAGGCCTCGGACAAGACGCTGGGCGCCTGGCTGCAGGAACTGGCCGATTCCAATGAACTCGCCAAACTCGTCGGCACGCGCCAGTTCGTCGACAACTGGGGCCGCCAGTACGTGCTGGGCTTCTCGGCCGCCGAGATTCCGGACGACGCCACCGACTACGAGGACGCCATCATGCAAGCCGATCTGCTGGCCCGGCAGGCCGTGGCGTTCAACCTCTTCAGCGAAGGCGAGGGCAGCGCGCGCGTCAAGGCCGGCATGGCGAAGTTCAAGGGCCGCGCCGCCGAGGCCGCGGCCAAAGTCGCGGCGGACATGGTCCAGGAGCTGCCGAAGGACTTCACGGTGAGCGGACTGGGCAAGCTCTTCGGCCAGAAGTGCCGCAACGAGCTGTCGGGCAAGGACATCTACGTCTCGGTGGCCGGCATCGACACGGCGCTCGCCGGCCGGTCCAGCGACATTCTGCGCAGCTGGTACGCCGCCGCCGCGCAGGCCGTTGCGACGAGCCAGTACCGCGCCGGCGAACAGCGGGGCATGGAGGCCGTCTACCAGCAGGTCAAGCAGTCGCCCCAGGCCGCGAACCAGGGTGCCGCCGCCGGGCAGAACGCCGTCATCCAGACGTTCGCGCCGGCGCCGGCCGCGCCCGCCGCGCCCGTCGTCGCGCCCGTCGTCGCGCCTGCCGTGCAGACGCCGGCCGCGCCGGGCCGGCCCAAGCAGGGCGTCTTCGTGACCTCGCCGAACTTCAGCGATGACTTCTAGACCGGCAGTTCTCGTGCTGCTGGCGGGTGCGCTGGCAGGGCCTCTTGCGGGCGCGGAGGGCTTTCTCTCCGTGCCGGCGGAGGTCGCCGCGTGCGCCCGCCATTACCGGACGGCCCTCGCGGATCGGCCGCAGGGCGTCTACGAGTGGAAGGAGAAGGGCGTCCTGTTCGTCCAGACGCGGGTGTCCCGGCTGGACGCCGATGGCGAGAGCGTGGACGGGCTGGTTCTGCAGGCCCGGCGCCAGGAGATCTTCCGCTGGCTCGCCCGCCAGGCCGCCGGGATGAAAAAGGACGAGGCCCTGCCGCCGGCGCGCGACTGGGTGCGCCGCCAGGTGCGCCTGTTCGATCCGTTCTGGGAGTATGGGGAGGGCTGGTCCGGCCAGCTGGAGGGGCCGTCCTTTTCGCGCGACGAGGGCGACGAGCGCATCTCCTGCCAGGTGTGCGGCCGCGCGCAGGTCATGGCCTTGATGCCGGCTTCGTTTCTCGCGTCGCCGCCCGCCGACGTCTGGCTCGACGGCGTGCGGGAAGTGGTCTGCGCGAATCTCCTGCACCGCAGAAACCTGACGTTCCTGATGCGCATTGGCTTGCTGGACGTGCTCGAACTGTCCCGGACCAATGGGCTGGACCTGGCGGTCGGCGCCGCGAATGCGCCCGCCGGCGGGGAGTTCCGGGCGGTCCGGCAGGCGCGGGCCGATTATCTGCGGACGTCGGCGCGGGCCGACGCGTTCCGGCGGACGCGGGACGCGCTGCGCCGGATTCCCGCGCGGACGTCGTTCGACTACGCGATCCCGTCGGACGTCGTGTCCAGCAATGTCGTCGTGTCCGTGACGACCAATCGCGCGGGAACCGTCTCGGCCGCGACGAACGTGGTCGAGCGGCCGGCGGGGGAGATCGTGGCGACGATGCCGCAGGGCGGACGGGTGCTGGAGCGCCGCGTCAGGACGGACGACGCCATCGTGACGACGACGGAGACGGTCACGCTCGTCCGGACCCGGAAGGTCCTGGTGCAGAAAGTCCAGTCCGGCTTCTTTGCCGATCCGCGGTTTGAAGAACTGTTCCTGGGGGGCGGCGAATTGCCGAACGGGCCTTCCCCGCGGACGGAACGCGGCCGCCAGGCCGAACGGGCCTTCTCCGCCGAGGGGCTGCCCGAAGACCGCCGGCGCGTCGTCCTGGAGGCCTTGCGCGAAAACCCCGGCGACAAGATCCTGTGGAATCTCTACGGACGTCTTCTGCAGGCGGAAAAGGACGAGCAGGGCGCCTTGATCTGCTTCCGGAACGCCTTGCGCCTGGACGCCACCTATCAGTACGCGCTGACGAATCTGGCCGTGGCCTACCGGAATCTCGGGAAGACCGAACTGGCCCGCGCGGCGGCCTTCGCGGCGTTTGGCGTCGCCTCGGACGCCTGGTGCCGGACGCATGCGCGGGAGATTCTGACGAAATGAGAATGCGCCGGACAATCCTGCTGGCGGCCTGTCTGCTTCTGGGGGGCGCGTCGGCGTCGTGCCTGGAGCTGGAGGAGCGTGTGCGCCGCGAGGTCCTGGCCGGCGGTCTGGCGCCGGGCTTCGACGACGAACGGGGCACGTGCCTGGCCATCGCCGGCGCCGAGCGCGTCCTGGCCGTTTCCGCCGGCGAGGACGCGTTCCGCCAGGCGCAGGCGCTTTGTTTCCGCATGGCCGAATTGCGGGCGCGCCATCAGATCATGGATGCGCTGGGAATGGGTGCGCAGGGAAGTACCGCCGCCGGCCGCGTCTCCGCCGGAGACCGGGTCGCGAAGTCCGTGGAGACGGTCTTTTCGACTTTCTCCCAGAGTCCCATTGTCGGATGCGAGCGGATCGCCTTCCGCGCGGAACGGAAGAAGGACCGCCTGGCCGTGGCCGTGGCCCTGAAGTGGTCGCGGGCGCTGGAATGGCAGGAGCGGCGTTCGGCCGAGGGGACGATTGCCCCGGCGCCTGGCTGGCAGGCGGAATTCCGGGCGCGTTTCGCGGTGGCGCCGGATGCGGTCCTGCCGCCGACCCTGCTGTTCGTCGATTCGGCCGGATTCGTCCACCACGTCGGCGTCGGGACGTCGCTCGCGTCCGATGCGTCCGCGCTGCGGACGCGTGCGGCGCTGACGGGCGCCGAGTTGCGGGCGCGGGGGAATTTCCAGCTGCTGCTCTTCGGCGACGCGGCTGTCCGGAAACACGTCCAGGCGCAGCTGGCGAGCGGGCGGGAGGGGCTGGAGGCGTACCGGACGGTCTCGTCCGCGTTCGCGGCGCTGGGGCGGGTTTCGGCTTCCGGCGCGCTGCCCGCCGGCTCGTGCGAGATCCATCTGGCGCGCGTGCCCCTGCCGGACGGCACGGGCACGCTGTGGGTTTCGTTCTATGGCCTTTAGTCACGGAACGTATCGGCAAACCGAGGAAAGAAAGGAATGAAGAAATGAACAGCATGATGAAGCGAATGGCATTTGTCCTGGCGGCGGCGGCGTCCATGGCGGCGGCGGCCCAGGTCGTGACGCCGTCGTCCGCCGTCGCCAACGACCATGGCACTGGCGGCACGCGGCCCGTGAGCGTGGCGTATGCGCCCCGGACGGTGGAGAGCGGCTACGGCTACGTGGACGGCATGACGGTGTTCGGGCTGACGCTTCTGCCGTGGTCCCTGCCGAATCCGTCGTTTGACGTCACGGGCGTCCGGCTGAATCTGGGCTGGGGCGGCTACCGCAACGGGGTGGGGCTTGACGCCGGACTCTTCTCCGCCGGCCAGACGGCCAAGGCCCTGCAGATCAATCTCCTGGGCAATTGGACGGCGGATTTCGCCACGGGGTGGCAGAATGGGCTTGTCAATGTCGCGGGCGGACACGTCTGCGGCGTGCAGATCGGGCTCGTGAACGTGGCCGACAGCCTGGAAGGCGTGCAGATCGGACTGCTCAATTTCGTCCGGACGCGCCAGTTCTTCCCGATTGTCAACCTGGGCTGGTAGGGACGCGCCGATGCCGCGGGCAGGGGAGGAGAAATGGCAATGAGATTTGGGGCGATGGCCCTCGTCGTGGTGGCGGCCGCGCTGGCGGGATGCCGCACGACCAAAGAGGTGCTTGACGACTACGAGCGGAACATTTCCGCCGGCAATTATGCCGCCGCCCGTCCGGAGGTGACGGAACTGGCGGAAAAGGAGGACGATTCGCAGCTGCTCTGGCGGCTCCTCGCCGGCGGCGCGGCCTATCTGGTCGACGACAAGCAGGGGGCGATCAGGCAGTTCGACGCGGCGGAGGACGTCTTCAGGAAGAACGACCAGGCGAGCGTGTTTTCCCAGGGCGGACAGGGCGCCCTGGCGATGATGACGAACGACCGGTCGTTCCCGTATGACGGCGGGGGCGTGGATCGGGTCTTCACCTGCCTGTACAAGGCGGTCGATTTCATGACGCTGGGACGCGCGGACGAGGCCCGGGTCGAACTCAACCGGGCCGCCCAGTATCAGGCCAATTGGATCTACGACCGCCGGCGCGACGTGGAAGCCGCCGCCCGAAGAATGGATGCCGACGCGGACGCCTATTGCCATGCGGCTTCGGCGAAGCAGGGCGTCCAGTCGGCGGGCGACCGCAACCAGCAGGCGAACGCAGTCCTGTCGAACGCGGATTTCGCGGCCCAGGTCCGGGAGAAATGCGGTTACGACCCGGCCACGTCGGGCAACCTCGAAACGCTGGCCGCCGCCGACTACATGAACGCCTATGCGCTGCACGTGGGCGGCGTCTTCCGCTGGCTGAACGGCGACAGCGACCGCAATCTCCTGCGCGACGCGCGGACGCTGGCGGCGGCCAATCCGGCGGTCGCCCGCGACAGCGCCGAAATCGCCCAGGGCGTGCGTCCGCGGGACCAGGTGTGGATCTGGGTCGAAGACGGTCTTTGCCCCGCCCGCGAAGAATGGCGGCTGGATCTGCCGTTCCTGCTGATTCCCGGGCTGAACAACTACGTCCTCTACGCGGGCATGGCGCTGCCCTACCTGCGCGCGCGCTCCCAGGCGGCCGTGTCCTGGCGCGTCCGGGCCGGAGGGGCCGAGACGCCCTTCGCCGAACTGGCGGATGTCGACCGTCTCGTGAAGACGGAGTACGACGTCTACATGCGCGGCGCCCTGACGCGCGAAATCACGCGCACCGTCGTCAAGGTCGGCGTCCAGGCGGCGCTGGGAGCCGCCGCGGCCCACTCGATGGACCGCAACCACCAGCTGGCGCTGCGGCTGGCCCAACTGGGCGTGGCCGCCTGGGCGAAGACGTCGACGGCGGCGGATCTGCGCAGCTGGACGTCCCTGCCGAAAACGGTCAAGGCCGTGCGCATCGCGCGGCCGGCGGACGGGCTGGTGGAAGTCGTGGCGGACAACCACGTCTACCAGATCGCCGTTCCGCTCGGCAATACGATGCTCTTTGTCCGCCAGCCGGGTCCGTCCGCCCCGCCGACAGTCAAGCAGGTCACGTTCCAATAGCGCGAAATGTGCTATAATGGGTTCGGAAAAGAAAGGTCCCATCCGTGAAAGCTTCTGAACTCGCAACGAAACTGGGAGGCGCTCTTGAGGGCGCCGACGTCGAACTCGTGGCATGCGCCGGTCTGGAGGAGGCGCGCCCGGGCGATCTGAGTTTCTGCAAAGACGTCAAGCACGCCAAGCTCGTCCACTCCACGCAGGCCAGCGCGATTCTGCTGCCGCCGGATTGGACGGCGGGCGCCCCGTGCGCCATCATCCGGGTGGCGGACCCCAACCAGGCCTGCATGGCCGCGGCGGCCGTCTTCGCGCCGCCGGCCCCCGTGCGCGCGCCCGGCATCCATCCCACGGCAATCGTCTCGCCGGCGGCGACGGTGGGCGAGGGCGTCCACGTCGGGCCGTTCACGGTCATCGAGCAGGGGACGGTGATCGGCGCGGGAGCCGTCATCGAAGCGCAGGTCTTCATCGGCGAGAACTGCGTGGTGGGCGAAGGGTCGCACATCTATCCCCAGGTCACGCTGCGCGAGGGCACGAAACTCGGCCGCGGCGTCATCCTCCACTGCGGCGTGCGTCTGGGCGGCGATGGCTACGGATACAACACGACGTTCGAGAATGGCCGGCCGAAGATCGAGAAGATCCCGCAGCTGGGAATCGTCGAACTGGGCGATTTCGTCGAAATCGGCTCGAACACGACGATTGACCGCGCGCGGATCGGCCGGACCTACATCGGACCGCACACCAAGATCGACAACCTCGTCCAGATCGGCCACAACGTGAAGGTGGCCGGCTATTCGGGCATCATCGCGCAGGCCGGCGTGGCCGGCTCCACGCAGATCGGAACGGGCTGTCTGATCTGGGCGCAGGCCGGCATTTCGGGACACATCAAAATCGCCGATGGCGTCCAGGTCGGCCCCCAGGCGGGCGTGCCGCAGACGCTGGACGGTTCGGTCAAGTACGTGATCGGCTCGCCGGCGACGACCATGAAGGAACTGGCCGCCGTGACGCTGGCGCCGAAGATGATCCAGAAGACGCGGGCCGAACTGAAGGCGCTCAAGCAGGAAGTCGCCGAGCTGAAGGTCAGGCAATGAGGCCTGTCGTCGTCATTCCGACCTACAACGAAAAGGAGAACGTCGCGGCCATGGCCGCGGCGGTCCTCGCGGTTCTGCCGCCCGAAGGGCGTCTGCTGTTCCTGGACGACAATTCGCCCGACGGAACCGGGCGGATCATCGACGGCCTGTGCGCGGAGGAGCCGCGCCTGGCGGTCATGCACCGCCGGAAGAAAGAGGGCCTTGGCCGGGCCTACGTGGCCGGCTTCGCGAAGGCGCTGGAGATGGGGGCGACGCACGTTGTGGAGATGGACTGCGATTTCTCGCACGATCCCGCTGACCTGAAGCGGATGTTCGCCGCGGTCGCCGGCGGCACGGGCGACGGAACGGCGGACGTCGTCGTGGGGTCGCGCTACGTGAAGGGCGGCCGCTGCGTCGGCTGGCCGTTCAGGCGCTGGCTCCTGTCCTTTTTCGGCGGCCGGTTCATCCGGCTTGTGCTCGGCGTGCCCGTTCAGGACCCGACGGGCGGGTTCAAGTGCTTCACGCGGGCCGCGCTGGAGCGGCTGGGCGATTTCTCGGCGATCAGGTCCTTCGGCTATTCGTTCCAGATGGAGATGAACTACCGGATGGCGCGGATGGGCCTTCGCCTCCGGGAAATTCCCATCACGTTCGCCGAACGCCGCGCCGGGGCGTCGAAGATTTCCGGCTCAATCGCCGCCGAGACGCTGAAGATGGTCTTCACGTTGCGTTTCGGCGCGAACTGATTTATGCTGAAGACCTGGCTCAGAGCGCTGCGCGTCAATCAGTGGACGAAGAACGCCGTCGTCTTCGCGGCCTGGTTCTTCGCCTTCGCCGACGCCTCTCAGGCGGCCCGTGCGCGCGGCTGGCGGCCGTTTCTGCTCGTCTGCGCCATGGCCGGCGCCTTCTCGCTGGTTTCAAGCGCGTTCTACCTGCTGAACGACGTGTCGGACTACGATGCGGACCGGCGGCACCCCGTGAAGCGGCTGCGGCCCGTGGCGTCGGACCGGATCTCGAAGATCGACGCCGTCCGGGCGGCTTTGGCGCTGTTTGCCCTGGGGTTGTCGTTCCCGTGCTATCTGGTCTTCCGCTATCCCGACCGGACGTGGGGCTTTGCCGTCATCCTGATCTACACCGTGATGCAGTGCTGCTATTCCGGCTTCCTCAAGCGCATTCCCTACGTGGACGTGGCGGTGATCGCCGCCGGATTCGTGCTGCGCGCGGTCGCGGGGGCGGCGGCCACGGCGGCGCGCATCTCGCCGTGGCTGCTGGGCTGCGCGTTCGCGCTCTCGCTGTTCCTGGCGCTCTGCAAGCGGCGGCACGAGAAAGCGACGGCGGCTTCGTCGCGCGCGGCGCTGAAGGGCTACCACCCGGTCGTCCTCGACGTCCTGATCGCGCTCGTGGCGGTCGCCACCTGCGCCGTCTACGCGTGCTACACGCTGGCGGCGGACACGGTGGCGCGGTTCGGCACGCGGGGGCTGGCCGCGACGACGGTGTTCGTCGCGCTGGGCGTGGCGCGCTATCTCCACTTGCTGCACAAGAAGGAGGACGTCGGCCGGCCGGAAAAGATCCTGCTGACGGACAAGATCCTCTGGCTGATTTTCATGGGCTACGGATTGACGGCGGTGGCCGCCGTATGGATGGTGAAATCGTGTCGCTAGACGGAAATTCCTTTCTGGCCCGCCTGATGGCGCGGCGGCGTTTCGGCATGCGTCCCGGTCTGGACACGATGCAATCGCTCCTGGCGGCGCTCGGGAATCCCCAGGACGAATTGAAGTTCGTCCATGTCGCCGGCACCAACGGCAAGGGCGCCGTCTCGGCCATTCTCGACACGGTCCTGCGCGCCGCCGGCTATTCGGTCTGCCGCTACACGTCGCCGCATCTCGTGTCGATCGCGGAGCGCTTCTTCGTCGACGGCCGGCCGGCGGACATGGACGAACTGGACGCGGTGGCGGATGCCGTGTTCCCGGTCGTGGAGGCGTTTGAGCGCTCCCGGCAGGCCGACGTGACGTTCTTCGAGGCGCTGACGGCGGTGGCGTTCGTCCTGTTCGCCCGCCACAAGCCCGATGTCGTGGTTCTGGAAACGGGACTCGGGGGGCGCCTGGACGCCACGAACGTCGTCCGGAACGTGCTGGTTTCCGTCATCACCCGGATCGGCCTCGACCATTGCGAATGGCTGGGGTCGACCTACGCGGCCATTGCCGGGGAGAAGGCCGGCATCGTCAAGCGCGGACGGCCGGTCGTGTGCGGCGCGATGCCGGAGAGCGCGAAGGAGACGGTGGGCCGTTTCGCGTCCCTGAATGGCTGCGATTTCGTGTCGGCGGAAGACCACGTGTCCGTGCGGCGGCTGGTCCCGCTGACGGTGACCACGCCGCAGCGGAATCTGCCGCCAATCGACTTCGCGCTGTTCGGCGCCTTCCAGGTCGAGAACGCGTGCACCGCGTTGACCGCGCTGGACGTTCTCGTCAAGCGGTGCGGCTACGCGATTGCCGATCATGCCGTGGTCGCCGGCCTGTCGCAGGTCGTGTGGCCGGGACGCTGCCAGAAGATCGTGCGGGACGGCGTGACGCTGTTCGTGGACGGCGCGCACAACCCCGACGGCGCCCGCGCGCTCCGCGATTCGCTGCGCCTGGCGAAGGTGAAGGAGCCGGTGGGCCTCATCGCCGGCTATTGCGGCGACAAGGACGTTCTCGACCATCTGCGGGCGATGAGCGCAATCGCGGCGAGGGGATGGGCGGTCCCCATCCGCAATTCGCGCTCCCTCGATCCGGAAGGGGTGGCGGAGCGGATGCAGCTGGCGGGTTTCGTGACGGCCGAACCGTACGGCTCGCTGGCTGCGGCCCTGCCGCCGGCGCTCGGCTGGGCGCGGGAGACGGGAGGGACGCTGGTGGTGTGCGGATCGCTGTTCCTGGCCGCGGAGGCCCTGGTCGAGCTTGACGCCTTCCCCTGGACGGTCCGCGCGCCCGACGCCAACGAACTGACGTTGCGCTGACGGGGGCTTGGCCCGTTCCCGGGCGGAAAGGCCAAACCCCCGGGGACGGTCAGCGGAGAATGATCATCGTCGCGCGCGGCTTGCAGAAGATGGAACCCGTGCCGGAGAAGAGGTCCGGATACGTCTCGGCGGAGAAAAGGCCATACCGCTTCGCGCCGTCGACGCGCAGTTCGGCCGCGGAGAGGCGGCCCTCGAAGTCCAGTTCGACCTTCGCGCCGTTGCGGAGATCGAGGACGAGCTCGGGCGAGACCATCCGTTCGAGATCGGCCTGCAGCGGCGTGGCGGTATAGCCGAGACGCACCACGTCCAGCAGCGCGTCGCCGCCGTCGACCACGGAACCGAACGCGAACACGTGTTCGCCCGGTTCGAGAAGGCCGAGATCGACCGTCGTCTCGACCCAGTCGTCGGCCTGGCTCACCTCGGTGGTGTGGACGACGGCGCCATCGCACAGGACCTGGATCTGGGCCTTGTACAGCGTGTTGTTGTAGAAGCGGCTGCGCCAGTCGAAGACGAGCGTGTAGCGCGCCGCCTGCGCGACCGTGAACGTCCGCCTGATCTTTCCCGACGCGTTGCGCAGGAAGGCGCACGTGACGCCATCGCGGACGGCGGACGTGAAGTAGCTGCCGTTCCGGGCCACGCCGACGTTGTCGGACGCGTCGAACGTCCAGTCGGCGACGTTCGCCTTCAGCCAGGCCGCGTCGCGGCTGCCGCGCTTGTCCAGCGCGCTCGTGTTGCTGGTGCCCGGCTCCGGCAGCGCCTCGGGCGTCGGCTCGAAACTCCCGCCGGGAATCAGCTCGGGCGCCTGCTGGGTCTGCACGGTCGCGACCGCAAGCGTGGCGCCGTCCAGCACGAGACTGCCATTCAGCCGCTGGGCCTCGGAGAGCGGCAGATCGAGCGCGAGCGTGCCGCCCTTGACCGCGAACCCGCCCGCGCCGACGAGCGCGGCGGTCTCGACCCGGCAGCCCGCCGCAATCGTCAGCGTCGCGGGCGTGGCCGCCGCATTCGTGATCGCGGCAAACGCCTGCCGCCGGCCGGCCGCGTCGGACTGGAGATCGAGCGCGCCGCCGTCCAGGACGAGATCCGTACCCGGCGCCAGAATCGTCTCCAGCTCGGGCGCCGCCTTGAAATCGAAGACCAGCGTGCCGCCGCGCACGGTCGTCGGGCCGGCGAAGGACATCGGCGCCGCAAGTTTGCACTCGCCCCCGTTGTTCGGGCCGCTCGGGTCGCCGCCGAGAACCGTCAGCGGGCCGGGCGTTCCGGCTGCCGGACTCGTCAGCGGGTGGCTGATGCGGAGCGAACGGAACGGATATCCGTTCGTCAGCGCGATGTCGAATGCCGACAGATCGAGCGTCAGGCCGCCCGCGAGAATCTCGGCCGGCGGATTCTCCGCCGGCAGCGGGAAGAAGTCCGGGTTGTTGCGGCTCTTGATCTGGAGCACGGCGTCGTCGAAGCGCAGGACGGTGTTCGTCGTGTGCCAGGCGCTTCCGTCGAGCGAGGGAATGCCGTCCGCCACCAGGCGCGCGCCGCCGTCGATCAGGATGTCCGCGTTCGAGTGCTGGACCTTGTTGTTGTTCGGGAAGCGGACCACCGAGGCCACCAGCGTCGAACCCGTCGTGAGGTTGAATCCCACGTAGGGGCCGGAGAAATCGAACCAGTCGGCGGACAGCGAACTTCCGGCGATGGTCAGTGTGCCGCCGACGGAGTTGCTGACGATGTTGAGCGTCGTCAGTTTGCGCAGCCCCTGCGCGCCCGAGGAGACGTTCCGCAGCACGACGGCGTTTGCGCCGCGCACCGGGCTGTTCTCTTCGCCGTAGACCTGCGCGGTGAGGTCGATGTACGGGAAGTCGACATTCTCCGCCACGACAAGCGTCTCGTCGGTGGCCGAATGGGTGGCGATCAGCGCGAGCGTGCCGTCACAGCTTCCCGCGCAGATCGAATCGGGCGTGGTCACTTCGACGTCCCGCAACGTGAGCCGGCGGCCCGCCAGCGCGGCGAACCCGTTGTTCAGGAAGTTGTAGCCGCCCATCTTGGCGCAGGCGACGGGATTGGAGACGATGGCGTCGTCGGCGGCGAAGGCGAGGCTTCCCGAGGCGGCGGGATTGTTGTCGCGCGAACCGAAGATGATCGTCGCATCCGGCTCCAGCGCCTCCGGGGAATCGAGCACGAGCATCCCCCGCCGCGGTGAAATGCCGTCGCGGATTCCCCGCACGCCATGCAGCGTCGCCGTGCGCGAACCCGTCTTGGTCAGCGCGAACGGCGCGCCCGTCGCATCGAGCGTTCCGTCGAAGACCGTGGTGGCCCGGTCCGCGGCCAGTTCCAGATTGACGGGCGAGGCGGCAACCGCCGCCACGACGCCCGTTCCCGAGAGCGTGCCGACAGTCGCGAACGGCGAGGCGATTTCCAGGCGGCCGTCGACCGCGGCGTCGGCCAGTTTCTGCTCGGGCGCCCGCCCCGCCAGCAGCGCGCCGGGATGGCAGCCGGACGCCGAGACCTGGAGCGTGTAGGTCGCCCCGGGCGTGAGCGGATACGGATTGCCGACCCGCAGATACCGGTAGCCGTCCTGCTCGAATCCGCGGTGGCGCGCCGTGAACAGCACCGCCTCGATTTTCGTGCCGGCCGCGTTGGCGAGCACGATGCGGAGGCGCTCGCCCGCCGCCGTCTGCGCCGCGATTTCGTCGGCCCGGCAGCCGATGTGGGTGAGCCAGACTTCCTCGTCCGCGCCCACCGTGAAGGTGTCGCCCGCGACCGCGCGGGCGGTGGCGCCGTTCGCCAGCCGCACCGCGCCCGCGGCAACGGCGAGGCGATTGTCCAGCTGGACGGCGCCGGCGAACGTTGCCGTGCCCGTTCCCGTCTTTTCGAGATTCGTCGATTTCACGTCGTTCTGGAACGCGACGCTTCCGCCTTCCGCGACGTCCAGAAAGGCCATCGGCGACAGGAAGGACAGCAGGCCGCCCGTGAACGTGCGGTCGGCGGCGTCCGCAAACGCCAGCGCGCCGATCTGAAGGCCGTCGTCCGGCACGCCAACCGTCTGCCGCGTCCCGTCGGCCAGACCCTCGAACGTCGCCGTGGCCGTGGCTCCCTCGGCGACGCGGCCGTCGCGCCAGTTCGCCTCCGCCGTCCAGTCGCCCGCGGCGGCCGTCGCGGTCCAGACGCCGTTGGTGCCGGTCTGCGGGTCCGGAATCTCCTGCGCCAGGAGCCGGCGCGCCCAGACGGCGTACGAGGTGCGCGGATCTGCCGCGAACGCCTCAAGGGAGGCGCGGGCGGTGCCGTCCGGATCGCCCAGGCGAAGCAGGATTTCGGCCAGCACGAGTTCCCGGATCGCCTGCGTGCGTTCGGCGTCGGCCTCCTGCGCGGTGTAGCTCGCGGGGCGCACCGCGTCGAAGGCGTTCCCCAGCAGCGTTTCCCGCGCGTACGCCACGGCGGCGAGCACGGGCGTCGCCAGGGCGGCGGCGGGATAGGCCTGCACGGCGAGGTTGTACATGCGGAAATGCGACAGCGTGCGGACCGTGGCGGACGAATCCGCGAGGGTGGAGCCGAGCGTCCCCATCAGCCCGAGAATGCGCGGATCCCGCGTCTGCGCCAGCGCGTAGAGCGTGCCGTCCAGCGCCGACGTCTGGCGGCCGTAGTTGTTGAGGCCCTTGAATTCGTGGCCCGTGTCCCAGTCCGACGTGGCATTCCGCGCCACCAGGAAATCGACCGCCGTCGCATCGCCGAGGAGCGCCAGCGCCGTGCCGAGCGCGGTCTGGTGCGTCACGTTCGTCGTGGCCGCATAGGCCGCGCGCAGTCGGGACAGCGCCGTCTCGCGGTCGGCGGCGAGAATCGATTCGAGGCCGTGGTAGTCGGTCGTCAGCGCGTCGATGGCACCGTCCAGCTCCGCGTCCGCGACGGCGCCGCCGTCCGCGTCGGCGACCACCCGCGCGTCGAGGATGTCCGCCGCGATCAGGTCGCGCTGAAGCGCCGGCACGTCGATGTCGCGCAGCGTCCCGCTCGTCCCGCAGGCCGCCGCGGCCGCCAGGCCGGCCGCCCAGCCCTGATTCTGCACGTCCGGCTGCATGCGGAGAATCGGCATCGCGTCGCGCGTGGCGCTGATGCCCAGGCCCGTGGCGAGCAGGCCTTCGAGGTTGCGCGGCAGCAGCGCGCGGAACGGCAGATCGGCCGCGAGGTCGTCGGCGGGATGCTCCCAGAGCATCAGGAGCGGCGACGTGCTGAAGCCGTGCATGTCGAAGTTGCTGAGGCCGTGCATGATCGTGTCCGGCCACGTGCGGCCGCGCACGACGTCGAGTTCCGTCACCGTGACGTCGCCCACGATGCGGCGGCGCTCGCGGCTGCCGGTCGACGGGAAGGACGGCTGCATCCAGGATTCCTTGAGCGCGAGGCGCGAACGCAGCATGAAATGGCTCAAATCGCCGGCGTCCGTGTCGTCGAGGAAGCCGATGTCCGTGTTCAGATAGCTGTTGCCGAGCTGGATGTTCGAGGCGCCCACGCCCTGCCCCGCGAACTCGGGCGCATCCAGGAACGTCGTCTCGCCGCCCGCGGCGGCCGTCAGGTCCGCATTGCCCGTCGCGTCGACCGTCACCGTCGCCCGCACCACGCCGCGCGTGCCGTCCGGCAGCGCGAAGACGACGCCCGCCACCCGCGCGCGTCCCTCGCCGTCGCCGCCGTCCGTCACCACGCCCTCGGCGAACGCGCCGAACCACACGGTTGCGCCGGCCGCGTCGCACGCCCGCCGCTGCCAGTCGGCGCTCGCCGCGTAGAACTGCCAGCCATGCGCCTTCACCGCTGCGGTCAGGTTCGTCGCGAAGCCGCGGCGGTTGCCGTGGTAGAAGCGGCCGATGCGGTTGTCCACCGCGACGCCGCCCAGCGCGTAGAGGATGTCCGCCACGAGGACGCGCCGGTCCCGTCCGGCCGCCGCGAGGGCCGCCGGCACGCCCGCCGTGCCGCCGCCGACCACCAGCACGTCCACCTCCGCCAGCACGGGCAGGTCCGCGCCCGCGCTGGCCACCGTCGCACCGTCGTCCGTGCCGACGTTGAGCGGCCGCGACAGCCGTTCATGCACCTCCTCCGAACCGGCGGCGGGCGCCGCGCCCAGGCCGACCGGGCCGGCGAGAACCGTCTGCCCCGCCGTCTCCGCCGCGGCCGCCGCGCCCACGCGGCGCCCCAGCAGCGTCTCGACGCCCGCCTGCTGCAGCCGGGCGGCGTTGGGGCGGGAAAGGTCCGCGCAGGGACCCAGCACGTACAGGCCCGCGACGCCCTTGGGGCGCAGCACGTCCAGCGGCAGCGCGGCGGCGCCCGGCCACGTTTCGGCCCCCGACGCCTCGCCCGTGACATGGTCCGGCGGCGTGAACGCGCACTTTTCCGACGCATCCGAAAGCGAGGCCGTCCACGTCGCGTCCCGCATCTGCCGTTCGATGTCCAGCCACGCCGCGTAGGTGAACGTCGCGAACGGGAACTCCTGCGACACGAGATACGCGCCGGCTTCGAAGGCGTTCGGCGCGTCCGTTCCCTTCAGGTCTTCGGGCTTGACGGAGAGGCGGAGCGACGGGGCGCGCCGCTCGCGCACCTGCCATCCGTCCTGTCCGGCCAGCGTCGCGTCGAACGCGCCCTGTTCGCAGACGACCGTGCGCGTGAAGCGCGTCGCGTTCGTGCCGGAGACGAACGCGACGCCTGCGGCGCGGGCGACGGCCGCCCATTCGGTCGCGTCGATCACGACCTTCGCCTGGAGGGCCTGGCGGCCGTTGCGGTTCGCCACCGCCACGCCCGCGATCCGCCCCGTGCCGTCCCGCAGCACGTCCGTGACGGGCGAACCCGTCAGGAACGGCACCTCCGCGTCGAGCAGGACCTGGTCCAGGGCCTTGGCCACCAGGATCGGTTTCGCCGGGGCGGTGGCTGCGTTCGCCGTCACGATCGTCAGTTCCGCCAGCAGCTGGCGGGAATATCCCTGCGCGCGCATGCAGAGCACCCGCAGACAGGCGGGGGACGCCTCCCGGGAGGGCGTGAAGGTGAGAATGTCGAGCGTATCCGACTGTCCGTCGAGCGACGTGTTCTGGATCGTCACGTCTCCGGGCAGGTCCGTCCAGGTCGAACCGTCGGCGCTTTCCTGCACCGTCAGCGCGTCCGTCACGAATCCGCCCGAAGCGGCCCGCCGGTAGGCTCCCAGCCGCAACGAGAGGAGCGTTCCCCGGAAGTTCTCCCCCAGAGTCGCCGTCACCGTCACGTCGGCGTCGAATTGCACGCTCGCCTGCGACGCGGAATTCGCCACCCCGTCGCGCAGGAGGAGCAGGTCGGGATCCGGGTGGGAGTTGCTCGGCGTCTTGTCGTAGCTGTAGGTGTAAGGGCTCGCCCGGTCGGACAGGAACAGGCCGGCGACGAAGGAATCGTCCGCGCCCTCGTCGTCCTCCTGCCAAAGGGCCCGCGTCGTCACGATTTCCTCGCCGAGCTGGAAACGCGGCGCCACGAGAAAGACGGATGCGCCGGCGCTCTTCGCGGCGGCGGCGGCCTGCACCCCCGCCATCGTGCCGCCCACGACCACCACGTCGACATCCGCCAGCCGCGGCAAGTCGCGCGCCGATTCCGGTACCGTCGCCCCCTGCACCGCAGACCAGACCAGCGCGCCGACGGCCGCTCCCGCGAACCGGCAGAATTTGCGACAATCCATTTTCGACCTCCTTGTTGTGACCAAACGAAACCGGCGGTACGCGCGATCACGCCCGGATCTCCGCTCTCCCGCAGAGTGCAGTCTACCACATCTTGCCGAACGAGTAAATCATCATAACTGAAAGAATAAACATTTCTGTGAGTTTGGGCGGCGCGTTCCGGTGGGTTTGGGCGGCGCGTCCCGCCACGCGCCGCCGCCCGCGGTCCGGGGCGCGGGAACGACCGCAAAAGATCCCGTGCGGGCGGTCCGGCCGGACGCCGATACGACAAAACTGCGGCGGGACCATGCCCGCCGCAGCCGATGCTTCAGTTTGGGGAATGCGCGAA
Organism: Kiritimatiellia bacterium; assembly: GCA_051884915.1. Taxonomy (GTDB): domain Bacteria; phylum Verrucomicrobiota; class Kiritimatiellia; order RFP12; family UBA1067; genus RUG572. The sequence goes on from JBJEWF010000042.1 coordinate 60,362, forward strand.
GCGACTCAACGGAGCAGCAGCACCGTGCCGCGCGGACGGACGAAGAGGGCGCCGCGTCCGTTGAGCGTGCCCAGCAGTTCGGGCCGTTCCGCAAGGGAGACGACGCCGAGATAGCTCTTTCCGGCGATCTTCAGCCGGCGCACCTCGTTCGTGCCGTCGAAGTCGAGCGTCAGCTGCGCGCCCGAGGCAACGTCGATCTCCAGCGACTCGGGCAGGTCGATCGGCTGCGCCGTCTCGATGCGGTACAGCTGGGCCGCGTCGAGGAGCGTCGTGCGGTCGACCGCCGTCTCTCCGTCCCAGACCGTCTGCCCCTGGAAGCCGATGTCGTAGACGCCGCCCGGTTCGGAAATGCGGACGATGCAGGCGTATTCGCAGAAGTTCGTCATTTTCACCTGGTCCGTGCAGCCCAGCCAGTTCGTCACGCCGTCTTGCGCAAGGAAGAACGCGACGGGATTCAGTCCATGGCTGGTGTAGGAAGGCCACTTTGTCAACAAGCCCCGCGCCATCATGTTCGCCGAAAACCGGTAGAGTCCTCCCTCCGGGAACGTCACGCGCTGGGAGACGATGTCGTCGTTGACCAGCGTCAGGCACGAGGAGCCCTCGAAGCGTGCCAGGCCAAAATAGGTTTCATAGAACGAACCGTACTCCTGCCTGCCCGAACCGTTGACCCCGCTCGGTTTCGGCGTGACGGCAACCGTCCAGGGCGAGACCGAAGACTCAAATCCGCCGTTCTGGAACAGGTTCCGGCCCGGCGCCGAGGTGCGCACCAGCGCCAGATTGTCCAGAATGCCGTGTCCGTCGTTGTTGTCCGCGTTCGCGGCCGGAACCATGCCCGTAAGGGTGAGCGTGACCGGCGTGGCGCCGTCCACCGTGAAGTCACGGGGCCATTCCATGGGAAGGAGCGCCGTCGCCTTGTTCGTGATCGTGCCCAGCGAAACCGTCTCGCCGACGATGTCGAGAGCGGCTTCGATGGCGTAGCCGTTGTTGCCGCCGCTCTGCCACTTCACGCGCCAGTTGCAGAAGTCGGCACGGAAACGCCAGGTGCCGGCCGGCGGCGTGAAGGTCGTCGACAGCGAGCCGTTGCCGGACATGTAGAACTGCGTCATGCTGTCGGGACGGTTCCACGGGCGGTTGAAGAACTGGTCGCCATTGACGCCCTGAGCCTGGAACGTGGTATTCGAGAAGACGCCGGTTTCCACGGGCGCGCTGGTCCGCTGTTCCACCGTGAAGCCGACCACGCCGTTCGTGTTCGCGAGACTGGCATATCCGCCTGTCTGGAACGAGCTGGCATGGATTTCGAATCCGCCGTTGGGGATGTCCCATACCGCCATCCCGTCCCCGTTCTGTTTCTCCAGGCGGAAGTCGTCGAACTGCGTGCACCTGTCGTCGTTTTTTTCCTTGGACTTCAGCCAGAACTGGTACGTTCCCGCCGTCAGGCGCATGGGGAGAAAGTCGCGGTAGGTGAGCCAGGCTTCGGCCTTGGGCTTGAAACTGCCCCAGGAAACGAGCGAGTCCGCGTCGGGCCCGATCATCACGTCCAGTTGTTCGCCCGAGTAACCCTTGCGCGGCGCCGCGCGGAAACTCAGCGCATACTCGCCGTCCTCGGGCACCTGAATCTCGCACCAGGCCGAGGCGTTGTTCTTGATGACCAGTACGCCGCTCGGCTCGTCCTGCAGAATCATGTTCCAGCCCGACGGGCTGCCCAGCGACTGGTCGAAGAGCATGACGCGGCTCTCCGCCCCATTGCCGATCGTTGCGGGGACGATCGCGTGCCAGCCATATTGCGTCTGTCCGTTTGCGATATACTGGTAAAAGGCCGAGGGGGTCGTGGCCGGGTAGCTCTCGAAGTCGGCTTCGGGAATCGTCGCGCGCACGTCGCATACGTTCGCCACGAGGCGGCGCGCGCGTTCGGGATCGGCGAGACGAAGTTCGCCGCCCGTGACGACGAGGTTCGTCACGCCTTCGGGGATCGCATCCAGCGTGACGGGTCCCGATCCCGCTTTGACGAGCCGCGCCGCGCCGGCGTCCGGCACCGGCGGCGCGAGTTCCGGGCCCCAGAACGCGCGTTCAGAGGTGATCGTGTCGCCCGCCGCGCCGGCGACGGGCAGCGCGTAGCCCAGAACCAGCGTGCCCGCTTCGATTTCGACCCGGGTCGCGGAATTGCGGGGTTCGTTGCGCGAACGGAGCGTGGCGCGGCCCTCGCCCGTCTTGCGGACGACGCCATCGCCGTCGACCGAGATGGTCTCGGGGAGTTCGCCCGCCAGTTCAAGCGTCGCGCCGGTCGCGAGCGCGACCGACGTCGCCGGCGGCTCCGCCGGCGGCTTCACGCCCCGCCACTTCTGGTTCAGCCAGTCCGACACCGCCATGCGCTCGGCCGTCGTCAGCGAGTTGGTGAACAGCAGCACTTCGTGGAGATATTCGCCGCCCGCGCGGTCGCCGCCGCCGGTCTGCGCGGTCGTGCCCAGAATCGCGTTCACTTTCGAGCCTTCGGCGTTGACCGCCATATTCGTCCCCGCCGTCGTCTTCAGCTGCATGTCGCGGTCGTTCCAGAAGCACATCGCCTTGAAGAGCTCGTTGAGCGCCTGGACCTCCACCACGTGGCTGGCATTCTTGGGCATGGTCGTGCGCGGGCCATCCACCTCGACGCCGTTCAGGTACGTCCGCGCGGCGAACAGGGGGGTGTTCTCGCTATTGTGGCTGCACCACAGGATGTCGGAATTGCGCTGGAAGTACGGCCCGTTGCTCGGACGCTGGCCGAGGAAGGTGCCCTTGCCCGTCGGGCCGCCATAGGCCACGAAGGCGTGGCGGATGCCCGTCACGTTTTCCTGCGTGCCGTCGGGCTTCACCCAGTTCATGAAGCAGCCGGAGCCGAGGCCGCGGCAATAGACGCCTGGCTTTTCCAGATAGGACTGTTGGAGCGGGAACGCCGTGAGCCAGTCGTTGGTGAAGGCGACGGCGCGCGCGTAGACGAACGGATTCTCCTCCGTCCCTGCGCCCGTCTCGCGCACGTCAAGCCAGTCGGCGACTTCGTCCTCGCTGCCTTCCAGCAGCCGGACGTTCTGGGAGGCCTCCATCCAGAGGGCGGCGTGCGCCATGATCTCCGTCGGCTCGGGATAGGTCGTCACGAGCGGTTCGGAGGTCTCCAGCCGGAGCGTGCCCTCGCGCACGTCGACCGCGACCGGCAGATTCTCGGTGAACGTCCCCGTCGCGAGCGTCAGCGTGCCCGTGCCCGTCTTCTCGATCACGGTCCGGTCCGAAACGCGCACGGCGTCCGTCTGCGCCGTCTCGCTGGCGACGGTGTACGTCTCCCCCGCGCCCACCACGAGTTCATCCGCGCCGCAGACCAGACTCAGCGCGCCGACAGCCGCTCCCGCGAACCGGCAGAATTTGCGACAACCCATCCTCGACCTCCTTGTTGTGACCAAATGAAACCGGCGGCGCGCGCGATCCCCGCCTGGAATCCCGCTCTCCCGCGACGCGCAGTCTACCACATCTTGCCGAGCGCGTAAAGCGGTCATAACTAAAAAATAAAAAAAAAAAAAACATTTCTGCGAATTTGCGCAGCGCGTTCCGCCACGCGCCGCCGCCCGATTCCGGGGAAAAGTGAAAATCGTCTAACTTTGCGCTTGCGGAACGGGGTTAGGCGTGGTAAACTTATGCGCGTCTAACAAAAAAATGGGCGATTCTCGATTCAAGCAGAAAGTCGTGGGCCAATGCCTCTGTCAATGATGGACGTCGGAGCGAAGTTCCGGATCAAAGCGGTGCGCGGGAGCGATTCCGCGCGGCGCCATTTGGGCGACATGGGTTTTGTCGAAGGCGCGGAAGTGGCGATTGTCGCCGACATGGCCGGCAGCCTGATCGTCGCGCTCCACGGGGTGCGGGTGGCGCTTGGCCGCGAACTGGCGCAGAAGATTCTCGTGTAGAAAGGAGACATCATGAAGACACTCAAGGAAGTTGCGATTGGCGGGCGCGCGCGGATCGTGCGGCTGCATGGCGAAGGGGCGGTGCGCCGCCGCATTCTGGACATGGGTCTGGTGAAGGGCACGGAGGTCGTCGTGCGCAAGGTGGCGCCGATCGGCGACCCGATCGAGCTGTCCGTGCGCGGCTACGAGCTGTCCATCCGCAAGGACGAGGCGGCGCTGATCGAAGTGGGCTGAATTTTTTTTTGGCACTGAAGTTAGGAGAGGCAAACAATGTTCGACAAGACACGGGCGCAGCGGCCGATGCGCGGGAAAACGGTCGCGCTGGCGGGAAACCCCAACAGCGGCAAGACGACGCTGTTCAACGAATTGACGGGCTCGAACCAGCATGTCGGCAACTGGCCGGGCGTGACGGTGGAGGAGAAGAACGGGACGCTGAAGGGGAACCGGGACGTGGTCGTGCAGGATCTGCCCGGCATCTATTCCCTTTCGCCCTACTCGCCGGAAGAGCGCGTGTCGCGCGACTTTCTGGTGAAACGGCGGCCGGATGCGGTCCTGAACATCGTGGACGGCATGAACATCGAGCGCAACCTCTATCTCACCACGCAGCTGGCCGAACTTGGCATTCCGCTGGTGGTGGCCGTCAACATGATGGATCTGGTGGACCGCGCGGGCGACCGGATCGACTTCGCGAAACTCGGGAGCTGCCTCAACTGCAAGGTCGTGGGCATCAGCGCGCAGAAGGGCCGGGGCTGCCGCGAGGCGGTGGCGGCGGCGCTCGATCTGGCGGCGGCGGACGGAGCCGGCGAGGCGCCGCGCGTCTTCACGGGCCGGGTGGAGCAGACGATCGCGCGCATCGAGGCGCTCATCCGGGACGGCGTGCCGGCGGCCTCCCGGCGGTGGTGCGCGGTCAAGGTCTTCGAGCGCGACGCGGAAGCGATCGCCGGGATGGGACTCTCCGCCGACGTCCTGGCCCGCGCCGAGGAATCGGTCAAGGCCTGCGAACGGGAACTGGACGACGACGCGGAGTCGATCATCACGGGCCAGCGCTACGCGTTCATCCAGAACGTCGTCGCCGCGTGCGTCGTGAAGAACGCGAAGCGGGCGGGGCGCGCGAAGCTGTCCGACCGGATCGACCGGTTCGTGACGAACCGTCTGCTGGCCATCCCGGTCTTCTGCCTCTCGCTGCTCGCGATGTACTGGCTCGCCGTGGCGGGGAATGGCCCGGGCACGCTGATGACGGACTGGGCGAACGACGGCCTGCTGGGTGACGGGTGGTTCCTGCCGTTCAGCCAGCACGTCTGCGCGAAAGGCCCCTACCAGGGGCTGACGTGGGAGGAGGCCTCCGAACGGTATGCCCGGCCGGGCAAGATCGTCGAGGTCTTCGAGGGGAAGTTCGACGATCCGGAGTCGATTACGGCGGAGTCGGCGAAGGACACGCGCGTGACGGTTCGCCTGGAGGACGAGGAGTCGGGCGAGGTCCTGGAGGACGAGGACGGCAACCGGCAGGAATGGGTCGTGGGCTACGCCGAGTATGCCGCGGCCAAGGCGGTCGAGGCGCCCGAGGAGGGCGACTTCGGCATCTGGATCCCGGGCGTCGCCGCGATCTGCGGCGAGCTTTGCGGGAAACTGGGCCTTGAAGAGGGCGGCCTGGCCTACGCGCTCGTGAACGACGGCCTCGTCGGCGGCGTCTGCACCGTGCTGGGCTTCGTGCCGGTCATCGCGATCGTCTTCCTCTTCCTCGCGTTCCTGGAGGACTGCGGCTACATGGCGCGCGTGGCCTTCATCATGGACCGCCTCTTCCGGGGATTCGGCCTGAGCGGCAAGAGCTTCATCCCCATGCTCGTGGGCAAGGGGTGCGGCGTGCCGGCCGTGATGGCCGCCCGGACGATCGAGAACGTGCGCGACCAGCGCATGACGGTCATCCTGGCCACCTTCATGCCGTGCGGGGCGAAGACGGTGATCATCACGATGTTCACCGCCTGCTTCTTCCGCGACTTCTGGTGGGTCGCGGCGGCGATGGACCTGCTGGGCGTCGCGATCATCCTGCTGGGCGGCATCGCCCTCAAGAAGACGCGGCTGTTCGCCGGCGAGGCGGCCCCGTTCGTGATGGAGCTGCCCGCCTACCATCTGCCGACGTTCAAGGGCGTCGTCCTCCGCACGTGGGAGCGCGTGAAGGCCTACGTCTGGAAGGCCGGCCTGATCATCTTCCCGGCCTGCGTGGCGCTGACGCTGATGATGACCTTCGACTGGCGCCTCGACGTGGTGGGCGACGAGCTCGACCGGTCCATTCTCGCCTCCATCGGCGGCTGGATCGCGTGGTTCTTCGCGCCGCTGGGCTTCGGCAACTGGCAGGGCGCGATGGCGACCGTTTCGGCCGAAATCGCGAAGGAACAGGCGACGGCGACCCTGGCGATGGTCGCGGGCGGCGACGGCAGCGCGGCGGCGAACGTCATCCAGCTGTTCAAGAGTTTCGCCGGCGACGCGCTGTACAAGGTCAGCGCGCTCTCCTTCCTGCTCTTCAACCTCTTCGTGCCGCCGTGCGCGGTGGCGATCGTGAACACGTTCAAGGAAATGGGCGCGCCGAAGTGGGGGTGGTTCGCCGTCACGTTCCAGCTCTTCGTGGGGTACGTTCTCGCGCTCAACGCGTTCCAGATCGGCTCGCTGATCGTGGCGGGGTCGTTTGGGGTGTGGACGGCGCTGACGGTTCTGGTGGACCTGTTCGTCGTGTGGATGGTCGTCCGTCCGGCCCGAAAGGAGCGTGTCCGGTGAATCTCGCGTCGGCAATCGTGATCGCGGCCGTCTGCGTTCTGGCGGGAATCGCCGTCCGGCACGGCCTCAGGCGGACGAAAGGCTGCGCCTGCGGCTGCGCGGGATGCGGAAAGGTTTGCCGCAACGGCAAGTAAAGGAAAAGACAAGGAAGAAGAGGAAAAGGAAAAATGAACTCAAAGCACATGATGATGATGGCCTGTGCAGTCGCGCTCTGCGGCGGTGTTCAGGCCCAGGAGGCGGACGGCGAAAAGCGGGAGGCGCCCGACGGATGGGCATGGGCGCCGGGCGAGGGGCTTACCTTCGCGGAAGATCCGGTCGTGTCGGCGGAGGCGAGCCTGTCCTTCGACTCGAAGTTCATGAGCTACGGTCTCGTGGACAACAAGGACCCGATCGTCACGCCGGCGGCGGCCGTGACGTTCTTCGACCTGCTGACGTTCGACTGCGCCGCGCTCTTCGACACGACGAAATACGGCCGGAAGGCCGGATACGGCAACCGGGGCGGACGGTACATCGAGTTCGATTCCGGCGTGTCCCTCGCGCACGCCTTCAGCCCCGACGACTACGCCTTTCTCCCGACCACGGTCGAACTGTCGCTCGGCTACGTCTACGAGTACCATCCGCGGAGCATGGGCGGCGGGACGGGCGAGCCGGGCGACGATACGCAGTTCGTGACCTTCTCGATCGCGCTGCCGGATCTCTGGATCGAGCCGACGCTGGCGTTCGAGCGCGACATCGACCGCGACAACGGCACCTACGTGAACCTCGAACTCGGCCACACCTTCGCGCTCGTCGACGGCGCGGGCGAGGACGACGACCCGGTCCTCGCGTTCCGTCCGTCGGTCGCGCAGGGCATCGGCAACACGCAGCGGACGCGCGGCTACGACCTCGCGGAAGACCATGGCGGCCTGATGGATCTCTGCGTCAAGGGCGAACTCACCTGGAACCTGGGCGGCGGCGTGGCGCTGTCCGGCTACGTGGCCTACTACGACTACGTGTTCGACAGCACGTTGCGCGAGGGCGCGCGCGCGTACGAGGCGACCGGCCGCGACGACACCTCCTGGCACTTCGTCGGCGGGCTGTGCGCCTCCGTGTCGTTCTGACGCGCGGCCTCGCGCCGGGCGTTCCGGACCTGTTCCGGCGCCCGACGCGGCGTGGGCGCCAGCTGCGCAGGGGGCGCCCGTTCTGACGGCATGCGCCCCCCTGCCCACAAGATCCGCCTGTCGGTACCGGGTCGTTTCGTCCGGGATCGCACGGCGCCGACAGGCGGATCTTGTGGGCGTTGCTTTTGTCCGGCGCTCGCCCTGCCCCACAAGGGGATGGCGAGGTTTTCGTCCCGTTGGCCGGCGCGATTTCGCCTTCTGCGGAACTGCGTGTCGCGGCATGACGATTTTCCCCCAGTTCCGCCAGAAACTGTGCTATAATATCCGCTCACTTTCCGTTCCGGCGGAGATTGACAATGTGGCATTTCGTCGGCAAACGGATGAATCCCGATAATTAAGGGGTAAAACGGAAATGGCGCGAGAAAAAAATGCCGAGGACCGGGCGGGGCGTCCAGCGAGGCTCCTGCTGCGGGGCCTGTTGCTGGCGGCAGGGCTGTCGCTCGCCGGTTCCGGTCGGGCGGTCACGGTGGGCGAGGATGCCGTGGTGATGACGGTGTCGAGCGCCGGCCCCGACCGTTATGCCGATGCGGCGCCGGCGGTCGACGGCGAATATTACGCGCTGGTGGCGCTGGCTTCGGATGCGTCATTCGCCGGTTTTGCCGCGGATGGGACGCTGGTGGACGGCGCGAATTCGCGCGTGCTTTTCAAATTGCCGTTGGCGCGCGGCGGGCGCTGCCCGAAAACGGAGGTGGCGATAGACAAATCGGAACTGCGCACGGGCGAGCGGCTGATGCTCGCGCTGCTGGACACGCGGGCGACGGCGCGTTCCGGGGCGGCGTTCCGGGTGGACGGCTGGTCGGCGGTCGCCGCGCCGCAGACGACACCGGCATCCGGCTTTGGTGCGCTGTCGGGCGCCAGTTCGGCTGCGATGGTCCGTTCCGCCGTGCCGGCGGACGCGCCGGCGCCGCGGATTGCGGCGATTCGCCGCGAGGGATCGGAAGTGGTGCTGACCGTGGCCGATACGCTGAACGTGCTCGACTACAATGTCGCGGCGGGGTCGGCGCCGGGGCGGATGGACGTTTCCCGGGCGGCGCGGTCGGCGGTGGCCGGCGACGCGCAGCGGACGATCGAACTGCGCGTGGGCGTGGACGCGGGTGCGGCGTGCGGCTTCTTCCGGGTCGTGCGTGATGGAGGTGCGCAATGAAGTTCCGGGTGACGATGTTGTCTGCGCTGTTCGCCGCCGTCGCGGCGGCGACGGAGGTGGAGACGCTGAACGGACCCAATCTGCTGGGGCTCGTGCGGCTAACCAGCGCCGCCGAATATCTGCCGCTGGCGGTCGCGTGGGGCGCCGTCGGGCATGGCGACG
>JBJEWF010000043.1:0-4602 GCA_051884915.1 Kiritimatiellia bacterium
CCAATTGCTGTCAGGCGGTGACCACATCGCCAAGTGGCAAACTCGGGTTATAGCAGAATCCGCCGATTCCGTGTCGCGCTCAGACGGCAGATTGGCGCTCATTCCTCCCGGACGTCGGCGCCCGGCAGCACCTTCAGCTGGCCGCGTTCGGGGGACGGCGCCCTGACCGGCGTTTGCTGGACGACGCAGTTGCGGCGGAATACGCAATTCGTGCAGCTTCCGGCCAGCGCCAGCGGACCGTAGGTGTCGATAAACCTGTTGTTTTCGAAAAGGATGTCGCGCAAAAACGGTTCGCCGGTCGTATCGACGCGATCATATGACGGCACCTTGCGATAGGTGCCGATGAACAGCGTCTGTCCCTTCCTTCCCGCCGAATTCGCCTTCTCGAAGGTGCAGTCCCGAACCACGAGGTTGGTCACGCCATAGCCTTCGCACCAAAGCTTGTCCGTCCAGCCGGAGGTGATTTTCATCGCTTCCGATTCATGATGGAAGAAGCGGCAGCGTTCGATCGTCACGTCCGGACACTGCACGATGACGCCTCTGGCGCGGTTGTCGTGAAAATACGAATCCCGGACGATTATGTTGCGGGTGTCGTATCGCCGGTCGAACAGCACGAATTCTCCTGTCTTGAAGCCGGGGACTTTGCGTCCGAAGACAAGGTCCACGCCGCCTTTGCCGTCGCCCGCGGGGCGGATTGCCTCGACGGGCGCGACAAACCCGGTTTTCGAGAAATCGCCGTTCATCACCTCGATCGGATCGCCAACCGCGAAGAAGTCCTTGCCGACGCTTCGCGCTCTGAGCGTGTAGTCGTCCGGGCGCTCCCTTGCGACCGCCGTATTGTCGTGCGCATTGATGCAGTCGTCGGCGCCACGGGAGAACTCGCAGGCCTCGAACTTGAAATACCCATGCGACCGGGTAATGTGCAGATGGTCCGCCGTGCAGGTGATGACCCGCCTGGGGTCGTCCTCCGGTGCGCGAATCGCCACCTTTCGGAAATGGACCCGCCTGTCCTTCGTGAACAGAAACGCATGCCCGACGCAGCTCTTGACCCAGACCTTCTCCATGAAGACATCGGCATTGCCGGAGAAATCCATGTTGCCGAGATCGTAATAGTAGTGCTGCATGCGGTATTTGTCGCCGACGCCGAATTCCTTGCCGACGTTCCTGATCCAGATGCGCAGCACGTTGCCGGACAGCCACTCCTTCTTGTGGTTGGGTCGCTTGCCGCCCCAGCTCATGTCAAAGCCGCGTCCACAGCCATTGCCTTCGACCCCGACCGACGAAGTCGTCTCGTCCCACGGACTCGTATACGCCACGCGCACGTCTTTTCGCGGAAAATCCTCGTAATGGACAAACCGGAAGTCGATATGCTCGCCGTCTACCGCCGCCACTTCGACCAGCGACCCCAACGGATCCCTTTTCCAATCCCAGTCGATGGAAAAATCCCTTAGCTCGATGCGCTTGCAGCCCCTGATGCTGAAATTGACGTCCTGACGGCGAAAGAAGACGAACTCGGCGCCCGCGCCATCGAAGATGAAGTTTTCGAGTCCGTCCAGCCGGATGGCGCCGTTGGATACAAACCGGTACGTCCCTTGCCCGAAAACCACGCGCCTGACGCCATTGGTCCGGCAGGCGCCCAGCAGCCGGTTGAGCGCCAGGGTGTTGTCGGGCGCGGAAGGCACGATGCCGTAATCCGCGACGGCCACCGTCTTCCCGCCGTCTGGACGCTCGACCGCGAACTCGACGGCGCCGCGGGGATCCGCGACGCACGTCAATGCACCAAACGCCAGCAAAACCGCCGTGAACTTGTCGCTCATGATCGACTCCCCGCAGTTCCAATGCCGGTCAGCGCACGAACACCGTCATGCCGCGCTTCGACCAAAGCTTGACGTAATCATACTCCGCGTCCTGTTCGACGGCCGGAGCGATTGGCGCATCTTTGAGTCGCTTCGGGCATCCCGACAGCATTCCCGTGGGGCATTTCGCGATCATCACTCCGTCCCGCAGGTTCAGCCCTTCAACATCGTCAGCATCCACGGTGCAGCCGCGCTCGAACGCCAGACCGGCCTCGGCTTCGAGAATGGACGGCGGACTGGCAAGCAAATCGGCCTTGCGAACCGTCCAGCTGCTCCTGATCGTCAGTTTCTGCGCCGATGAAACCGTGACCGAACCGATCATCTTCCCGATGACGGTGTCGCCGGCGGGATCGGGAGAATATTGCGGGTAATAGGGCGTAATGGCGTCGATCAGGGTCCCCGGACCGAAATCGAAGCAATCGACGCACTGGTCGAGGTGTCCACCGTTCGGATTGCCGTTGGCGAAGTTGATCATCGCCCCGTTCACCGTTCTGAATTCGGGGATAAGTCCGTCGACCGTCTTCATCTTGGAGTCGGCATACTGGGAGAAGCACGCATTGTCGAGCGTGATGATGCCCGGGTTGTAGATGGTCGGTCCCGACCGGAAGCGGAACACGCCCTTCGGATCGCTGTCGCTGATGCAACGCAACGTCAGACGATGCCCGTTCATGTACCAGAGGTTCCAGTTGTCGTTGCGCATGAGAGAGTCGGTGCTGAAATTCGCACACTGGGCTGCCAGCGTGATCAGCGTATCGCCGGTGAAAGTCCACCGGCACCATTGATTGGCGGGACCGCTATCGGCCCCGAAGCAGAAGGCGCCCAAATCCAGGCCACCCGCGCGATGCCCCTCGCCGGCCAAATGGAAATCGAACGAATGGGAAGCGTCCGTAAGTGCGTTCAAGGACGTCATGGCCCTGAACGTGGCGCCTGCTTCCACCGTGACCTTCATGACCGTTCCGTCGACCGGCAGGCCGGCTTGGCTGTTGGCGCTGTAGATTCCGTTGGCGACTACGAGTTCCGTGCATCCGGCCGCCGACACCTCGCCGTTGGTGTCGTAGAAATCGCCGCGCCCGAGCTTGACCAGTTTCTTGCCCGCCGCCGCCGACGTTTCAAGCCCCTCGGTCGCCTTCGCCCAGGTATAGGTCCGGCCGGCCGGCACGAAGACCGGGAACTCGTCCTGCGAAATCGCGTATTCGCTGTCGCGGACAAGGCTGACCGCATTGTCCGCAAGCGCGACGTTCAGCCGCCAGGCCGGATTGGCGATGTCGTCGCCGGGAACGACGGTGCCGACGACCGGCGACGCTCCGGTTGCGACCGTGACGGCGACGCCCTGCTCCAGCGCAGAACCGTCGTCGATTGAAATCGAAGCGTCATCGGCAAAATACAGACTGGTTTCGGCAACCAGCATCTTGCCGGCGTGCAAATCCGCAGCCCGGGCAACGTAGCGCTTGACATATGCCTCCTGTCCGCTCAGAAGCTTTGGCGCGCCGACCAGGCTGTTGATCGTGAACTTCCCCGGCTTGTCGGAAACGGAGAAACGGAAACTCCGTTATACCCGATTTCGGTATCGGCTTCCGCCTCGATCTCCGCCACGTTCGCCAACCAATGGGTGTCGGCGGTGCAGCCGAAATTGCAGCTTGCCCCGTTGACCAGCCGGATGCGCGGAATCGTCCCGGCGGCCTTGTTGGAGGCGCTGATCCAGACACGGGTGCCGCCGGCATTGTAGCGGGAGAAGCGGCAGTTGTCGAAAACGATCTCGCCCGGCGAGGTGAAGGTCGGGCCTGAACGGAACCGGATAAAGGGACCTTCGCTGCCATTGTTGGTCGAGGCGTCGCCCTTGAAGCGGAGCGCGTGTCCGTTCATGTGAAACATATTGTGGGACTCGCTCGGACTGTATGCATTGCAGCTGAAATCCAATTTCCGCCGTTCGCCCTGGGCGTAAAACACCGTATCGGCGGTCAGCGTCCAATTGGGACCGTTCTTGGCGCCTATGCCGGAGTCTGCCGTAAAGACGACGGCGCCGCCTTCATCCGCCGCGCCGTCGCCACCAACGGTCACATTGATCGTCGTGGTCGTCTGGTTCATCGGAAACCCGAAACGCAACGTCGAGCCTGCTGCTATGGTAATCGTCGCGACGGAACCGACGACCGGCAATTGATTCAGCGCACTCGCTTCATACACGCCTTCATCAATTCTAAGTTCGGTAAAACCTTTGGCGGACAAATCCTCGCCTGGGGATAAAACACCCTCGCCGGTTTTGATCAATCTTTTGCCATCGGTATCGGTTCCGAGTATTTCTTCCGTCTGGGCCCATGTCCAGGTTTCTCCGGCAGGTATCGAAACCGTATAATCCTCGGCGTGGAGAGCGTTTCCGCCCAACAGGGCAACGACCACGCCGACCAAGCGCGCTATCTTACCCCCCCCTAGGGTCGAGAACGAAGCCTTATTGCCAACCATTTTGCTGGTTTTCATCATCACTCCTTTGCTTGCGCTTTTAGACCATCCAAGTTTGGACCATCCAAACAACATCTTTTCCCTTTAACTCCGCCATTGTATCACAAATCACCGAAATGGGGAAGAGGGAAAGAGCATTCTCCGCCCAATGAGAATCTTCTGCGGAAATCTTCCCGCTCCCTCCATCGCTCCATCTTGGCCTCGCCCCGCCCACTCCTTTCAGACGAGTTCCGCAATAAGGGTCTAGTATGTATTGCGTCAAGGGGGAATGTGAAAAATCTTTTTTCGGAAG
>JBJEWF010000044.1:0-19830 GCA_051884915.1 Kiritimatiellia bacterium
AGGCGATGAACGTGAACCCGCAGATCGTGTGGAGCCCGATGCCGGGCGGCGCGCTGACGGCCAACACGCAGATGCTCCGCGACAACGGGATGATGGACAAGTACGACGACATGATCGCGGAGATGTACGACTGCGTCCGCCTCGGCGGCTTCGGCACGTCCGTGACGCCCGTCTCGCAGTTCTACGCGCAGCAGGCCATCCAGAACGTTATGTTCGGCAAGTTCAAGAAGTTCGCGCCGGGCTACGCGAAAATGGTGCTCGGCTACTTCGGCAAGACGCCGGTCGCGCCCGATCCGGAGATCGTGAAGAAGGCTGCCGCGTTCATGGCGTCCAACGAGCTGACGAAGCCCTACTCGGTCCCGACCACCAAGACCGTGCTTGAGATGAACGACGCCGATCCCAAGAAGGGCGGCGCGGTCGCGAAGAAGATGCTGGAGGACGCGGGGCTGCCCGTCACCGACGAGAACGTCTTCATCGCCGCCGCGTGCCAGGAGAAGGGCATTCTCTTCCTCAAGGATCCGGCCAAGGCCCCGATGGGCTGCCGCTTCGCGGACGCCGCCCCGAAGGCCGCGGCCGGCAAGGGCGTGACGGTCACGATCAACGGCAAGGCCTACGGCGTCGAGATCAAGGGCGACGGCAAGGCTGTCGTCAACGGCAAGCCGGTCGACTTCACGGCCGAAGCGGGCGTCAAGGCGGCCCCGGCCGCGGCGGCGGCGCCCGCCGGCGGCCAGGAGGTCAAGGCCCCGGTGCCGGGCACGGTTCTCCGCATCACGGCCCCCACCGGCTCCAAGGTCGCCGCGGGCGACGAACTTCTCGTGATGGACGTCATGAAGATGGAAACGCCGGTCACGGCGCCGTGCGACGGCACGGTGACGCTGAACGTCAACGCGACGGACAAGGTCGCCACGGGCGACGTGCTGGCGACCATCGGGTGACGCCGCGGCCCGCGCGGCATGGAAGAGTGAACAGCTGGGAGTGGAAGAGGACCATGAAGAAATTTCTGATGGCGGCGATGCTGGCGGCGGGCGCGATGGCGGCCTTCGCGGCAGACGGCTGCGGCAAGGAAGGCGCCTGCCAGGGGCCGGCGCCGTGGCGGCAGACGCTCGGCAAGGTCAAGAACCTGTCGAAGGACACGGGCATTGCGGGCTTCCTGAAGAAGGAGGCGCCGGCCTACATCACGGGCAACTTCGCCGAGGCGGACCGCGTGAACGCCTACGACATGGTGGGCAAGGACCCGCATGACGCGAACAGCGGATACAGGACGCCCAACGGCTACGTCGACCGCAAGACCGGCGCGTGGGTGGGCGGCTATTTCGACGGCAACGGCGCGTTCGTGAAGGGACACGAGGTCAAGGTGCTCGGCGGCCTGCCGTATGGCGTCGGCCAGCTCATCATGATTCCGCTCTGCCTGATCATGATGTACCTCGCCATCGTCAAGGGCTTCGAGCCGCTTCTGCTCCTCCCGATCGGTTTCGGCGGCCTGCTCGCCAACTGCCCGCTGGGCGGCGTGACCTCCCCGGAGACTCTCCACGACGGCATCGTCGCCATCGCCTCGTCGGGCATCCCCTACATGCAGGGCGGCATCGTCGAGCCGGGCGGCTTCCTGTTCTACTTCTTCAAGTTCGGCATCGACACGGGCGTCTTCCCGATCATGATTTTCATGGGCGTGGGCGCGATGACGGACTTCGGCCCGCTGATCGCGAACCCGAAGATGGCGCTTCTGGGCGGCGCCGCGCAGTTCGGCATCTTCTTCGCGCTCTTCGGCGCGCTGGGGCTGGCGGCGCTCTTCGGCGCCGACTTCTTCGGCGGGGTCGACCCGGTGAAGGCGGCGGCCTCAATCGGCATCATCGGCGGCGCGGACGGCCCGACGGCCATCTGGCTCACGTCGCGTCTCGCGCCGGACCTGCTCGGCGCCATCGCCGTGGCCGCGTATTCGTACATGGCGCTCGTGCCGATCATCCAGCCGCCGATCATGAACGCGCTCACCACGAAGGAGGAGCGCCTGATCAAGATGCCGCCGCTCCGTCCCGTCGCGAAGATCGAGAAGATCTGCTTCCCGCTCATCGTGCTGCTGCTCTGCGCCTGCCTGCTGCCGTCCGCCGTGCCGCTGATCGGCGCGATGATGCTCGGCAACCTCGCCAAGGAGGCGGGGCCGTCCGTGGCGCGCATCTCCGATACGATGTCCAACGCGCTCATCAACATCGTCACGATCATGCTGGGGCTTTCGGTCGGCTCGAAGCTCGCGTGCGAGAAGTTCCTGTCCGGCACGACGCTGGGCATCCTCGCGCTCGGCCTCTGCGCGTTCTGCGTGGGCACGGCCGCGGGCGTCGTCATGGCGAAGATCATGAACCTCTTCTCGAAGACGAAGGTCAACCCGCTGATCGGCTCGGCCGGCGTGTCCGCCGTCCCGATGGCCGCGCGCGTGTCCAACAAGGTCTCGCTTGGCAACGACCCGACGAACTTCGTGCTCATGCAGGCGATGGGGCCGAACGTGTCGGGCGTGATCGGCTCGGCCGTCGTGGCCGGCGTGCTCTACACGCTCTGCCGCTAGGCGCCCCCGGCCTTGCGTCCGGTCCAGACCGCCGCCCCGGCCGGGGCGGCGGTTTCGTTTCAGGTTCCGCCGGCCCCCGGGGCGGCGGTTTCGCGTTTTCCGTTGCTTCGCGGCGGAAAAAGGGATAGAATACGTGCCGCAACAAGGAGATTTCTCGCCATGGCAACCAAAAAGCCGAACATTGACTGGGCGAATCTGGGATTCGGGTTCGCCGACGTGAACTGCCACATCCGCTATACCTGGCGGAACGGCAAGTGGAGCAGGCCGAGCTTCGTCAAGGATCCGTCGATCACGATGCACATTGGCGCGTCGTGCCTCCACTACGGCCAGGAGTGCTTCGAGGGCATCAAGTGCTTCCGCCAGAAGAGCGGCCGAATCGTCATCTTCCGTCCGGAGGAGAACGCGAAGCGCATGTACCGCACCGCCGTGCGCACGTGCATGGCGCCCGTGCCCGAGGACATGTTCGTCGACGCCTGCGAGAGGGTCGTGAAGAAGAACCGGGAATTCGTGCCGCCGTACGGCACGGGCGGTTCGCTGTACATCCGTCCGCTGCTGATCGGCACGGGGCCGCAGATCGGCGTGGCGCCGGCGAAGGAGTACACGTTCATCGTCATGGTCATGCCCGTGGGCGCCTACTACAAAGGCGGCCTCAAGCCCGTGCGCGCGGTGATCTTCGACGAATGGGACCGCGCGGCGCCGCACGGCATGGGCGACGTGAAGGTCGGCGGCAACTACGCGGCCGGCATCTACGCCCATGAGAAGGCGAAGCGCGAGGGCTGGCCGGTGGAACTCTACCTCGACGCGAAGTCGCACAAGTACGTCGAGGAGTTCGCGACCTCCAACTTCGCGGGCATCACGAAGGACGGCACGTACGTGACGCCGGACAGCTGCTCGGTGCTGCCGTCCATCACGAACATGTCCCTCCGGCAGTGCGCGGAGGATCTCGGCATCAAGGTCGAGTGCCGCCCGATCCCCTTCACGGAAGTCAAGACGTTCAAGGCCGTGGCCGCGCTGGGCACGGCGGTGGTGATCACGCCCGTCTGCGAAATCACGCGGGGCCGGCAGGTCATCAGGATCTCCGACCCGGAGACGGTCGACCCCACGCTCCAGAAACTCTACGACATGGTCCAGGGCATCCAGTACGGCGATTTGCCCGACACCCACGGCTGGTGCCACGAGGTCCGGTGACGGACGCGTGCGCGAACCGGTTCGGCCGGATTTCGACCGCCGACTTCGCCCGCTGGACGGACGGGCGCTGCGCGGCGTCGGTGCCGCCGTCGTTCCGCGGCGTGACGTTCGATTCGCGCCGCGTGACGCCGGGATGCCTCTACATGGCGTTTCCGGGCGCCACGTGCGACGGGCACGAGTTCGTCGCGCAGGCCCTGGCCCGGGGCGCCGCGGCGGCGCTGGTGCGTGCGGACTGGACGCCGCCGCGGCCGGGGCTGCCGCTGATCCGCGTGGCCGAACCCCGGGCGGCGCTGGTGCGCGCGGCCGCGGCCTACCGGAACACGCTGGCCGGCAAGGTCGTGGGCGTGACGGGCAGCGCCGGCAAGACGACGACGAAGGAGCTGGTGGCGGCTTTCCTGCGGGCGGGCGGGCTGAAGGTCCACGCGACGGAAGGCAACTACAACAACGACCTCGGCCTGCCCATCACGGTGCTGGACTGTCCGGCGGACGTGGACGTGCTGGTCGTCGAGATGGGGACGAACCATCCCGGCGAGATCCGGCGTCTCGTGGACATCGCGCGGCCGGACGTCGGCCTGATCTCGTCGATCGGCACGGCGCACATCGAGTTCTTCAAGACGCAGGACGGGATTGCCGAGGAGAAGGGGACGCTGCTCGCGCATCTGCCGGCGACGGGCTTCGCCGTCCTCGCGCGCGAAAACGACCGCTATGAAAAGCTCTGCGCGATGAGCGCGGCGCCGGTGCGCGCCGTCTCGCTGGCGGATGCGGCGGCCGCCCGCCTGGCGGCGGCGTTGCGCGTGCGTCTGCCCGGCCGCCACAACGTGTCGAACGCCCTGATCGCCCTTGGCTGCGCCCGCCGGTTCGGCGTGTCCGACGACGCGGCCCTGTCGGCGCTCGCCGGCTTCACGCTGCCGGGCGGTCGCTGGCGCGTGGTCGAGAAGGACGGCGTCACCTACGTCGACGACACCTACAACGCGAATCCGACGTCGATGGTCGCCGCGCTCGAAACCTTTGCCGGCCTGGACGTCTCCGGCCGCCGCATTGCGGTGCTGGGCGACATGTTCGAGCTGGGCGAACGGAGCGCGGAGATGCACGGGCGGGTGCTGGCGCGGGCGAAGGAGCTGCCGCTGGACCGGCTGATTCTCGTGGGCGAGCGTTTCGGCGGCGTGACGCGCGACGCGGCCGGGGCCGAACTGGCGGCGTTCGTCCGGCCGGGCGACGCCGTGCTGCTCAAGGCGTCCCACGGCATGCAGCTGGACCGGCTGCTGAAGGAACGGTGAGGCGGAGGCCGGCATGGGGAAAGCGGTTGTGCTGGGCCGCGGCCGGAGCGGCCGGGCGATGGCGGCGCTGCTGGGCCGCGAAGGCTGGCAGGTGACCGTGCTGGACGGCGCCGACGCCTGGCCGGAAGGCGTCGCGTTCGACCTGTGCGCGACGAGTCCGGGCGTCGCCCGCGACCACCCGTGGCAGCGGCGCGCGCGCGCCTTGGGCGTGCCGGTCGTCGGCGAACTGCAGCTGGGCGCCGAGCGCTGGCGGGCGCTGGGCGGGCGCATGCTGGCCGTGACGGGGTCCAAGGGGAAGAGTTCGGTCGTCAAGCTCGTGGCCGAGGGCCTGCGGGGCATCCCGTGCGGCAACTACGGCAAGCCGCTTTGCGAAGTCGTGAACGACGCGGCCGCCGGCGCCTTCGCGGGCGCGCCGCTGCCGTGGGCGGTGGTCGAAGTGAGCAGTTTCCAGCTGGAGACCACCGCGCTGCCGGCGGACGCCTTTGCGGCCGCGGCCGTCCTCAACCTCCAGGCGGACCATCTCGACCGCCATGGCAGCCTCGCCGTCTACCATGGACTCAAGCTCGCGCTGCTCCGGATGGCCGTCCGCGCCATCCGCGGCGACGCGGCCGACGCCGCCCTCCGCGCCGGCCGCGACCTGCCGGCGCGCGACCTCCGGCTCCTGTCCGGGAGCTATTTCGACAATCCGGTTCTCCGCGCCAATGGGCTTTGCGCCATTGGGCTGATGCGGGCGGCGGGACTGCCCGACGGGGACATCGGCCGCGCGTTCAGGTCCTTCAGGCCGCTGCCGCACCGGATGCAGACGGTGGGCGTTTTCGGGGGGATCCGCTACGTCGACGATTCCAAGGCCACCTCGCTGGCGGCCCTGGCGGCAGGGGTCGTGATGGCCGGGACGCGCGTCCGGCTCATCGCCGGCGGACTGCCCAAGGGAGACGACCCAAATTCTGCGATTCACCCCTTGCGTACCCGGGTGGAAAAAGTGTATCTTATAGGATGTTGCGCAGACCAGTTCTTCAGGGCGTGGCGGGATGCCGTGCCCTGCGAGATTTGCGGGACGCTCGACCGTGCGGTCGAGTCGGCCCGGCGCGATGCCGTGGCGGGCGAGACGGTTCTGCTGTCGCCCGGAGCGGCCAGTTTCGATCAATTTGAAAGTTATGGGGTTCGTGGCGATACGTTTGCGTCTCTCGTCTGTGCGGGAACGGAACGCGTCGGCGGAACCCATTAAAAGAGGACGACGAAAAATGAAGGCGCAGAAAATCGGATTCGTATTGGGTTTGAACGTGGCGGTCGCCTGCCTGATGATGCAGGGATGCAAGGCCACGAAGGCGGGTGGCGGTACGGAGGGAACGGCCCCGGCCGTTGCCGCGGGTCGGCCGGATCAGGCGAAATCGCAGAATCCGTACCGTTTCTTCGAGAAGAAGGGCGATTCGGCGGCCAAGTCGAAGCCGGTCGCGGTGGTGGACGCCGAACCCGTTTCCGCCCCGGTCGTGTCGGATCCGGTCGTCCCGGCGGTGACGGTGGAGCCGCTTCCGGCCGCGCCGGAGCCGGCCGCGCCGAAGCCGGCGGCGGTGGCGAAAGTCGAGCCGGTCGCGGCGGCGCCGATGACCGCCTACACGGTTCAGCGGGGCGATACGCTGTCGGGCATTTCGAAGCGCTACAACGTGAAGATGTCCGCCATCCTGGCCGCGAATCCGGGTCTGAAGGCCGACCGGATCCGCATCGGCAGGACGCTCAACCTGCCGGGCGTCGCCCCGGCGGCCGTTGCCGCCGTCCCCGCGGCGGCCGAGAAGAAACCGGCGCCCACGATGGTGGCCGCCGCGCCGTCCGACGCCGCGAACCTGAAGGCGCCGGCGAAGACGAAGCCCGCGTTCAAGCCCTACGGCGGCCCGACGAAGGAGTATGTCGTGAAGAACGGCGATTCGCTCGGCAAGATCGCGAACGAGAACGGCATTACCATCCGCGCCCTCAAGGATCTCAACGGTCTCAAGAAGGATATGGTCCGCGTCGGCCAGAAGCTGAAGATTCCGGCCGAGAAGGTCGCCGTCGCGAAGGCCGCGCCGGCGCCGAAGGCCGCGGCTCCGGCCGTGAAGGAAGCGGCGGCCCCCGCCGACAAGCCCGCCGTCGCGGCTGAAGCCCCGGCCGCCGCGGCGCCCCAGCCCGATGCGGCCCCGGCCGCGCCCGCGGCGGAGGCTCCGGCCGCTCCGGCCGCCGCCGATGCGCCGAAGGCGGACGACGCGTCCGCCGCCGCGGAACCCGTCAAGCTCGACGAGCCGGTTGCCGCGCCCGCAACGGGCGCCACGCACGTGGTGAAGGAAGGCGAGGATCTCGTTTCAATCGCGATCCAGTACGCGGTCAGCCCGAGCGCGCTGATGGAGATCAACAACCTGAAGGTTACGGACACGCCCAAGGCCGGTCAGGTCCTGAAGCTTCCCGCCTCCGCAAAGACGAACGCCCAGTAGGGCCGTCCGTCTCGCCCGTAGGAGTCGGCCATGTATCGTGTTCGGGCCCTGCTGGGCATTGCCATTTTCGCGCTGGTGGCCATTGGCATCGTCGTCCTCGCGTCCGCCAGCAGCGTCAACGGAATCAAGCACGGGAGTTCCTGCTACTTTCTGGTCCGCCAGTTGGAGTGGATGGCCGTCGCGGTGGTCGTCATGGCCGCCGCGGCTTTCTTCGACTACCACAAGTGGCGCGAATTCCCGTGGCTGACGGTGTTCGGCTATCTGCTGGTCGTGGGGATGCTGGGCGCCGTGTTTCTGTATCCGCCCACCAAAGGCTCCTACCGCTGGCTGCCGCTGGGGGCTTCCGCCCATCTCCAGCCGAGCGAGCTGGCCAAGCTGATGGTCGTGTTCGCCATGGCGGTCTATCTGGACCGCGTGGGACTTCGCATCGAGCGGTTTTCGGGGGCGTTCTGGGCGCTGGCCATCGTGCTGCCCCCCTTCGGCCTCGCGCTGGCCGAGCCGGATTTTGGCGCGGCCATGGTCATTGCTCTCGGCGGGGGCGTCCTGCTGCTGATCGGCGGGATGCGCTGGCGGCACGTCGTTCCGGTTACGCTTCTGGCCGTCGCCGGGGTCGGCACGCTGCTGGCCTTCAACTCCAACCGCATGTACCGCATGGCCGGCTGGCTGCCGCCGAAGGTCGCCGAATGGCTGGGCATGACGCCCGAGGCCGTGTCGGCGAGCCTGTCCAAAGGCTCGACCTACCAGTTCGACATGGCGCAGGTCGCCATCGGCAATGGCCGGCTGACGGGACGCGGCCTGAACGAGTCCCTGCAGAAGCTGACCTACCTTCCGGAGGCGCATACGGACTGCGTGTTCGCGATCGGCGCGGAGGAATGGGGGCTGGGCTTCTCGCTGCTGCTGCTTTTCCTCTACCTCGCGATCTTCGTGCTCGGCATCATGATCGCGCTCAAGGCGCGCGACCGGCTGGGGCGGATGATCGCATACGGCATGACGATGCTGGTCGTGTTCCAGGCGCTCTTCAACATGGGCGTCGTGTCGGGGATCTTTCCGCCCAAGGGGATGGCCCTGCCGTTCATCAGCTACGGGGGGACGAATCTGATCGTGACGATGGCCGCCATGGGGACGCTCTTCAACATTGCCCGACAAATCGGGTTGCCAAAAGTCCGTCCAAGGAGTACAATGTCGCCCGTTTTTTCAAAGCAAGGAGAATGAAAGTATGGCTCGCGCGTATAATTTCTCGGCCGGTCCGGCCGTGCTGCCGCTGGAAGTTCTGCAGAACGCCCAGCAGGAACTCGTGGACTACAAGGGCTGCGGGATGTCCGTGATGGAGATGTCCCACCGCGGCAAGACCTATGACGCCATCCACCAGGAGGCGATCGCCACGTTCAAGGAACTGTGCGACCTGGACGACGACTGGTCCGTCTGCTTCATCCAGGGCGGCGCCTCCATGCAGTTCGCCATGATCCCGATGAACTTCCTGGGCCAGGGGCAGGTCGCCGACTACGCGAACCAGGGCACGTGGTCGAACAAGGCGCTCAAGGAAGCGCAGAAGCTCGGCACGGTCAACATCGTCGCCAACTGCCAGAAGGACATTCCCACGCGCATGCCGGCGGACGGCGAATTCAAGTGGACGCCCGGCGCGGCCTACAGCCACATCTGCACGAACGAGACGATTTCGGGCGCCGAGCTCAAGACGATTCCGGCAAGCGGCTCCCCGCTGATCGGCGACATGTCGTCCGACATCCTCTCCTGCGCGCGCGACTACTCGAAGTTCGCGATGTTCTACGCGGGCGCCCAGAAGAACCTCGGGCCGTCCGGCATGGCCGTCGTCGCGATCCGCAAGGAGTTCGCGGAAAGGGGCTCGGCCACGATCCCGACGATGCTCCAGTACCGCACGTACACGGAGCAGAACTCCCTCTACAACACGCCGCCGACCTGGGGCATCTACATCTTCGGCGAGACGATGAAGTGGGTCAAGAAGATGGGCAAGGAGAATCTGTTCCGGCTGAACGCCGCGAAGGCGAAGAAGATCTACGACGTCATCGACGGCTCGGGCTTCTACCGCGGCACGGCGCTCAAGGAATACCGCTCCAACATGAACGTCACGTGGCGTCTGCCGACGGAGGAGCTGGAGGCCCAGTTCATCAAGGAGGCCGCCGCGGCCGGCATGACCTCCCTCAAGGGACACCGTTCGGTGGGCGGTCTGCGCGCCTCCATCTACAACGCGTTCCCGATGGAGGGGGTCGACTGCCTCGTCGACTTCATGAAGGAATTCGAGAAGAAGAACGGCTGATGCCGTCCGCCGCCGGCCGCTGCCGGCCCGGCGCGGCAAGGCCCGGAACGAGTCGGAAGGTCTGTCTGGCGGCTTGACCTTCGCGGTCCGCTCCGGGCTTTTTCTCCGCCCGTTTTTTGCATGGACAACCTCCCCGGCGAATTGGTAGAATGGTTCAGGCTCGCGAAAGGCGGGAACTCGATTTCGTCAACAAAAAAGGAAAACGCAATGTTCACTGTCAATGCTTCAAGAAGGAACTTCCTTCAGGGTCTCGGTACGGCGGCGCTCTTCAGCGTGGGCGGCTGCAGGTCGCTCTGCGGCCAGCAGAAAATCAAACTCGCCGCGGTCGGCGTGATGGGCAAGGGCTATTCCGACTGGACGCCGATGCTCAAGTCGGGCCTTGTCGAAATCGTCGCGTTCTGCGATTGCGACTACATGGCGCGCGAGCGGGCGCAGCGCCGGCTGTCCCAGGAGGGCATCGACTTCGACATGTACCGCGTGCCGTTCTACACGGACTACCGCAGGCTCCTCGACGACGCGAAGATGCTCGGCATCGAGGCGATGACCGTTTCGACGCCGGACCACGTCCACGCGCCGGTTGCCATCCAGGCGATGAAGCAGGGCATCCACGTCTACGTGCAGAAGCCCCTCGTCCGCACGCTGTGGGAACTCGACTATTTCGAAAAGACGGCCCGGCAGAACGGCGTCTGCGTCCAGATGGGCAACCAGGGTTCGTCGCTCGATTCGATGCGCCGCTGCACGGAAGTCATCCAGAGCGGCATCCTCGGCGACGTAAAGGAGGTCCACGTGTGGACGAACCGTCCCGTGTGGCCGCAGGGCAAGGCCGTGGCCGACTGGGTCAAGGGCCACCCGAAGGGCGACGCCGTCCGCGACGGCCTCAACTGGGACGCCTGGCTGGCCACGGCGCAGAAGCGTCCGTTCCTCGACCAGTATCCGAAGGACGCCGACGTCTACGATCCGTGGAACCTCGGCAAGAACGTCTACCACACCTTCACCTGGCGCGGCTTCTTCGACTTCGGCGCCGGCGCCTTTGGCGACATGGCGTGCCACACGATGAACCTCGCGTTCCGCGGACTGGAGCTCGCGGGCGTCTCCGACGCGGAGCGCACGATGATCGAGTCCGAGAACGACGTGGCCTATCCGCTCAAGTCCGTCGTCAAGCTGACCTACATGCCCCGCGACTCCAAGATCCAGAAGAACGCCGACGGCTCCGCGAAGAAGCTGCCGGCCGTCACGCTCTACTGGTACGACGGCGACGTCAAGCCGGATGCGGCGATCATGCCCAAGTGGGCGGCGGCCAACGGCGGCAAGGTCCCGAACACGGGCTGCTACATCATGGGCACGAAGGGCGACGTGCTGATGCAGGACGACTACGGCGCCAAGTGCGCGATCGCGCTGAAGGGCGACAAGACGTTCTCCGACATCTTCCAGCACGAGAGCGCCAAGACGGTGAAGCGTTCGATCCCGTACCGCAAGGAGGCGTCGGTCGTCTCGGGCAAGTCGACGGTCGAGATGAAGGGCTTCGGCATCGGCCAGTACATCGAGTTCCTCGACGCCATCCGCGGCGAAGGCAACTACTACGAGCAGACGCATTCCCGCTGCTTCTCCGACATCGAATACTGCATTCCGCAGATGGAAGGCATCCTCGTCGGCTGCATCGCGCAGCGCGTCCCGGGCAAGCTCGAATGGTGCAGCAAGCGGCAGATGTTCAAGAACAACGACGTCGCGAACCGGTTCGTGAAGCCGTACATCCGCCAGGGTTGGGAGTTCTAGCATGGGATTCAGCAGAAGGGATTTCCTGAAGGCGTCCGCGTTCGCCGCCGCCTTCTCGGGCGTGGGCGGCTGTTTCAGCCTGGGCGGCGGCAGCGGCAAAATCCGTCTCGCCGCGGTCGGCGTGATGGGCAAGGGCTTCGGCGACTGGCTGCCGATGCTCAAGAGCGGCAAGGCCGAACTGGTGGCGTGGTGCGATGCCGACGCCAACCAGCGCACGGCGGCGCTGAACCGCCTGGCCGATCTGACGAAGAAGGGCAAGGGCCTTCCGGGCGTCGATCTGACGACGGTGCCGTTCTACACGGACTACCGCCGGCTGATGGACGACGCCGGCAGGCTCGGCATCCAGGCGATGACGGTGTCGACGCCCGACCACATGCACGCGGCAATCGCCGTGCGCGCGATGAAGCAGGGCATCCACGTCTACGTGCAGAAGCCTCTCGTCCGCACGCTGTGGGAAGCCAAGTATTTTGGCGACACGGCGAAGGAATTCGGCGTGGTGACCCAGATGGGCAACCAGGGTTCCGCGGGCGACGGCTTCCGCCGCAACGTGGAGATCGTCCAGAGCGGCATCCTCGGCGACGTGAAGGAAGTCCACGTGTGGACGAACCGTCCGATCTGGCCGCAGGGCTTCACCGCGATGAAGGCGGCCACGACGCGCGACATCGTCGCCGTGCCGAAGGGCCTCGACTGGAACGCCTGGCTGGGCGTCGCCGCCGGCCGGCCCTACCGCAAGCCGTACGAAAAGGGAACGCCGGAGGCGCGGTTCAACACGGGCGTGTTCCACGCGTTCAACTGGCGCGGCTTCCTCGACTTCGGCGCCGGCGCCTTTGGCGACATGGCCTGCCATACGATGAATCTGCCCTACCGCGGGCTGGAACTGGGCCGGGTGCTCGCCGCCGAGTGCACGCAGATCGAGGAGATGAACAACATCGCCTACCCGACGAAGTCCACGGTCAAGCTCACCTACGCGGCGCGCGAGTCCAAGGTCCGTCCGGGCGTCAAGTTGCCGGAAGTCACGCTGTACTGGTACGACGGCGACCAGCAGAAGGACGGCGACAAGCGGCTCGCCGAGCTGATGCCGGCCGTGGTCGCGATGGACAGATACAAAGGCAAGGTCCCGCGCACGGGCTGCCTGATCGTCGGCACGAAAGGCATCCTCTGCTCCTGCGCCGACTACGGCCAGCAGGCCTTTTTCGCCCTCAACGGCGAAAAGGTGGCCAAGGACACGCTGGAGCACGAAGCCTGCAAGGCGGTGCCGACCTCCATCCCGCTCTGCCGCGCGGCGGCCGCGGGCGGGACGGACAATTCGGCGGGCGCGGCGTCGCTCGCGGCCGACGGCCACTACATCGAATTCCTCGATGCCATCAACGGCGACGGCCCGGTGCTCCCGCTCGTGAACTCCCGCGCCTATTCCGACGTGGACTTCTCCATCCCGATGATGGAGGGCATTCTCGTCGGTACGGTCGCGCAGCAGGTTCCGGGCAAGCTGACGTGGTGTTCCTGCACGCAGAAGTTCGACTGCGAGGCGGCGAACACGCTCGTCAAGCCGGTCATCCGCCAGGGCTTCGAGTTCTGAGCGAAGCGGATCCGGTCCGAATCGCGGCGCCGCCCCGGACGGGGTGGCGCCGTTCGTTTTCATCCCCGCCGCGAATGGGACCGTTCGCATTTGACGGTCTGAAACCCTTGTGCTACAATGTGCCCGCGATGACGACAGGGCGACAGAGCGTTTCAGGAGCCGTTGAGGCCGGTCGGCGCGCGCTGAGCGCGCTGCTGGCGGCGATTGTCCTGGCGCTTGGCCTCTTCCGCGGCACGGAGCTTTGCCTCTGCGCGCACGAGGCGAGCGCCGGCCACGGGCACGCGCATTGCCGGCCCTGCGATTATTCCTGCGGGGCGGACGGGGCGCTGTCGCCGGCGGACGATGCGGGGCTGGTTGCGGACGCGTGCGCCCATCTGGTCGTGGACGCGGCCGATCTCTATCTCGGCCCGCAGCCTGATTCCTCGTTGTGCGTCCCGTGCGGCCCCGCGTTCCGGGATGTCGCCGACGCCGTCGTCCCGACGCGCCGGACGGCGCTCCTGCCGCCGTCCACCGCGCCGCCCGGGCGCGGGGACAGGTTCCTGTCCTACCGGAACCGCCTCTTCCTGCGGTCGTAAGGCCGTTCCTCTGCTGGCGGCGCGGCGGGGTCGTCCCGCGCGTCGCGTGCTGCCGTGGCGCCGTTTCGGTCCGCCACGCGTACCGTTTCAACCGTGTCAACAGAAGAGGAGAGTCCCATGAAAAAATCATTTGCGATCCTGGCAGTCGTCTGCCTTCCGTTCTTCCCGTCCATGCTGGCGTGCGGCGCCGCGGAGGCGCCCGTGCCGGCCGCCCGGCCGCCGGCGACAAATGCGGCGCCCGCGGCGGCGCAACCGGACCGGACGGTCCGGGCGCATCGCGGCTGCCGCCCGAAGCGTTCCATCCGGCGCGGCGGCCTGTCGGTCCGCCATCGCCATCGTCCGGCCGCGCACGCGAATCCGTGACGCGCCGCCATGCCGGGGAAGACCCGGCGGGCGAGATTGGAGGCAGACATGAAGGATGGCATGAAAACGCTCTTCCGCGTTCTGCTCGCGCATCCGCGACTCGTGGTCGCCGCCGCGATTCTCCTGGCGGCCATCGGGTGGCGGGTCGGGACGCGGCTGTCGGTGGACGTGTTCCCGGAAATCCGCGAGCCGCGGGTCGTCGTCCAGGTCGAGGCCGGCGGGCTGACGGCCGAAGAGGTCGAACAGCGGGCGATCATTCCGCTGGAGGCCGCGATGAACGGCATCCCCGGCGTGCGGAACGTGCGTTCGAGCTCAAGCGGCGGCCTGGGTTTCGTCTGGGTCGATTTCGACTGGAGCGCGGACATTTCGCTGGCGCGCTTCGGCGTATTCGAGCGGCTGCAGTCGGTCCGTGAGCAGCTGCCGGAAGAGGTGAAGGTCGAGCTTGCGCCCGTGGTGTCCGTGACGGGCGAAATCATGCTCGTGGCCCTGACGTGCCCGTCGCGCACGCTGACGATGGAGGAACTGCGGGAACGCGCGGAATACGATCTGCGCATCCGCCTGCTGGGCGTCGGCGGCATCGGCGACGTCGTCGTGGTCGGCGGCCATCTGCCCGAGTACCAGGTTCGCGTCCGTCCCGAACGCCTCGCGCAATGCGGCCTGGCGCTGGCCGACGCGGTGGAGGCCGTCCGGTCGAGCCGGACGCTCGCCAGCGCGGGCTATCTGGGCGACGTCGCGGGCGAGGAGATCCCGCTGCGGCAGATCGCGCGCGCGGATTCGCTGGCGGCGCTCCGGCGCGTGAAATTCCCGGCCCTGGGCGAAAGCCCCGTCCGGCTGGGGGACGTCGCCGACGTCCGGCTCGGCGGCGCGCCGCGGCGCGGCAGCGCGAGTTTCGGCGGCGAGGAGGCGGTCGTCCTCTCGGTCCAGAAAGCGCCCGGCGCGAACACGCCCGAACTGACGCGCAAGCTCGACGCCGTGCTCGACGCCTTCGCCGCCGCGCAGCGGGCGGACGGCATCGCGGTCCACCGCACGGCGTACCGCCAGGCGGACTTCATCAACCTGTCGATCGCCGCAGGACGCGACATCATCCGCGACGCCGTCATCATCGTCGTCCTCGTGCTCGGCCTGACGCTCCTCCGGCTGCGGACCATCCTGATCACGCTCGTGACGATGCCGCTGTCGGTGCTGGGCGGCATCCTGCTGTTCCCGGCCTTCGGACTCGGAATCAACGTCATGACGCTCGGCGGGCTTGCCGTCGGAATCGGCGACATCGTCGACAGCGCGATCATCTTCGTGGAGATCATCTCCCGCCGCCTGGCGGAAAACGCCGCGCAACCGGCCGCCGACCGGCGGCCGGCCGTCCCGGTGATCGCCGACGCGGCGTGCGAGGTCCTGCCCTCCGTCCTCTTCTCGACGGGCATCATCGTTCTGGTCTTCGTGCCGCTCCTGCTGCTCACGGGACTTGAAAGCCGCTTCTTCGCGCCGCTCGCGAAGGCGTATCTTCTCGTCTTCGGCGCCTCGTTCGTGACGGCGGTGGCGGTCGTCCCCGCGCTGAGCCTGATCCTGGCGGGCGCGGCGCGGCGGCGCGACCCGAAGGCGGTCGCGCGGCGGGCGGCCGAATCGGTGGTGGCGCGGGCCCTGAAGGCGGCCTACCGCCCGGCGCTCGCCCTCGCCTTGCGCTTTCCGGGTCCGCTCTGCGCGCTCATGGCGCTGCTCTTGGCGGGGACGGTCCGTCTGGCCATGGGATTCGGCGCAAGCTTCATCCAGTCGTTCCACGAGGACGCCTTCACGGTCTTCGTGTCGACGCCGCCCGGCACGTCGCTCGCCGAGACCGAACGCATTTCGGACCATGCCGCGGAGATGATCCGCGCGATCCCCGGGGTCGAGTCGGTCCTGCGCCGCACGGGGCGCGCCGAGCGCGACCAGCACGCCGAGCCGCCGTCCACCTCCGAACTGACCGTCCGTGTGGACATGCGGGCGGACGCCAATCGCATCCGCGACCAGATTCGCGCACGGCTTTCGGACCTGCCCGGCGTGTCGTCGATGGTGGGCTATCCCATCGCGCATCGCATCAGCGCGGCGCTTTCCGGAACTGCCGCCGAAGTCTCCGTCAGCATCTTCGGCGAAGACCTCGCGGTGCTGCGCGATCTGGTCGGGCGCGTCAAGGCGAGGCTGGCGGAGCTCCCGGTCGTCGCCGACGTGCAGGCCAACCGCGAGATCCTCGTGACCACCTGCCGCATCGACTACGACCTTGAGGCGCTTGCCGAAATGGACCTGACGCTCGCGGCGGCGGGCGAACAGGTCGCCGCCGCGTTCAACGGCGCAACCGTCGCGACGGTCCGCGACGGGCGCAGGGCGCGCGACCTGGTCGTGCGGCTCGATCCGGAGGACCGCGCCCTGACGCCCGACGACGTGCGCGCGCTGATGCTCCGGTCGCCGACCGGCAAGCTCCGCCGGCTGGAGGAGGTCGCGCACGTCTACCGCGAGGAGGCCCCGAACCTGATCGTCCGCGAACAGGCGCGGCGGAAGGCGCTCGTCACCTGCAACGCCGCCTCGGGCGTGGACACCGGCACGCTCGTCGCGACCCTGCGCCGGGAGATCGACCCCCTCGTGCTGGCGGCGGGCTGCACGGTGGCCTACGGCGGCAGCTACGAGGCGCGGCAGAGCGCGGGCCGCCAGCTGCTGCTGCTGGGCCTTGGCCTCGTCGCGACGATCTTCGTGCTGATGACGATGGCGCTCAAGTCGTCCCGGTCGGCCCTGCTGGTGATGGTCAACATCCCGCTTTCGCTGATGGGCGGCGTCCTGGCCGTGCGCCTCACGGATCCCGTCCTCTCCGTCGCCTCGCTCGTCGGCTTCGTGACGGTCGGCGGGTTCGTTCTGCGCAACGGCCTGCTGCTGCTCGGCCGCTACCGCGAACTGGAGGAGCGGGGCGCGGACGCGCGCACGGCCATCGTCGAAGGCTCGTGCGAGCGGCTGGTGCCGATCCTCATGACGTCGCTGACGACCATCTTCGGGCTGGTGCCCATCGTCCTCGCGGCGGACGAGCCGGGCGGCGAACTGCTCGCGCCGCTCGCCGTCGTGCAGTTCGGCGGCCTCATTTCGGCCACGCTGCTCAACATGCTTGTCCTGCCCGCCCTGGCGCTGCTCGTCTCGCGCACGCGCCGGCCGGCCTTGCCCGCGGCGGCGCTGCTCGCGCTGGCCGTCTGCGCGGGCTGCCGGTCGTACGCGCCGCATCCGGCCGACTTCCGCGCCGAGACGGAGGCGTGGCGGCCGGCGACGAACGTCCTGCGCCTGGCGTCCTGGCAGGAGCTCGAAACGCTGGCGCTGACGGCGAATCCGGAAATCAACGCGCGCCGCCTCCAGGCGCGGCGCAGCCAGGCCGAAGCCGCGGATGTCGGCTGGTGGGAGGATCCCGAACTCAACGTCGACTTCCTGCGCGTCCTGAAGGCGGCCGACTACCCGAACATCTTCGGCGCCTCGGCGGCGTTCACCGTGCCGCTCTCGGGCGTGCCCGGCCTGGAGTCGCGGGCGGCCGCGGCCTACGCCGAGGCCGACGCCCTGGCCGTGCGCGCGGCCGAATGGCGCCTCCGGACGGACGTGCGCCTGGCGGCGGTGCGCTACGAGGCGGCGCGGCGGCGCCTCGAACTGGCGCGGGACTATGCCGGCGACGCGACGATCCGCCGGGCTTTGGCGCAGGTCGGGCGTCTGGCGGAGGCGGGCGAGATCGCGGCGGGCGACTGCGCGACGGTCCGGCGGCGCTGGCATGAGCGCAGCCACGCGCAAATCGAGGCCGAACGCGCGGTGGAGGAGCGGCGCCTGGCGCTCAACCGCCAGCTGGGCGTGATGCCGTCCGTCGCGCTGACGCTGCCGGCCGACATCTGGCAGACGAACCGGCCGGCGGCGGCCGTCGCCCTGCCGCTGGAGCTGGCGGACCATCTGCGCGTGCGGGCGGCGTGCGCGCGCCTCGCCGGGGAGGAGTTCTCGCTCCAGGCGGAGATTCGCCGCCAGTATCCCAGCCTCAGCGTGGGTCCGGCGTATGCGCGCGAGGACGGATTCGACCGCGTCGGCTTCGTCGCGGGGCTGACCCTGCCGCTGTGGAACCGCAACCGGCTGGGCATCGCCAAGGCGGAAACCGCTCGGGAGCGCGCGCGCCTGGAAGCCCTGCAGGTCTGGCGCGACCTCGTCGCGGACGCGGTCGCGGCGGCGGGCCGCCTCCGGCTTCTCGCGGCGCACGAACCGCCTGAAGGACACGCGCAGGAGACGGCCGACCGGCTGTTCGCCCGCGGCGAGCTCGACCCGATTGGCTACCTGTCCGTCCGCGAGGAGATTCTCGTGGCGAAAACCGCAGAGCTTGCGTGGCAGGAGGACTACCTGCTCGCCAGCCTGGAACTCGACTACTACGCGATCGAACGTTGACGTTTCGACCCGCCCAAAAAAAGGACCCGACCATGAGAAAACGGATAAGGTATTGTCTGACCCTGGCCGTCTCGCTGGCGGTGGCGGCCGCCGCCACGACGCCCTGCGACAACCACGACCACGACCACGGACAGAAACACGACCATGCCGACGAACAGAAGCATGACCATGCCGACGAACAGAAGCATGATCACGCCGGCGAACAGAAACACGAGCACGCCGGCGGGCAGAAGCACGACCACGCCGGCGGGCAGAAGCATGAGCACGACCACGCGGGCGGCGAGGAAATCCACGTGAGCGTCGCGGCGCAGAAGCTGATCGGGATTCGCACGGAGCGGATCGTCCGGCGCAACGTCCAGGAGACGCTCGTCCTGCACGGCCGGCTTGAACGCGCGCCGACGGCCCTGACGGTTCTCGCCGCGCCGATTGGCGGGCGCGTGTCGCTCAAAGTCCGTCCCTTGGCGGCCGTCGCGGCGGGCGACGTGCTCTTCACGGTCAGCTCCCCCGAACTCGCGGCGCGGCGCGAGGAGATCGACGTGCTCGCGCGCCGGCTCGCGAACTATACGGCATCGGGGGCGAAGAACGCCGCGCTCGCGGCCGAACTGGAAACCAAGCGGCGCGCGCTGGCGGCGGCCGTGGGGGCCGCCGCGGCGCGGGATGGCGTGGTCGACGTCCGCGCGCCGCGGGCGGGCGTCGTCCAGACGCCGGCCGTCGCGGACGGGACGCGCGTCGAGACGGGCGCGACCGTCCTGACCATCGTCGATCCGGCCGATCTGCGCTTCAAGGCCCGGGTGGCGCCGTCCGACATCGCGAACCTGCATACGGGCCTGGCCGTCCAGGCGCAGGGGGTGAACGGGACCGTCCAGCTGCCGCCCGACGAGACGGACGTCGTCTACGTCCACTTCGACAAGCCGCTTCCCGGCGGCCGCGCGGGACTGCCGCTGGCGGTGGCCTGCGCGCCGGCGCCGGCCGCCGGCGAAACGCCGTGCGTCCCGAACGAGGCCCTGGTGATGATGGGCGTCACGCCGACGATTTTCGTGCGCGCCAAAGGCGCGGACGACGCGTTCGTGGCCCTGGCGGTCGAGCCGGGCGCCAGGGGCCGCACGTGGACGGAACTCCGGAATTTCGCGCCCGACGACCTCGACGTGGTCGTGCGCGGACAGTACGAGCTGAAGCTCGCCCTTGCGAACCGGACGGGAGGCGGCCGGAAGGCGGGCCACTTCCACGCCGACGGGGTCGTCCACGAGGGAGAGGACTAAAATGTGATTTTAGCCGCAAAGATTCCAACTGCTCGCTTTCTTTGCGTCCTTTGCGTTCTTTGCGGCTAAAAAACGGCTGACTTGCTGGCAGGGATTGCGCTTT
>JBJEWF010000045.1:0-4518 GCA_051884915.1 Kiritimatiellia bacterium
ACAAAAGCCCGCGCAAAACGCTGGCTTTCGTTTCGAACGTGGAAAGTCGGGCTAAAGACCGTTTCGGCCAGTTCGCCGTGGCAGGTCTTGCCGATTTACGGCGGCGGTTATATTCAGAACGTCGTCATTGCGCCGTCGAATACCAACGTGTGGTACAACTATGTGGATGTCGGCGGGCCGTACCGCAGCGACGACGCGGGGCGGCACTGGCACCCCCTGCATGGGAACTTCAGCATCGAAGACCGTCATCTACAGGCGGACTATGTGCGCGGGCTTTCGGTCGATCCGCGAGATGAGAATAATTTCATCCTGGCAGGCGGTGACAACTTCGACAAGCCAGCCGGCATATATGTCTCGCGCGACGGCGGCAAGTCCTTTGAACTGAAGCAGAAGGCGCGTTTTCACGGCAATGGTTCAGTGAGAATGCATGGTCTGGTCATTGCCCGCAATCCGTTCAATCCCGATGAAGTCATCGCCGGCGAAGACTGGGACGGACTTTTCCGTTCGGCGGACAACGGCGAAACTTGGGTTGCGGTCGGGCCGAAGGAACACTGGATCAGCGACATCAAATACGATCAGAACATCACCGGGCGCGTCTATGCCTGCAGTCATGATTGGACGCTACCCAAGGACGATCCCAAGATGGCCGCATATTTCAAGCGCCGTCTCGGGCGCTACCCCTATCGCCTGCATGGCTTTTGGCGTTCAGACGACTCTGGGCTTACGTGGCAGAAAGTGTCCGATGTTTCCCCCAATGAAATTGTGCAGTTGAATGGCGATGCGAGACTTGTCGGAGATTTTGGCTTTCTCGGCAATGGCCATGTCAAGTCGTCAATCGATGGCGGCGCGACATGGGAGGATTTTCACCAAGGCTTGCCGCCTCGCGATCCAGAGAACCGGAACTTCCTGCGCGAAGACCAGTTCTATGCTTTCGCGGCGGCGCACGGCTCGCGCTGCTACATCGCCGGCAATGCCGTGGGAGACCTCTATGTGCGCAGTCCAGAAGACGCGGCTTGGCGGCCGCGGCCCAAGACGGCGCTCGTGCTCGACGAGCCGCAGTATACCGGGCACCTCGCGCGGCTCGAAAAATTCA
Source organism: Kiritimatiellia bacterium (assembly GCA_051884915.1). Taxonomy (GTDB): domain Bacteria; phylum Verrucomicrobiota; class Kiritimatiellia; order RFP12; family UBA1067; genus RUG572. The sequence continues at coordinate 1,094 of JBJEWF010000045.1, forward strand.
AGCGCTTTGAGGCGCTCGGTTCGCTCGTCATCGACGTCAACGACGAGCGCCATTGGCTGGCGACCGACTGGTATTTCATTTGGGAGTCGTTTGACGCCGGCGCAACCTGGACGACGCGCGTTCATGGCATGATGCAGCTCGTTTCGTTCGCCCTGGAGTTCGATCCGTGGGACGACCGGCGCATCTACTATGGCGTAGCCGATATGGGCTATCTATATTCTAAGGATGATGGTAAGAGTTATGTGCGGCCGCGAAGCTCTCCTTATGCCCACACGATCGGCATATCACGTAAAACCCCTGGCTTTCTGGTCGCGACTGGCGGCAAGGACTCCACGATCGTCTACCGCAGCTTCGATGGCGGCGGAAGCTGGCAGGGTTCGCCGACGGCGGGACTGCCGCCGCTCCTGGCCGGCGGACACGGCGCGTTCGGCATCGCGATCGATCCGTCGACCGACGACGTGTATCTCGCCTGCGGCGGTGCCAACGGCCCCGGGCAGGGCGGCGTGTACCGATCGCGCGACCGCGGCGAAACCTGGGAGCATTTTTCGCGCGGCCTGCCCTATGGCGTCGGACTCTTTCTCAACACCGAATGGGGCGGCAAGGCGCGCGCGTTTTGCTTCGGCGCTGACGGCTCGTGCGTCTTGGAATGCATCAAGACGGACGAGACCTACTATCTTGACCGAGGCGAGGGAATCTGGAAAAGGTCGAACGTGAATTATCGCTGGTCGACGACGTCGGCCGATCTGCACACGCCCGGTCGGTTCCTGCGCACCGGCAAGACGGTGATGGAATCGCAGGACGGCGGCAAGACCTTCCATCCGCTCGCGGGAACGCCGCCGTGCAGCGCCGTCGCCATCGACCAGCACATTCCTGGGCTTGTGGTTGCGGCCAATCGCCAGGCGGTCTATCTCTCGCGCGATGGCGGCAAGACGTTCCATGAATTGCGCCATGGGCTTGAGTTCCCGACCGGCGACACGAGAACATTCTACCTCGATCGCGGGCGCCTCTTCGGCTTCACAACTGGCAGCGGCGTCTGGACGCGGCGGCTAACTGAAAACGATTGACGAAAGGAACAAGAGAATGCGGAGGGAACGGTGGCGATGAAGATCTACCGAAACCGCACGCTTTTGAAGAGCGGGCAAATTCCGTCGATGGCCGCCTACGCCAAGGCAAAGCTTGTGCTTGGCGGCGGTGAAGGCGTCTTCACCGGCAACATAGATGAAATCAGAATCTCGCCAAAGGTTTTAGGCGTCGAGGAGCTCATGCAACCCTACATCAAGGGCACCCTTTTTATCATAAGATAGGGAAATAAAGCGAGAAGAATGGATCGGATGAGATTACCGGTTGTCGCGGCGCGCGCGTGAAGGCTCGCGCGGCCGGATGAAAGCCGGGTTTGGTTCAAGGAAATAGATTATGAATGTGACACGCCGCGAGTTTATTTTTTCCTCGACCGCCGCATGGGCTGGCACGGCATTAGGCGGTGGCAGGAGGAGTATATCGCCAACACCGGATTATTGGTGTACGTGGGGAATACAAAACAGGCTCGTCAAAAAACGCGAGGCGGAAAATCCCTTGGCGATAGCAGGCGACCAAGGAGCGTTTGCCGCGCGAAACAATTTGACCGAGCAGCTCATTTTCGGCAGCGGAGGCTGGTCAAGACAAATGGCTGCGGGCTTCCGGAGCCAACTTTTCATGATGCTTGACGACGGATGGGATGTTGCGTTCGACTCGCTGCCCTCCAAATGCATCGAGCGCTTTGGCTCGCTTGAGCCCTACCCGGCGCGGTTTCCGTCCATGGGCACGACGCCGCTGGAAAGGTTACGCGCGATCAATGAAAAACTAAAGGACGACGGCTGGCAGGGCGCGGCGCTTTGGATTGCGTCACAGCGTGAAGGCGATAGGCACGGCAAGTTGGCGCCTGGGGTCGAGGACTTCTACCGGCGGCGCATCGAACTGTCGGCACGGGCAGGCATTCGCTATTGGAAAGTAGATTGGGGACTGCGCAGCGGAAATGATTTTCGCGGAATGGTCTCCCGTCTGGTGAAAGAGATTTGCCCAGAGTTGATGGTCGAGCATTGTCCGTTGCTGACATCCCCGTTCAATTCGCAACATTTTGATGCAAAGAAGAATGTGTTTATCGGGAACGGACGCGCTAATGTCGATATTGACGACCGCGATTTGGTCGAGCGCATGCGATTCTCGGACGTAATCAGGACCTATGACGTGCTATCCCCGCTGGGCTCGGTCACAACGCTTGACCGAACGGTAGATTATTCGCGCCTGGTCGATAAATATGGCTGTTCGACCATTCTGAATGTCGAAGACGACCCGATTATCGCGGCGGTTTTGAGTCACGGGTTGGGCATCATGCGCGATCTTGATCAAGTTGACAGTTATGGCACGATGATTTGCCGTGCGGTTGCAAATTGGCGGAATTTTGCGCCTGTTTATGGTGGCAGATCTGGCTACGCGACCACGGCTTGCGAACGTATCCTTTCTGAGTGTTATCGCTACAAGGAAGGCGAAGTCTGGCTGAGATCGGCCTGGGGGCATGAAGTCATGCAGGCGGCGCCGGCGGTTGTTGCCCGGGGCATGCCGCTCCCAGAAGTGGTCGCGCTTGAAAATGACGTTCCTTATGTGATTGCCGGACGCCACCCGAGTGGAGCGATTAGTTTCGGAACTCTGCCGCGAATCGACGCGTCAGGCAAGAAGACGACCCCGTCAGTCGAAATTATCAGCAAAGCGGCATTGCCTAAAACGATTCCGCTCGCGATTTTCGGTTCGCCGCGAAAAGTGATTGTGCCGGTCTGCGACAAGCTCGATGAAGTGCGGGTTCGCAGTCTGTCCAATGGCGGGCAGGTGCGCGTCAAGCCTGTGATGGTTGGGAACTGCTTGAGTCTCGACCTGCCAGAGCTGTACGGTGCCTTGTCGATCGCCCGGGACGCCCACGTGCCGCTCATGATCAGCTATTGACGCGCCGTGGAGAAGAGAAGGGTTGTAATTCCCAAAACAGGTGGTCCCCGCCGCGTTCACCGCGATGAAAAAGTAGGCGTCCATCGCGGCGGTCCTCATGCTACGGAGCGCGGTCTGGCGATGATGGCGCAGACGCATGCGGCGTTGTGGTGGCGCCAGTGCAGTCCCGCCTGCCCGTTGATGTCAGTTAGTGGATTCAGCAATTTACAATCGCACCCGCCGAGGGGGCAGTCCAATCTGCGAAGTGGCATCCGGCGCCCGGATGTGCTATACTCGGCGGAAAGAAGGCATAGAGGGCGGTTCGCTCGGTCGCAGGGCGACGAGACCGCATCTTGAAACGTCGAATGTCAACGTCAAGGGGAAAAGAATGAAATACGATCCTCGTCTCTCCCGCCGCTCGTTCATGAAGGCCGCGCTTGCCGCCGGCGCGTTCCCGTACATCGGCGCCTGCA
>JBJEWF010000046.1:0-4470 GCA_051884915.1 Kiritimatiellia bacterium
CGGCCCACGTGGCAGAACCGGAGGGCGTACCCACGCGGCAGCATCCGCGCGGCCATGCGGCAGTGCACCGGTCCTAGGGTGGTCGCCCTGCTGTAGACTGCATTGTATGGTTTGAGTTTCCGCGTTATGGCAGATCCAGGCGTTCGACGCGAAGAAAGGCAATCGCCGGCCGAGGCTCAGCGCCCGCCGAGAAGCTCGTAGCGCGGCAGACGTTCGAGCGGCACGCCGGTCAGATGAAGGACTTTCGGCCCGGCGATTTCCTCGCCGAGGTCGTCTTTCCAAAGTCCGCGCGGCAATTCCACCGTCGTGCTGTCGTCCGCATTCATCACCGGTGCCACGAGGTAGCGTCCGCCGAGCATGAATTGCGCACGGGAATTGGCGAATTCGCCAGCGGGGAATTCGTATTCCATCGCCCGGACGATTGGTTCGCCGGTCTTGGCGGCATGGCGCGCGCATTCGAGAATGTAGGGGACGAATTCCTCGCGCAATGCGGTAAAACGCTTGCACAATTCATTGCCGCGCGGCGAAAGGTGGCGCCAGGGGGCGAGCGAGAACTGCATCATCGGCATCAACGCGTGCAACGCCGCCGACCGCACGACCAGCTTTTCGTCGACCTTGCCGCCGCCGAATTTCACGTCCCTGAAAGAGACTTCCATTCCGCCGCCGACCATGTCGGCGATGGAATAGGGGCACCCGAGCAGACCGGCGGTTATGATTTGGGGTATGATGGTCCTTTGATGTTCCCAGGTGTGCATTCGGTCGGGCAACCTCGTGGCAAGGGGCAGACCGCCGCATTTCCAGCTCACGCGTATTTCGTTGTAGGGGAATTCCGCCGCCGCCATTTCGGCGTAAAGGCGCGTGTAGTCGATGCCTTCGGCGGTCTCGTCGTCGAATCGGATGTCGGCTTCGTGGAACATGTGCGGGTCGCCGGCGTCGAACTTGAAGCCGGCGATGCCGTAGCGCGCGGCAAAATCTTTCAATTCCTTGACGTAGTAATCGCGCGCGGCCGGCTTGGTCAAGTCGTAAACCGCGCTTATGCCGCTCCACCAGCGGACGACGCCCGCGTTCTTGCTGCCGGGGCGCTTTTCGTAGGCGAGATAATCCAAGCCCTTCAGCGCCTTGTGGTAGCGCAGTTTCTTGTATTCGCGGCTGTCGGGCGAGACGAAATGGGCGGTCCAGATCATCGGAATCCAGCCGTTGGCGCGAACCAAGTCGAATATCTCCTTCGGATTCGGGTAGTCCTTGTCGTAGAATTCGTAGGAGCCTTGGTGGGACATCCAGCCGCCGTCCATCATGTATATCCCGCACGCGTAGCCGCTTTGCGCCAATTCGCGCGTATAGTCGTTGACGCTCTTTTCGGTCATGCCGTTGAGGAAGATCTCTATCCAGTTGTTCCACTGGGGCTTGGCAAACATTATCTCCGGCGGCATTTTCCCCTCGAAACGGAAATGCCTTGCCGCCGCCGCGAGATAGGCCTCCTTCAAGGTCTTCCCGGCGACATTCTGCTCCAGATCGACGTTTTTCCGCGCTGTTATCTTCAGCACGCCGTCCTTGAAGCAGTAGACGAAAGGCTTCTCGCACCAGACATACCTGCCGCACGTCGAAACGAGCAGCGGCGAGGAGGTGCTGCCGTGGACGTTCAGGTTCTTCTCCCGGGAGTTGCGTTCGCCGGAATACGGCTGGGACTGTCCGTCGGCGCCGGCGCCGCCCCACCACTTCTCGCCGGGCAATAACGCGATGTTGACCTCACGGCATTCTTCTTTGGCCCAGGCAAACGAACTTATCGCCGCCAACAGGCAGACAATCGATTTTCTCATTGCATCTTTTCCCGTTTTATTTGCTTTTCCCGAGTTCCGTTGAAATCGCAGACGGCATCGTTTTGGCCCTCCCGCCCTAGTCGCCGAACCGCAGCTCGGCGCCCTTGAACGTCAGCGTCTCCTTGCAGCCGTCGGCCCACACCTTGATGGAGCCGCGCGGCGCGTCGTAGGTCCCGTGCCGGTTGTAGGAGCCGAAGAGTTTCGCGTCGAACGGGATCCGCACGCGCTTCGTTTCGCCGGCCTTCAGCGGGACGCGCCTGAACGCCAGCAGTTCGCGGTAGGGACGCTGCCGGACGAAGCCGGTCACCTGGAAATAGACGCGGACGATTTCGTCGCCATCACGCGCGGACGTGTTCCCGATTTCCACTTCGATCTCGCCGCGCGCGTCCGTCCCGGGCGCGCGGACGAGCCGGATGCCCCTGTATTCGAAGGTGGAATACGACAGGCCGTAGCCGAACGGATAGGCCGCGTCGCCGGGCCCGTCGATATATCTCGGGCGGTTCTTCTCGAGCCAATCGCCGGTCACCGGCAGCTGGCCGGCATTGCGCGGAATCGACACCGAGAGCCTTCCGGACGGATTCGTCTCGCCGAAGAGGATCTCGGCGACCGCCTTGCCGCCCATCGGCCCCGGATACCAGGCCAGCAGGACGGCGTCGGCTTGTTCCGCGATTTCTTCGACGTGGAGCGGACGGCCCTGGACGAGCACCACGACAAGCTTTTTGGCCTTGGCGCGGACGGCGCGGAACAGTTCCTTCTGGGCGCCGAGCAGTTCGAGCGACGAACGGTCGGTTCCTTCGCCGGACTCCTTGTCGTTTTCCTCGTCCTCGTTGCCCGTCACTTCGGTCGCGCCGCCGAACATGTCGTTCTGCCTAGTGCCGGCAAACGGCGACGAACTGCCGCCCAGCACGAGAACCGTCACGTCGCTCGCCTCGGCGATCTTCTCGGCTTCGGCGAAACCGTCGCGCTTCTTCGAGCGGATGCCGCAGCCCTTGGCGTAGGCGACGCGGGCCGCCATCTGCTTCACGCCGTCCAGCACCGTGACGACGTTCGACCGGATCTGCGGCGCGGTATAGTCGCCGAGCTGGTTCATGACCTTGTCGTTCGCGTTGGGTCCGATCACGGCAACGGATATTTCCTTCTTCAACGGAAGCGTCCGGTCGCGGTTCTCCAGCAGCACGCACCCCTTGCGCGCCGCTTCGAGCGTGAGTTTTCTCCCCTCCGCGCGATCCGGCAGCGCGTTCCCGACGTAGGGATTCTCGAACAGGCCCATCTCGAACTTCACCCGCAGGAGCGGCGTCAGCGCCTTGTCGATCTCCGCTTCGCCGATCAAATTTTCGCGGTAGGCGGAAAGCATGAAAGCGCCGCACTTGTCCGGCGTGCGGGCGCAGCTCTCGAGGTGTCCGCCGGCCTTCATCGCCATCGCCGCGGCCTCCGGAAGAGTCGCGGCCACGCGCCGGCTATGAAGCAACTGGATCGCCCCGCCGTCGGCCACGACGAACCCGTCGAAGCCGAGCTGTCCGCGCAGCACCTCGTTGACCAGATAGTCCGAACCGGTGCACGTCTCCCCGTCGACGTCGTGGTAGGTCGTCATGATGTGATGCGCCCCCAATGGAATTATGCGGCGGAAGGGTCTCAGCGAATAGTTGAAGAACTCGACCGGCCCCATGTGGACCGTTCTCATGTTGTGGCCGCCTTCCACGTTGCCGCCGCCGGCGAAATGCTTCAGGCACGGTTCCATGCCCCAGGCCTTCATGCCGGAGAATTGCGCCGCGCTCAGCGTCGCGACGAGTTCCGGGTCCTCGCCGAAGCACTCTTCGCACCGGCTCCAGCGGGGATCGCGGGCCAGATCGACGATTGGCGCGTAGGGTCCGTGGACGCCGCGCCGGATGGACTCGCCCATGTGCAGTCCGATGCGGCGGAGCAGATCTTCGTCGAAGGTCGAACCCAACGCGAGACCCGTCGGAAACACCGTCTCGCCAAGCGCGACGATGCCGTGCGGCGCCTCCTCCACGAAAAACAGCGGAATCCCCAGCCGCGTCTTCTCCACGGCGATGCGCTGCATGGCGTTGACCACCTCGGCCGCGCGCTCCGGAGGGATGCCGTTCTGCCAATTCTTGCGCGACCACCAACAGGCGCGGCGAAGTCCGTATATCTTTCCGGGAGGATTCTTTTCTATCGCTTTTGCCACTTCGTCCTTGATGACGATGTCGTTCCCCGTTCTCTCGTATGCGTTGAAGCCGAGGTATCTGCCGAGTTGGGCGCATTTCTCCTCCAACGTCATCCGCGCGAGCAGATCCCCGACCCGCTCCCCGACTTTGCGCGTCGGATCGCGATACGGCACGACCTCCGCCGCGACGGCGACAAACGCCCAGACGGCCAGTGCGGCCGAAACAACTGTTCTGCCCATGGTTCTGCTTCCTTTCCTCCGACTGGTTGCCAGTCTACCAAATCGCCCGTCCCCGCGCAAATCGGCACAGGCCGGCGTCCCCAGGAGCGGCCGCACGCCCGGTCGGCCAAGACGCCGGAGGCGCGCGGCGGAAAATGTGCTATAATTCCCCGAAACAGATGCAAGTTGTCAACAAGCTCCACGCCCGTCTCGGCGACTTCTGGTGGTATTCGCTGATGATTTTCGTCGCCTGCCGCGCGGGCGACG